>DASRDS010000245.1:0-5901 GCA_035652495.1 Gemmatimonadaceae bacterium
CAGCCGCAAGTAGCGTCAGGGGCTGAGCGTCGCCAGGAACGCGTTCATCTCGCGGAGCACATCGGCTTCGTTCGATCGGAAGACGAAATGATTCGCGTGCGGGAGTCGCACGATGCGCGCCGATGGGATCCCGGCCGCGAACGCGTTCACCTGCTGCGTCGTACTCACCGAATCACCCTGGTCGACGTGCGGGACCGCGAAGATCGCCAGCGCCGGGACCAGCACGTGACGGAATTTCTCCCCACCAAAGAGGATGGCGTCGTTGATCGCCGAATTCGGTTGCGCGGGCGTGGAGTCACTCACGGATTGCATTTGGTCGAGCCAGTTGCGGAGATCCTTCTCGATGCGCGGCAGGTCGCCGTCGAGCAGCGAATGAATCATCGCTCTCGTATCGTGTATCGAGAGCGACAAATTCAGGCGACGCAATTTGTCCTGGAGCTCGGCCCGATCCAGGAAGTAGTTCCCCTCCGTGCTGTCGTAGTACGCATACCAGTACCCGGCATCGAGATATATCAATCCCGCAACCCGGTCGGGATGCCGCGAGCCAATCACGCTCAGCTCCTGCCCGGCAATCGAATGCCCGACGAGCACGGGCTTGGCGAGATGCAACGAGTCGAGCACGCTCAGCACATCGTCACCGAGTCGGGTGGCGGTGTAGTTGTTGTCCGTTGGCGTCGGCGCGCTGGACTTGCCGAATCCTCGCCGGGTGATCCCATAGACATGGTGCCGTGACGTGAATTGCGGTGCCAACTCATCAAAGACGTGAGCCGTATTGCCGAGTCCAGCCAGGAAGACTATCGGCGGTCCTGACCCGCCCCAATCCAGGACCTCGAGCTTCACATTGGTGTCGACCGCGACGAACCGTGCCGTGTGTGGTTTCAACAGCGGCCACGCCTCTTTCGATGAGACATGGCGCAATTTGAGCGGAAATGTCTGGCCAGATGCCGACAAGGTTCCGGTGAGCGTGTGCGCCCCGTGGTCGAGCTCACCCGTATAGGTCGAACCGGCGGGATCCTCTGGCGGCTGCGGACGGAGCGTGATCGTGACGTGCGACCCGTTGAGCACGACGCTCGACGCGCTGTCGGCCTCTGACTCCTCGTCCAAGCTGTATCCAGCCGCGGTCCATCCGCCGGATGTCTTCGTGATCCGGAACAGTTCGCGGTACGGTAAGCCGAACGCCGAGAGGGTGCCCTGCCATGTCCCGGCGATATCCTGCGCACCCAGTGGCACAGCCACGCCCATCGCGGCCGCAATGATCGAGACTCGCAAGCATCGTGTGCTCATCGAGTCCAATATCACCGCGGCGCGACTAGATGGCTATCACGGCGCCAAGCAGGTGCACGTCAGGCCATCGGGGCTTCCCTGTGCAGTTTGCCAGACACACGAAGACGTTGACGGGCACGTGGAATTCTTCGCGGGCGTGATTGCCCGTGCCAGCGAGGCACTGGAAAATCTACAGTGAAACAGTGGGCTATCTCGGGTCGCATGAAGCACCCGGATAGCCCGCTGTCGCGCATGCTACTTGACCGGTACCAACGGCGGCGCGCCCTTGGCCTTTACCAGGATCGCCAGGAGCTTGGCTGGCTTGGTGCTACTCGCATTGCGGCCGACCAGGTGAATGTCGTCGGGACCTTCGTAGAAGGTCTGGCCGGCGGTGAGCGTCACCGGTTCCCCGCCTTTGACCTGTTCGACGACCGAACCCTCGAGCACGTAGACAAACGCATCGGCGTTGTGACGGTGCGGCATGTCGGCGGCGCCCGGCGCATAGTCGACCGTGAGGATCAGGGCTTCCTTGCCGGCGATGTCCGGTAGATCGTGCGTGATCACCGGAGTGATCTTGGGCTCCGGCGTTTCCGATGGCGCGGTGGCGGTTAGCCAGTCCTCGAATCGGATATCGCCCAGCTTGGCCCCATCGGCTGGCACGAGCGAGTACTCGTTCAGCTCCGCGCCAAAGTATCGCGCCGCCGGGTCCGCGACGACTTGCCGCGAGTCATGGCGTGCCTCGAGTCCCATTCTAATGAACTCGTCGAATCGAAACCGCTCGGGCCCGGCCACTTCGACGACCCCCATGCGGGGAGCATTCAAGGCGGCGGCGCCGCACAGCTGAACCGCGACATCCTCGGCCGCCATCGGCTGAAACAGCACCGGCGGAATCTTCACCGTCGTCCCGTCGGTCGCCGCATCAGCAATACGCGGGAAGAACTCGAAGAACTGAGTCGCGCGGATGATGGTGTACGGGATGGTCGATGCTCGGATCAGCGTCTCTTGGACGACCTTCGCGCGCATGTAGCCGCTGTCGGGTTGCCGGTCGCAGCCGACGATCGACAACGCCATATGATGGCGCACTCCCGCTTTGGATTCGGCGGCGAGCAGGTTGCGGGTCGATGTTTCGAAGAAGCGCAGCACGGCGGCATCTTCGAACGACGGTGAGTTGGAAACGTCCACGACGACGTCCGCGCCAACGAGCACGGCCTCGAGGCCAGCGCCCGTCAGCGTGTTCACGCCGGTGTCGAGCGACGCCGGCACGACGGCATGACCGTTCTCGCGAAGGCTGGCAACGAGCTTCGATCCGATCAGCCCCGTGCCGCCAATGATCACGAATTTCATGGCTATTCTCCTATGCGATTGAGGCAGTGACGAGCCGCGAGCTGCGAACAAAACGGAGCAGGTCCGTGTTGATTTGGTCCTGATGCGTGGCGGTCAAGCCGTGCGGAGCGCCGGGGTAATAGATGGCCCTGACGTCGTCGATCAGTCGCGCCGATTTCATCGACGACTCTTTCAGCGGCACGACCTGGTCGTCTTCGCCATGGAGCAAGAGCGTGGGGATGTCGAACCGTCGCAGATCTTCCGTGAAGTCGGTCTCGGAGAAGGCTCGGACGCACTCATAGGAGTTGAGGAGCCCGGACTGCATGCTCCAGCTCCAGAACTGGTCGAGCAGACTCGGCGACACGTTCGTCCCTGGTCGGTTCGCGCCATAAAACGGGATCGCGAATTCCTTATAGAATCGCGAGCGGTCCTTGGCGAGCCCCGCGCGGATGCCATCGAACACTTCGATGGGCAATCCGTCTGGATTCGCGGGCGTCTTGAGCAAGAACGGCGGAACGGCGCCGATCAGGACCGCGCTCGCCACGCGGGAGGTGCCGTGACGTCCGATGTAACGGGTGATCTCGCCGCCGCCGGTGGAGTGGCCCACGAGCGTGACATCCCGCAGGTCGAGCCGCTCCATGACCGTGGCCAGGTCGTCGGCATACTGATCCATCGTGTTGCCGTTCGCCGACTGGCTCGAACGTCCATGACCGCGCCGGTCGTGCGCGATCGTGCGAAAGCCGTTTTGCACGAGAAACAACATCTGTCCGTCCCACGCGTCGGCATTGAGCGGCCATCCGTGGGAGAACACAACCGCGGGACCCCGTCCCCAGTCCTTATAGTAGAGCCGGGTCCCGTCTTTCGTGGAAATGGTACTCATCGCGCTGCTCCTGTGTGGAAGTGTGCGACGAGCCTATCCTCAACTCAGGTTGTTCGTCCTCAAGAAATCGCTCAATTATTTCTCAATGCCCGATGCATATCGGTTCGGACCTTTCCGGTTCGACATGGCTGAGCGTGTGGTGACCCGGGATGGGATGCTCATTCCCATCACACCGAAGGCCTTGGACATTCTGGCCTTTCTGCTGGAACACCCGAACCAGACAGTGACGAAGCAGCAACTCATGAAGGCGGTCTGGCCCGACACCTTCGTTGAAGAAGGCAATCTGACGCAAAACATGTCGTTGTTGCGGAAGGCGCTTGCCGAGCACGGGAAGGACTCAGGCCTGATCGTGACGGTCGCTCGCCGCGGTTACCGACTCTCCGCCGACGTCGCTGTTACGCCCGAAACCGCCGACGGCAACTCAGTACCCTCGCACCCTGCCCGCAAGAATCGTCGCACCATCATCGGGGTTACGATCGTGGCGATCGTGGCCATCGCCGCCGTGTTGGTGGCCGGAATCATTCTGCAGCGGCCCCGTTCGTCGATCCGATTGGCCGTGTTGCCGTTCGACAACCTCACGGGCGACTCCGGTCAGGACTATTTGGCGGACGGCCTGACCGAGGAGCTGATCTCTCAGCTCGGGCGCTTGCGTCCCGAAAAACTCGGCGTCATCGCGCGCACGTCCGTGATGGGGTACAAGCACAGCGTCAAGCGGATCGACCAGATCGGACGCGAGCTGTCCGTCGGCTACGCGCTCGAGAGCAGCGTGCGGCGCGATGCGGGACGTCTGCGCATCACGTCACAGCTCATTCGCGTCCGAGACCAGAGTCACGTGTGGGCGCAGGACTTCGACTATCCCTCGAAAGACCTCATCGGCATCGAGGATGATGTCGCGTCGGCCGTCGCCCAAGCTGTGCAGGTGCGGCTGTCGCCCGCTGATCGCGGCCGGTTGACGCAACACGCTCCGGTTCATGCGGCGGCGGTCGACGCGCTCCTGCGGGGACGCGAGATCATGCGGTACCAGGCGATGACCAAGCAGCATTGGCAGGCCGCGGCGCACTACATCGAGCAGGCGATCGACCTCGATTCCGGATACGCGCTCGCGTGGACGTGGCGGTCGATGGCGCAGCGTAGCGGCGTTGACCGTGGATTCGTGCCTCAGGACTCGGGGCTACGCGAAGCTCACCGGTCCCTCGAGCGTGCCCTGGCGCTCGACCCGAATCTCCCCGAGGCGTATGAGCAGCTCGCGCAATGCCAGCGGCTCGTCGAATGGAATTTTGTCGCGGCGAACGCGTCGGCGCAGCGGGCGCTGGCGCTGGATCCCGGCGGTACTGACGCCATGGCATACGCCGCGGTTGTCGCCTTGGATCTGGGTCACGTCGATCAGGCGATCGCGTTAGATGAACGGCGAGTGGCGCTGGACCCCGCCGACCCTGACGCGCGCGCGACGTTGGGCATGGCGTACTATTCCGCCGCCCGCTTGGACGAGGCGGCGAAATCCCTCGAAGCGATCGCGCCGGAATTCCAGAGTGCGGTGGGGAGTGAATATCTCCCGCAGATCTACCTGGCCCAGGGCCACATCAAAGAGGCGGCGAGCGCCGCCGAGCAACCAGGGGATCCCGTATTACAACAGTACGCACGGGCGCTCGTCTACTATCGCGAGGGACGCCAGCATGCGGCCGACAGCGTTTTGGCCGACTTCAGCGCTCGGTATGGCGATGTGGCGGCATGCCAGGTCGCGGACGTCTACGCGTATCGCGGCGATGCGAACCGCGCGTTCGAGTGGCTCGAACGCGCGTATGCGCAGCGCGATGAGGGGTTGGTGGAGATCAAAACCGATCCGTTGCTTCGCGACCTGCACGCCGACCCGCGGTATGCCGCGCTGCTCGCTCGGATGCATCTGCCGTTGTAACCGTCACTGCGTGGTCGTTCGCGTCTGTCGAAACGCGTCCATCACCTTTACGAGCTCGGCGTTCGTGAACGGCTGCCACCCGTGTGGCTTCATGGGGCGGCCATACTCGAACGTGAAGTTCGCCTTTGGATTGTCGAGCTTTGCCGTCTCCTGCTCCATGAGATAGACGCCGAGGTTCAAGTAATAGTTGTCCATGTCCCCGACGTACACATGGAGCCGGCCGGTCAGTGACGGTCCGACCTTTGGCCAGTTCTGTCGCAGGTACCACGTGAGATCGTCCCCGTGGTCGCGCCAGTATGCGGCGACATCCTTGTCGATCACGCCGGTCTTTCGATCCCAGAGGCGTTTGGGATAGCCATCGGCATCCATCGGCCCATAGGCTGCGTCCCATGCGTCGTATTGTTGGCCACTGCGCGCCTTGTCGCCGAGGACGGCTTCGAGGCGGCTCATGTAGCGGAACGAGAGGAGGTCCTGGCCCTCGGTGGTGCGACTCATCGAGCGTTCGGGCACGGGCGCTTGCGCG
>DASRDS010000246.1:0-8750 GCA_035652495.1 Gemmatimonadaceae bacterium
GATCCATGCGCTATCTGGCACCAGTAGCGCCCAAATCCCTCCTCAGCATTTTGATGGCTTTGTTGAGCGTCGATTCCACGGCCTTGATCGTGAGGCCGGTGATCGCCGCGATCTCGGCGTAGCTCAAGTCATTGAGCCACCTGAGGATCACGACCTCTCGACGTCGCTCGGGAAGCCGGCCGATCGCGCGCCACAGCTCGTCGCTGGCCTCCTGCCGCGTCACCGCCTCGTCGGGTCCGAGTGCGGGCTGGCCGACGCCCGCGATGCGGAGGTCGACGCTGGCGCTCGTCGTCCACCGATCGACTCTTCGTTGGTGGCGGACTTGATTGAGGCACCGGTTACGCACAGCGGTGTACACGTACGCCACGAGCCCCGTCGGCCGGACCTCGTGCCGACGACGCCAGAGCCACAACAGCACGTCCTGCACGATTTCTTCGGCGATGTCCGGTGCGCGAACATAGGACTCGGCGAAAACGCAGAGCGGGCGGTAGTATGTCTCGACGACGGTTTCGAACGTGCTTTCGGACAGGGGCTCGGGCACGAGGGCAATACCCGGAAGTGGCCAGTTGGTTTAGTCACGGAGACTCACTGTGCTATACGCGCTGCGTCGGCTGAAGGGGAGTCCTGGGTTCGCGATCGGCGCGACCCTCACGATGGCCATCGCCATCGGTGCGACAGCGTCGGTCTTTAGTGTCGTCGACGGCGTACTCCTCAAGGCGTTTCCATTCCGGAGCCCGGATCGCGTGTTGGCGATCTACGAGAGCAATCCGGGGATGGGACTGCCGCGATTCTCCGTGTCGCCCGCGGATTACGTGGACTATCGAACGCAGAACACGGTGTTCAGCCAACTGGGGGCGTACTATCAGGACAACTACACGGTCACCGGACAGCACGAGCCGGAGCGCGTGTCCGCTGCCCTCGCGACGCCCAACATGTTCGACGTGCTGGGCGTCACGCCAGCGTTGGGCCGCGTGTTGGATCGCGACTCCACGGGGCCGGCCGAGGTCGTGCTGGGCTACGGGTACTGGCAGCGCCACTACGGCGGCGCCTCATCCGTGCTCGGACAAACGCTGACGCTCGACGATCAGCCATTCACGATCGTCGGCGTGATGCCGGCCGGCGTTCCCGGGACCGCGGAGCTGTGGACACGCCTGAGCTTCAAGAGTGCCGAGGAGGTCATTCGTTGGGGGCATTATCTGCGCGTGGTTGGCCGCTTGAATCCAGGAGTCACGCAGGAGCGCGCACAACACGACCTGGATGTGATCGCCGCGCGGTTGGCGCAGTCGTATCCGAAAACGAACAAAGGGTGGTCAGCCCTGACGGTTCCGTTGCTCGACGGCATCGTCGGCGATGTACGACCCGCCCTGACCATGCTGTTGGCGGCGGCCGCGTGCGTTCTCCTCATCGGGGCCGCGAATTTGGCGAATCTCTTTCTCGTGCGTTACCTGGCGCGCGATCGCGAGCTCGCCCTGCGCACCGCGCTCGGCGCGACGCGCGGACGACTGGTGGGTGAGCTTGCGGCCGAGGCGCTGATGCTCGCCCTCGCTGCTGGTGCACTCAGCGTCGGTGTGGCCAGTGGGGGAGTGAGAGCATTGCGCTCACTAGCGCCGGCCACACTGCCCCGACTCGCCGAAGTGGGCATCGACGGGCGAGTCGTTGTCTTCTGTGCGTTCACGTCGCTCGTGACGGTGCTCATCTTCGGCGTGCTGCCGGCGTGGCGCGCGTCACGCGGGAATCTGGCCGGTGTGTTGAAAGAGGCCGGCGGCGGGACCGGTTCGCTGCCGCATCGACGGTTGCAGGAAGGGCTCGTCGTGCTGCAACTCGCGGCTGCTCTCGTGCTGTTGACCGGAGCGGGATTGCTGGTCAAAGGGTTCGATACCATCGCGAACACGGATCCTGGATTTCAACCGGAAGGCGTCTTGTCGGCGCGTATCACGCTGCCTGAGGGGCGATACTCGGCGCCCGAGCGACGGAGCGCGTTCGTGAGTCGAGTGGTCGAACAGCTCACGGCGCTGCCCGGCGTCCGTACCGCGAGTGCCAGCAGCGCGGTGCCCGGAGCCGACGGCGCCGGACAGAAGAATGGATTCGCGATCGTCGGCGATACACCGGTCGAGCCGGGCCACCAGCCCGTCGCGACGCAAGTTATCGCGGGGCCCGAATACTTCCGGACCATGGGCATCACGGTGCGACGCGGACGTGGCGTGCTTCCGACCGATGACGCGAAAGGCCCCAAAGTAGCCGTCATCGACGAGCTGTTCGCTCGGCGGTACTTCCGTGGTCGTGATCCACTGGGCCATCGGCTGGCACTGATCAACTCCCCGGACACGGTGGAGATCGTAGGCGTCGTCGCCTCCGTCAAACAGGGTGGGCTCCTCCCCGACGAGGACATGCCCGAACTCTATGCGCCATTCGCGCAGCAACCGAGTTACTACGTTGCCCTCACGGTGCGCACGGGAGGGAATCCCGCCGCGCTCACCGCGGCGGTGAAGCAGACCATCTTCCAACTCGATCCCACCGTGCCCGTCTCGGACCTCGAGACGATGCACGCGCGGATGGCGCGATCGGTGGGCACGACGCGATTCTCGACCTTTCTGGCGTCGATGTTCGCGACCATCGCGCTCATCCTCGGGATGGTCGGCATCTATAGTGTGCTCGCCTACGTCGTCCGCCAGCGCCGCCGCGAGATCGGCATCCGGCTGGCGCTCGGAGCCACCCGACACAATGTGCTGGCGGACATCCTGCGGCGTGCGCTCGCCCTGACGATCATGGGCATCGGCCTGGGGTCCATCGCCGCCTGGTGGTTGGCCCACGCGCTGTCGGAGCTCTTCGTCGGCGTCAGTCCCAACGATCCGAGCATCTTCGTGGGAGCCGCGGTCACATTCACGTTCGCGATGTTGGCAGCCGCGGCGATGCCGGCGCTCGCCACGACCCGCGTGAGCCCCGTGGTGGCGCTCACGTCCACATAAGTCCCGCTCACGAATGACGTGAGAAAATTCAATTTGTGCGGGTGCCGCTCCGTTTCTACGTTGGCGGCATGACGATCACCCATCGAGTCTTCGTGGCCGCCGCGCTGCTGGTCGCCGCGACCGCCTCAGCGCAAACATCACGCATTCCACTACCGCCCAGTCAAAATCCGACGGGTCGCAGCCTGCCCATCGCGGGGGCCGTCTGGGCCGGGAACACACTGTATATCAGCGGATGGCTCGACCCGGACATGAAGGCCGACTCGGATACCAAGTCGCAGACCGTCGGTATCCTCAAGGATATACAAAAGCTTCTCGAGTCGCAGAAGCTGACGATGGGCGATGTGGTGATGCTGCGGGTGTACCTGGGGTATAACGCAGCCACCAACGGTAAGCCGGACTTCGAGGGGATGACGGCTGGCTATACCCAGTTCTTCGGCACCAAGGACCAGCCGAACATTCCCGCCCGCACCACGCTGCAAGTAACGCTTCCCGCGGCATCGCGCGGCGCACTAGTCGAAATCGACGCCGTCGCCGTCAGGGGATCCGACGGATCACGGTGATCGGGATCGAGCCATCGGGACGTGCCTTCACTTTCCACGAGATCTCATCGCCGTTGATCTCGTAATGTCGCACCGGCGATGTGTCATCGTTGTTGGGGAATGATCCCCGATCGACATGAAGCGTGAGCGTCTGGGTTGCCGCATCGACCTCGTATCGGCCGAAACTCACGCTCATGCCGAGCGACGCGTCACGGTACTCTTCGGGCGTTCCCTTGGTCTTATCTCCCGATGCGAACTTGGTGCGCACGGCCCGATAGATCTGTAGTGAGTAATGGCCATCGGCGGTGAAGATCACGAGACCGTGGGGATTCGGCCCATAGTCCTCCGTGCGCGTGCCATTCGGGAGCAGGACATCGGCGCGCGCGAGCGTCCATGTGCCGACGAGCGGATTGGCTTGTGCGGTCAGCAGGCTGACGGCCAGTGCTTGGAGTTTGATCATGGGCGCACTATATCAACGCGCCCAGGTGAGGACAATTTGATTGTTCTCACGCCATGGGTAAGCGATACTTACGCATGCGATTCATCGCCCTGGCGGCTCTCGCCCTGATTCCGTTGACCGACCTTGCCGGCACGTGGGTCGTCAACGTCCACAAGAGTACGTTCGGATCGTTTCCCGCCCCGACGGTTGACTCGCTGGTCATCAAGCGCGTTGGCTCGGTCTACGAGATGGATGTGACGTCCGACATGGGCGGAGACAAGGTCGAGCGGTTCACCTATCCGGTGCCGCTCCACGATAGCGCGACCACCATCGATCTGCCCGACGGTTCGAGTATGCATACCACGTTCACCCATCGTCGAGACACGGTGACCTTCGCGACCGAGATCTCGGCGCAGGGCCAACCCGTCGCGCGGCAGCGTGGGCTCATGTACCCGTCGGCCGACGGTCGGACGTTGACCCGCGATGTGACGATCACGCCGCTCAGTGGAGCGAGTCGGACGCCGATCCATGTGAAGTTGGTGTACGATAGGCGAAACTAAGAGCGTCCGGGTCCGTAGGGCCCGGATGCCTCCTCTCAGCAGAATGCTCGCCGGCGCGTGCGCCACGCTTTGTCTCTCGATCGCGCCGGTCGAGGCGCAGTCAAACGACAGCGGATATCACGCTGATCCGATTCCGGGGCTCACGCAGCAGCCCGTGCAGTTCTCGAATGGCGACGTGCATTTGAGTGGCACGTTGTATATGCCAGAGCATGGCGATCACGTGCCGGCCGTCGTCGTATTCTGGGGCGCGCAGGCGCCGACGCGCGAATTTGCGCTGTATCAGCAGCTCGCGACCGGCTTGCCGGCGATCGGCGTGGCCGTCCTCGTATTCGACAGGCGCGGCAGTGGTCAGTCAACTGGCAACGCCGAGCACCAGACATTTCAGGAGTTGGCGAGCGATGGCATCGCGGCTTTGCATACGCTCCAGCACACGCCGCGGATCGACCCGAAACGCGTCGGGTTCTGGGGATTGAGCCAGGGCGGCTGGCTCTCGATCCTCGCCGCGAGTCAGACATCGGACGCCGCGTTCGCCATCGCCTGCTCGGCCCCGCTCGTCACGCCGGCCGACCAGATGACGTTCGCCGTCTCGAATTTGTTCACGGTGCGCAATTACGGGCGGGAGGCGCTCGACCAGGCGTTGGCGCTGCGGCGGACGCAGGCCGCGTACAGCGCGGGGCATGGCTCGTACGAGGCGACGCTCGCGGCCACGCGGCAGGCGACGCATCAACACTGGTATAACGACGCGTTTCCGCGGGATACCGACGAGCTGCCAAAGACCACGCCGGACACCGCATGGCTGAGAGTCATGGACTACGATCCCATCACGCCGCTCGAGGCCGTGCGTATCCCCCTGCTCATTTTCTACGGCGGTGCTGACCCCTGGGTCCCCGTCGCCGCATCGGTCGCGCGGCTCAAGCCCATCGCCGCTCGGAAGCCGAACATCAGCTACTACGTGATCGCCAACGCGGACCACGTGCTGTCATTTCCGGTGAAGCAGACGATGGACTGGGATAAGGGCTCTCTCGAGAACGAGAAGCCTGAGTCGGCCGAGTATTTCTTGGTCATGGCCAGCTGGCTGACGCGGCATCTCGGTCTCGGGACATAGGCGCGCTTATCGGGCCGACACGATCAGTTGTCCCGTGGCTCCTGTTGCCTGACAGTGGATTTCCACTGAGACGTAGGTGCTTTTCGGGTTTTACTGATCGAGCGCCTCGCTCATCGAAGTTCTGTCCGCAATCGGGCTGTCGCGGAGGGACGCCGACGTCCGACCATCGTCCAAATACAGGTAGATGTTGGCGCAATCGACACCGCCGTCCTTACCCGTGAAGATCACGGTCCGAGTGCCGGCGGGCAGCTTGACCGTGGACGAGTCCATGCGATTCTTGACGTACTTGAGCGTGGCGACCGTCTTGCCCGGTCCTTGACCCAGCAGGGCGCTGGCGCTTGATGCGCTCAGCAGGAGGGCGAATTTCCATGGGAGTGATTTCATGGCGCCAAACGTAGCTGACTCCCGTCTGCTGGCTGTCCTGACGGATGTCTCTTAGGTCGCGCGCAGGACTTCCAAGGGCTCGGCGCGCATCGCCGTGATCGCCGGCCCGAGGGCGGCGAGTAGGCTGACGACGATCAGGACGCACTCGGCCGCGACGAGTACGCGGGCGTCCGTGGGTCTGACGTCGTAGAGGTAGGCCGTCAGGAGTTTCATGACGTAGAGCGACGCAAACGCGCCGCTGGCGGTGCCCGCGAGGACCGTCACGGTCGCGTCGTGGAAGACGCGGCGGACGATCGATGGGGGGGCGGCGCCGAGTGCCAGGCGAATGGCGAATTCGCGGCGGCGCTGGCTGACGGTGTAGGCGATAATGGAGTAGACGCCAAAGGCTGTCAGGAACAGAGCGAGTGCGCTCAGGGTGCCGAAGAGGCCGGCCAGGCGCTCTTGGTCCGCTAACGAGTTTCGGTAGTAGGTGGACCACGGCTTCACGTGTCCACTGATCGACCGATGCACGGCGAGGGCGGTCGATACCGGGGTGCCGGTCACGCGGACGATGAGCTGACGGTATCGTGTACTCGCCTCTGGCGAGACGGCGAAGATCACCGGATCGGGTATCTCGTCGGGATCGCGGGAAAAGCCCAGCGTTATGTCGCGGGCAATGCCGACGACGGGAAGCCAGGTCGCACGAGTGGATTCGTTGCCGAAGCGAACGAAACCACCCACGGCGCCCCCGTGCGGGAAGAGCGCGCGGGCGGCGCGGCTGGACAGGATGACGGCGCCCGCGCCCGCGGCATCGCCCATCAGGAAGTCGCGACCCGCGATGACCGGAACGCCGAGTGTCCGGAGCGCGTACGGATCGGTGGCGTAGTAGGTTCGCCAGATCTCGGTGCGTGTGGCGTCGCCCGCGGCCGTCGACTGAACGACGCCGTCGCCGGATTGCATGTAGCCGATCATCGTCGCGGCACCGACGCCCGAGGATGCGGCCACGCGGCCCAGCATTTCACTCGCATGCCGCGCTCGGCCTGTCGTGTCGCGACCCAGGTCGACCCATCCCGAGAGCAAGCGATTGGTGTCGAATCCGAACTGATAGCCGCCAACGTGTCGCATGGCCTCGAGCAGGAGCCCCGTCGCCATGAGCAGCGTCATCGTGAGCGCCACGGAGATCACGGCCGCGGTATTGAATCGCGGCGTGGGCTGACTCGTCGTCGCGCTGCCGTTCTTGAGCGGCTCGGCGACCACGATACGGGTCGCGCGCCACGCGGGAAGCAGGCCCGCCGCGACGGCGCTGAGCGCGGCCGCGAGCGCAGTCCAGAGCACGACGTGCCAGGTGAGATGCGGTGGAAGCGCGCCGACGGAGATGTCACCCGCCGGCAGCAATCCCACCGCGAGCCGCGTGCCCCATGCCGCGAGCCCGAGTCCGGCTACGCCACCGATCAGGACCAGCGCGCCGGTCTCGGCGAGCTGCAGGCGGATGAGGGTTGCCGGCGTCGCCCCCAATGCCATGCGCAGCGCATACTCGCGCGACCGCGACATGCTCCGGACGAGCGTGAGCGTCGCGACGTTCGCGCACGCGACCAAGAGCACGACGAAGCCCGCGGCCGCCAAGATGACGTGAGCCGAACGAATCGAGCGCGAGGGTTGGGCGAACGGCTGGAGCGAGTACGAGAATGGTCGCCGGCCGGTGCCGAACCGCTCTTCGAGCCGTGTTGCGATGACGCGGAGCTCCGCGTTCGCCTTCTCAGGGTCGAATCCGGGTTTGAGGCGGACGACCGGCATGAGGCGCGACGCCCAAGGTTGAACCGACTCGTCGCCCGGCGGAAGTGGCACATAGACATCGGGTCCCATGGCGGCCGGTGGGAGTACGCCGACGATCGCGTACGCGCGATCATCGACGGTGATCATCGCGCCGCGCAGCTCACCGCGGCCCGCGAACCATCGCTGCCACAGGCTATAACTGACGACCGCCGTCCCCTCGTCGCTCGCCGGGTTTCCAGTCAGCACGCGACCCAGTCCCGGCGCGACGCCCACGGTCCGGAAATACGTCGGCGTGACGCGCGCCACCCACTGCGATTCGCCTTGTCCGCCGCTTTCGACGAACCCGTCGCTCCACGCCATGGCCGCGATGTCGCTGAACGCGTTCGCGCCCGCTTGGAGCGCGTGATACTTATCGGCCGCGGTCGCGCGGCCATTGATGCCGTCTCCCCACTGGATGACCCGTATGAGCCGGTCGGACGCGGGATACGGGATGTACGGATACAGCACGGAGTCGATGACCGCGAACGTCGCGGCGGCGAACCCGAGAGAGATCGCCATCGACAGCGTACACAGCGCGGAGAATCCCGGCGTGCGCCGGCAGGATCGGAGGGCCGACATCATCGCATCTGACAGACGACAATACGCGCGACACGGATACTGGCGTATCACTTGCACTACATCGAGCGCGACCAGGAGGTATCTATGGCACGCAAATATGGGAAGGCCGCATCGAAACGCGTGGCGAGCGCGATGCGGCGCCGGAAGCGCGGGACGCTCAAGTCTGGCCGCGGTGGCAAGGGCGGCACGGTGAAGAGCCGCAAGCAAGCGATCGCGATCGGGCTCAGCGAAGCGCGGAAGAAGGGTGCGAAGGTGCCGAAGCGCAAAACATCCCGCAAATCGTCTCGCAAGTCATCGCGTCGGTCACGCACATCGTCATAGGGATCGATAGTCTTTCCACTCTCGCTCGACGAACTTGGCCATGGTCTTGGCCGCCGCGTGCAGCCA
>DASRDS010000247.1:0-2935 GCA_035652495.1 Gemmatimonadaceae bacterium
AAATGGCGAAAATGGGAGGAATAATGGCGACGACCATGAAGGATCACCTGGGCGACGCGCACAGCCACGAATCCGAGGCCAACGGCGTGAAGAACACACTTAAAGAACGGCTCCCCCGCCTCAGACGGCGGATGGCGGACCCGGATGTCCAGACGGATGTCTTGGCCGCGGCCCTGGTGGGCGCGGCCGTCGGGGTAGCAGCGACCTTATTGCTCCGGCCCCGCCGCAGCCCACGTTTTCGCGACGTAGCCCGCGACACCGCGACGCGCGCCCGCAAGCGCAGCGAAGCCTGGCTCGACGCGCTCCCGAACGGCGACGACATCAAGGAGCGGTTGGCCGAATATGTCGAGACCGCTCGCGATGCGATCGACCGTACCGTTGAAGGGGAGCTGAAATCGCTCCGGAAACGGCTCCGCCGTTCCCGAATTGGGATTTAAGTACGTAGCACTCCTCGTCGTCATCGCCGTCGTCGTCGTGGCTCTCACGCCGACGGCGGCGTACGCGTGGACGCCCGGGACCCACGTGTTCCTGGGTGAGGCCGTTATGCGCTCCGTGGGCCTCCTGCCCGCGGCGATCTCGGATCTGCTGCGAGCGTTTCCATACGACTTCCTCTATGGGTCGATCGCCGCCGATACGAGCATGGCGAAGAAGTACGCCCCGGTCGGACGGCATTGTCACTCGTGGCATGTCGGGTTCGAGATCTACGACGGGGCGAATGACGGCCCGTTGCGCGCGTTCGGCCTCGGATACCTGGCGCACCTGGCGGCCGATGTCGTCGCCCACAACTACTTCGTACCGCGGCAGCTCGCGCTGACCTCGACGACCATTGGCCTGGGGCACAGCTATTGGGAGAGCCGATTCGAGGGGCACCTGGGTGAGCGTCCCGGCCACCGGGCCGTGGAGCTACTGCTCCTCGATCACTCGCGCTCGGACGAGCATCTCGACCGGATCCTGAGTCCGACGATTTTCAGTACGCAGACCAACCGTCGGATTTTCCGCGGTATGGTCTATGTCACCGACACGGAATCATGGCAGCGGATCGTGCAGCTCGTGTCCGAGAACAGCCGCTGGGATCTCCCGGACAACGATATCGCGGCCTACGTGGCGCGGTCCTACGATTTCGTGATGGACTTGTTGCAGCGGCTGGATAGCTCGGAGCCATACGCGTTGGACCCCGCGGGCCACGAGCCGCTGCAACTCGCGAAACGCGTCCGGCGCGCGGCGCTCCGTCGGGGTGGCGACGTGATGCTGGCCGAGGACGCCGAGAAGCAGTTCGGCATGCCGCCGACCGCGCTGCAATACTCGGCGACGTTGCCAACGCCGCTCTTTTTGCCGGGTTCCTGACAGCAACCGTCAGCGCCGACAGCGCGCTCCCGAGCGGCGAGAGGCTGGCGGCGGATACGCTCGCGTTGACTGCACGATCCGCGCGGACGGCTGAATAACGATCGCGAGTCGAATAGCCTGCCCCGCACTCTTCGGACATGCTACTCACACTCTTGTTGCTCCGTGCGATGTCGTGTCAGGATCACCAGGTGCCGAACCAACACCTGGACGCCGCCTCCGTTCGCCGTGTCGACAGCGCGTGGAGCGCGGCGTACGTGCGCGGCGATACGACGTTTCTCCGCTGTCTGCTCGCCTCCGACTACCGGGGCTTCAATACCAAGGGCGTTCTCTCCGATGCCAACGAGGAGGTCGCGAAAGCGGGCCGCCACGGAAAGCCGGATGCGCCGCTTGACGCTTTTCCGAAGGCCGAGGTGCAGGTGCATGGCACGACCGGTGTGGTCGGGGGGTTGGTGCCGAGCAAGCGATGGACTGACGTGTACGTCTTCGAGCATGGCGTGTGGCACGCCATCCTCTCACTCGACCAACCCCTTCCCAATTCGCAGTGACCAGACGTTCGGGCCGCGAGCGAAGTAGAGGGTCCGGCCACCTGGACCCAGGCGCGGCTCGTTCTCGTCGGCGGTGCTGTCGGCTCCCTCGTATCGGAACGGTGTCACGCGACCCCAATCGGCGCCTTGGCGGTGAGCAACGAATAGGTGCTCGTGCTCATCGCCCGGCGCCGAGCGACCGGCACTGGCGAACACGATGAACGATTGGTCCGGCGCAATCTCTGGATCCACGTCTTGCTTCGTACCATCGCTAAACGATAGCGGCACGGCCGGTACGTACGCACCATGCTCCCACGCCGCACGATACAGTCGCATCGTTCGACCCTTGTCACCCTTCGCGATGACAAAGAAATAAATGCTGCCATCGCGTGCGATGGACGGCCGCCAGATGCTCGGTCCGATGTTGACCGCATCCGGCAGCCGCGTCGGTGAGGTCCAACTCGACCCCTGGCGATCGACGCGCCACAGATTCGCCTTGTGCTCTCGTACCGAAACCCACACGAGAAACGACCCATCCGGCGCCAACGCCGGCTGCTGGTTCGACCCCTCCTTCGAGAACGGCGCGACCTGTGCCCCCGACCATGCGTCGCCAACGCGATGGGATTCCATGATGGCGCTCGAGTGATCACCGCCGCGCGTGAAGTACATCGTGCGGCCGTCCGGCATGAACGTTGGTGATCCGGCGTTCTCCAAGAAACGTTGTGGCTGGCCGGTCCACAGCGCCGCGCTAGCAAGCAGTACCCCTGTTTTCATGGAGCAAGCTTGCGATCACTGCGCGGTACCTGCAACCGCGCGCGCATGCGATGCCTGCGCCATGCGACGCGACGGCTGCAGGATATGTGTGATTCACTGACGATTGATCAGCCTTCCCGGAATTGTACCGCTAGCGGTGCGGGACTGAGGCGGGCATCAACCACACGTTGGTGGTCTCAGTAGTCGGCGCATCGAGCGACTCGCCTGAGCGCGGGAACATGACGAGCACGGACCGGTCGCTCGTGAAGTAGAGCATGCGCTGGCCGGGTGAGAGGCGCGGCTCGTTGTCGTCG
>DASRDS010000248.1:0-3294 GCA_035652495.1 Gemmatimonadaceae bacterium
ACGGCCAGATGCTCGCCGCCGCGCACGCCGCATCGGCGCCCGAGCGGGCGGCCCAGCTGGAGATCACGGCGCAGCGCGCGCAGGTCATGTTCGATGTGGCTCAGGCGTACTATGATGCGGCGCTCGCCGATGAGCTGGTGACGATCGCCGATTCCACGATGGCGATGGATGAGCGCACGCTGGCTCAGGCGCGCACCGCCAAGCGGGTCGGGAACGCGTCGGATTTCGATCTGCTCGAAAGCCAGGTGACGCGCGACAACCAGGTCCCTTTGCTGGTTCAGGCAAAGGCTGGGCGTGATGAGCGCTACTTGCGGCTCAAGCAGCTCATCGGGCTGCCGCTCGATGCGCCGCTGACGCTCACCACGACCGTCGAGGACAGCATCGATCTGCCGGGCGGCGTCGTGATTGCGTCGCTCAGCGACACGCTCCCGTTTGCGGCCGGCGATACGGCGGTCGACCATCGGTCGAGCGTGCGCGAGGAGCAGGAGGCGATCGTCGCGAATCAAGCGTTGCTATCGGAGAGCCGAGCCGAATATTTCCCCTCGCTGTCGCTTACGTCCAGTTATCAGCGGGTTGCGTTTCCCACGGGTGGGCTGCCGGCCTGGAACAGTTTTTTGAACAACTGGACTATCGGCGTGACGGCATCGGTCCCGATCTTCAATGGGTTCAAGACGCACGGAGACGTCCTGGTCGCTCAAGCGAATCTCGAGACGGAGAAGGCACGATATAATCAGGCGCGCGATGCCGCGGCGCTCGATGCGCGGAGTACGGTCGCCGAGTTGCGCGCGGCCGAGGCTAGCTGGCGCGCGGTGTCGACATCTGGGCAGCAGGCCGTGCAGGCGTATCAGATCGCCGAGTTGCGGTATCGCGAAGGGCTTTCTTCTTTAGTCGAGCTGAACGGGTCGCGCCTCGCGCGGCAGCAATCGTTTTCCAATCGCGCTCAGGCCGCGCGAAATCTTCAGGTGGCTCGTATGCGCGCGGCTTTGATTCGGGATCTGCCTTTGGCGGCGAAATGAGACGCCTTTGGCCGCTTCTGGCTTTGACCGTTGCATGTCATCGGGGCGATCAGAGCGCGGCTCGGACGCCGCGTGTGATTGAGTTGGGCGCCGAAGACGTATCCGTAGTCGCAACAGGTCTCGTGCAAAGCGGCCCGGCGATATCAGGAACTTTGGCGCCGAAAAAGAATGCCTCATTGCGCGCACAAGTCGGCGGCCCGGTCTTGGAAACGCTGGCCGACCAAGGACAGCACGTAGCCGCTGACCAAGTGCTGGCGCGACTGGACGCGGCAGCCATTCGTGACTCGTATACCTCAGCCAAAACCGCCGTTGCTACAGCGCAACTTGCCGCTGACCATGCCGACCGTCAGGTCAAGCGCATGGACACGTTGCTGGCGGCAGGTGCGATATCGGAACGCGATCACGAGGGCGTTATCGAGCAGGACGCCCAGGCCCATACCGCGCTGGCGAATGCCAAGTCGGGTTTCGTGCAAGCCGAGAAGGCGCTGGCGAACACGGAAATTCGTGCGCCGTTCTCGGGGATCGTCAGTGAGCGCGACGTGAGCGCGGGCGATGTCATTGGGCCTGGCAGCCCGACGTTCACCGTCGTGGACCCGACCCGTCTGCAATTCGAAGCGACGGTTCCCGCCGCGCAAATCTCGACGGTTCACGTCGGCGACCCGGTCTCGTTCGTGCTCACCGGCTACAACGCCCGCACGTTCACCGGCTCGATCGTTCGGATCAATCCTGTCGCGGATCCCACGACGCGGCAGGTTCAGGTTTTCACCGAGATCAAGAATCCCGACAACAGCATTGTCGGCGGTCTCTTCGCGACCGGCCGCGTCGTCACGCAATCGTCGAACGGCCTCGTCGCGCCGCTCTCCGCGATCGACACGCGCTACTTGAAGCCGAGCGTGCTGCGAGTCCGTGGCGGAAAGGTCGAGCGCGTCGATGTCGAAATCGGGTTGCGCGATGAAGTAGCCGAGCGAGTCCAGATCACCGCTGGCGTGGCCGCGGGTGACACGCTGTTGCTCGGCCAAGCTCAGGGCCTCACGCCAGGCACGCCGGTTCGCGTGACGCAGATCGCCGCCGAGAAATAATGTTCATTTCCGACTTCGCGATCAAACGGCCGATCGTCACGACCGTGACGATGATCGCGCTCGTCATTTTCGGGATCTTCGCGCTCCTTAAAACGGACATCGACGAATACCCGGATGTCGCCTCACCGGTGATCTCGGTCGCGGTCCCGTACCCGGGTGCGACCCCGCGCCAGGTGGAACGCGAGGTCGTCGACCGGTTGGAGGAGCAGTTCAGCGCGATCAGCGGCCTCGATCACCTCGAGTCGACGAGCGTCGACGGCTTCGCCGAAGTGACGGTGATTTTTCAGTTCGGCAAGACGGTCGACCAGGCCGCGCAGGATGTGCGCGATGCCATTTCGGTGGTGCGCGATCAACTGCCGTCCGAGACGCGCGAGCCAATTATTCGGAAGTATGATCCGTCGGCGCTGCCGATCGTGTCCCTCGCGATCACGTCGCAGGCGTTGAGTCCGGCGGATCTCACGCTTCTCGCGGATCCTGGTGTCACGAAGGAGTTGCGTGGCATCCCAGGTGTGGCGCAGGTCAACGTCGAGGGTGGCGACACGCGTACGATCGCGGTGAACGTGCGGCCGCACGATCTCGAGTCGGCCAACGTCAGCATCGGCGAAGTGCTTCAAGCGCTCAACACGCAGAATCTGGCGGCACCGGTCGGGAGCGTGAACGGCGCGCTGACTGAGCGCACGATTCGACTCAGTGGGCGGCTGCAATCGCCTGAAGATTTTTTGCAACTCGTCGTCGCGCAGCGCGGGCCTCGGCAGGTTCGCCTCGGTCAGATCGCCGAGGTTAAGGATACCGTGGTCGAGGCTCGCTCTCTCGCGCTCTACAATGGTCGTCCCGGGATCGGCATTGACATCACGAAGGCGAAGGGGTCATCCACGACACGCGTGGCTGATGCTATCAAGGCCAAGCTGCCCGAGATTCGGCGTACGCTGCCACCAGCGGTGGAATTGACACTCGTGCAGGACGCCGGCGTTCGCGTGTCGCAGTCGGTGACCAATGTCGAGGAAATGCTGCTCGAGGGCGCGATTCTCACGGTTTTGGTGGTTTTTGTGTTCCTGAATAGCTGGCGTTCGACAGTTATCACCGGCCTTGCTTTGCCAGTGTCCACGCTCGCGGCGTTCATCGCCGTGTGGGCGTTTGGTTTTACGCTGAACACGATGTCATTGCTCGGCCTCTCATTGGCGATCGGCATTTTGATCGAC
>DASRDS010000249.1:0-19386 GCA_035652495.1 Gemmatimonadaceae bacterium
TCATGGTGCGGAATGCCGATGGGCTCATCATGATCACCGACTCGAACACCGGCGCCTGGTTCTTCAAGATGGACGGGTTCTCCGGCTGGAACGGCGAAGACTGGGGTATGCCGAACATCTCGAGCGCCCAGGATTGGGATCACGGCCCGCCGGGCGCGCCCGCGCCGAAGGCGGCGCCGGCGCCGAAGAAGGTGGCGACGAAATGAGACTTTTCCTCGCGTGGTTGCTGGCCTCGGCCGTTGGAGCCCAGCAGCCACGCTTTGAGGTGACGTTTCCCGCGTCGCTCGAGGCTCGACCGATTACCGGACGACTCTTCGTCACGCTCTTCCAGCGCGCTGACATAGAGCCTCGGATCGCCGCATACCAGTCGGCACGGTTTCGCACTGGGCGCGTGCCGATTTTCGCCATCGACATCGATCAGCTCGCACCGGGTCAGCCGGCGATAGTCGATGCAAAGGCGGTAGGATATCCGTTGGCGAACATGAAAGAGTTGCCGCCTGGTGACTATTACGCTCAGGCCGTGCTCAATGTCTACACGCACTATCATCGCTCAGATGGCCATACAATCTGGGCGCATCAGGATCACTGGGAAGGCCAGCGATGGGCGTACTCCCCTGGAAACCTCCTATCAACTCCAGTGAAGGTGCACCTCGATGCGAGCCGCGGCTTCCAGGTCAAGTTGGCGCTCGATCATAAGATTCCGGATCTCGAACCGCCGCACGACACGAAGTGGGTGAAGTGGATCAGAATAAAAAGTGACCTGCTGACGAAATTCTGGGGCGTGCCGCAGGAGCTAGGCGCGACGATTCTGCTGCCGAAAGGATATGAGGACCATCCGGATGCTCACTATCCGGTGGTCTATGTCCAGACGCACTTCTCGCTCGAACCACCGTTCGGCTTCACCGACGACCCGTCGCCGCCGCCGGCGCCAATCCAACTCTCGCCGCCGAGCGCGCGGTCAAACGTCGAATCGTCGCGCCCGTTCGGCGGAGGCGGCAAGAAAGAAACCGGCTACGAGTTCTACCAATCATGGATCTCCGACGCGATGCCGCGGATGATCCTCGTGACGTTCCAACACGTCACCCCCTACTTCGACGACTCGTACGCCGTGAATTCGGCCAACAATGGCCCGTATGGCGATGCGATCATGCAGGAGCTGATCCCATACGTCGAATCCCACTTCCGGATCATTCGCGAGCCATACGCGCGCGTGCTCACGGGAGGCTCGACCGGCGGCTGGGAGTCGCTCGCGCTGCAACTCTATCACCCCGACTTTTTCGGCGGGACATGGACGTTCTACCCGGATCCCATCGATTTCCGGCGCTGGCAGCTGATCGACATCTACGCGGATTCGAACGCGTTCACGGTCCCGAATGCGGCACCGGGCGCGCCCGAGCGGATGATGCAGCAGTCCCCGGAAGGCCAGCCGGTCGCCTCCGTGCGCGCCATCAGCCAGATGGAAGACGTCTCGGGCACGCACGGCCGATCCGGCGCGCAGTTCGACATCTGGAATGCCGCATACGGACCCGTCGGCGCGGATGGCTATCCGCGGCAGCTGTTCGATTTTCACACGGGCAAGATCGATCATGAGGTCGCGAATTACATGCGCGACCATGGGTATGATCTCCGGTATTACGCCGAGGAGAACTGGGCGAAAATCGGACCATCGCTCGTCGGCAAGATTCACATGCTGACCGGCGACATGGACGATTTCTATCTCGCGCCAGCCGTCTATCTCATGGAAGACTTCCTCGAGAGCACGAAAGGCCCGTACTACGCGGGGGATTTTCGATATGGGCGCCCCAACAAGGGGCACGGGTGGCAGCCGATGACCAACGCCGATCTGCTGCGCGAGATGGCACAGCAGATCGCCAAGAATGCACCTACGGGAGCTCAGACGTCATCATGGCGAGATTCGCGGTAGTTGTAGTACTTATCACGGCGCAGGCAGTGTCGGCGCAGACCGGTCCGCTCACTCCCGAAGACCTGACCGCGATCCATTCGGTCGTGGGGACGGCCACGCCACAATGGTCGCCCGACGGCAGCCGCATCATGTTCGCCTCGCCGCTCGGCGGCTCCGACCTCTGGACGGTGAGCGCGACCGGCGGATTCCCCACGCCGCTCAACGTGGACATGGGCGATATCCCATTCTTGCAGCCGCACCAGCCGACGTACTCGCCAGACGGCAAGTGGCTCGCATACCTCGAAAGCAAGAAAGGAGAAGGCGCGTCCGAGGTGTGGGTAACGTCGCTCGACGATGGCCGAGCGATCCAACTCACGCACCTGGGCTCGCACGTCAATTCGTACTCGTGGTCACCCGACAGCCGCTCCATCGCATTCGCGGATGATCGTTCAGGTGGATACGACATCTATACCGTGAGCGTTCCCGGTGCGTCCGTCACGCGACTCACGTCCGATCCGCGCTATGACGTCTTCCCATCGTGGACACCCGACGGGAAGAAGATCGCGTACCTGCGACTCGATGATCGCTGGCAGGATCACGAGGTGCTGGTGATGGACGCGACCGGTGGCGATTCACGCTTGGTCACGAAAGACACGAATTTCTTCGACTACGGCGCCGGCGCCACGTTCAATTATCCGCAGATCTCTCCCGATGGGTCCACCATTCTCTTCCGCTCGCAACGCAGCGGATGGATCAACTATTGGATGGTCCCACTCGCCGGCGGCACGCCCCATCCGCTGTCTCCTGAGCCAGCGAATCAAAACGGAGCGCATTGGTCGCCGGATGGCAAATCGATTTTGTATCTCTCCCTGTGGAACGGCACCCAAGATCTCCGAGTCGTCTCCACATCAGGAGGCTCGTCACACGTCCTTGTCAAACCGGACGGCGAGGGATTCATCAACAATGCGACCTGGTCGCCAGATGGCTCGCACATCAGCTTCACGATGGAGAGCCCGACCGCGCCAGCCGATCTCTACGTCGTCCCGTCAGCGGGCGGCGGCGACCCTCAACGACTGACCATTTCCGTCGCGCCGTCCTGGCGTGATGCGGTGCTGATTCGCCCAAAGAAGGTTCATTTCAAGGCGTCCGACGGTATAGAGACCGCTGCATATCTATATGAGCCCAGGCTGGAGGCGGGCAAACAAGCGCCCGGCATTCTGCTCATTCACGGCGGCCCGACCTCGTCCTTCAACGACACCTATCAGATCCAAGCGCAATTCTTCGCGCAGCGCGGATATGCGGTCCTGCTGCCGAATATCCGCGGAAGCTCGGGCTACGGCACCAAGTTCGAGGACGCGAACAACGGCTGCTGGGGTCGATGCGACCTCAAGGACGTCATCGCCGGCGTCGCGTACTTACGCACGCTTCCGTACATCGACGCCGCCCACATGGGGATTACCGGCACGAGCTACGGCGGCTGCATGACCCTCGCGTCGTCGGCGTTCGCGCCAGGCCTGTTCCAAGCCGGCATCGCGGCCTCAGGCTACGGCGACTGGCTCGCGTTCACGGACGAGCAGGAGATGCGCCACATCAAGCTCCTGCACTATGAGCTGGGCTACCTGCCGCAAGCGTCGGCGCTCTATCGCAGCCTCTCGCCGATCTACTACATCGACTCGGTCAAGACACCGCTGTTCTTGATCCACGGCGAGGGCAAGCCATTCCCTCGCTCCGACGCCTCGAAGATCTTCGTCGACCGGCTCGAGGTGCATTATCGGCCGGTCAAGTACAAGACGTACCCGAACGAGAACTACTACATCCAGAATCCCGCGAACGTGCGCGTTATGCTCGGGGATATGTTGGAGTTTTTCGATCAGTACTTGAAAGACGGAACAAACGCATCGCTCGCGAATCGTCAGTAAACCCCAACTGTTCGTACAGGGCTCGGCCCTGAGGCGAAGCCGAGAGCGTCACGACATCGATAGCGTTGCCGGCGCACCAGTCGAGAATGGTCTCCATGATGAGTCGCGCGAGACCCCGACGACGGTGCGCCGGTTCGGTGTAAATATTCCCGATGTGCGCATTCCGCCCTGGGATGAGCATCCGGGGCATGGACCACAGATCGCGCAGCAGCACACCGCCGCCGGCGACGATGTGCGCATCGTCCTCCACGAACCAGTGTACATACAGGCCATTCGCGAGGCGCTCGGCGAACCAGGGCGTCATCGACGTGATCATGACGGGGACGTCGGCCGCCGAGAGCTCGCCCATATCATGAAACATCGCGGCCCGGTGAACGGCGATCGTCGCCGCCTCATTGAGGGTCGCCATCCGGATCATATCGACGTCCGCGGCCCGACGTCCTGCGCCAGTATCGATGCGAGCGTGCGCAACGCCTGCTCGATGCGCGCGCGATCCCGCTCGTTGCCCAGCGTGAAGCGAACCGCCCGCGGTACGGGAATGCCCTCGCCCGGCGACGGCGTGACATACCAGTCCGCGGGCGTGACGCGCACGCCGCGCTCCTGGGCCTTGGCGACGAACGCCGCAACCGTCGAAGACGCCGGGAGTCGGAGCCACCCGTGCAGCGACCCGTCGGGCGCCGCGACGCGGTCAACGCCCAAGATCGAGCGCGCCAACTGCGTGCGCGCGGCGGCTTCGCGGCGGATGTCGGTGGCGGCACGACTGGCCGTGCCATCGAGGATCCAGGCGGACGCCACCACCAACGGCAGCGGCGACAGCATCAGCATGGCCGCCCGCAACGTCGTGTCCAGGCGCGCGGCCTCCTCGGCCGTCGGCGCGAGCACGAACGCCGTGCGCAGGCCCGGGGCGACGCATTTCGAGAGACTGCCGACATACGTGACGATGTCGGGCGCGAGCGTGGCCAGGAGCGGTGGCGCCGGCTCCGAGAGCAACGGCCCACAGATATCATCCTCGACCACTCGCAAGCCGTACCGCCTGGCAATCGTCAGGATATCGCGACGACGCGCCAGTGACATCACGGCGGTCGTGGGATTCTGAAAGGACGGCACACAGCAGAGCATCTTGGGCTTGTATTTCTTGCACGCCGCTTCCAGCGAATCCGGTATCAGCCCCTCATCATCGATCGCGACGCCCACGAGGCGGACCCCCGCCGCCGCCGCGACACTATGCAAACCCGGATAGGCGAGCGATTCGGTGACAACCCGGTGTCCGGGACGGGCGAAGGTATTCAGAACCAGCGAGAGCCCGTGCAGCGCTCCCGCCGACGGCACCACGCGATCGGCCGAGGCTTCGAGACCACGGCCGCGCAACCACGAGGCGCCGGCATCCCGGATGGTGCCATCACCAAAGCGGAGATCGTAGCTCAAGACCTGCCGCGCGAGGGAGGGATCGCCGGCCACGCGAGTCAGGGTCTCCCGAAACGCCGCCGACAGCCAGTCGGGGATCGGCGGCGTATTCACGCTCATGTCATGATCGCCGCTCGCTCGCACCTCTCGGCTGGCGACGAACGTCCCCCGCCCAACGGTCGCGTTAATGAGCCCCCGCCGGCGCGCCTCGGCGTACCCGCGCGTCACGGTCGTGAAGTTGACGCCGATGGCCCGGGCCAGGTCGCGCTGCGTCGGCAGCGCGTCGCCCGGCGCCAGCCGACCCTCACGGACGTCGGTCTCCAGCGCATCGGCGATGGCGCGGTAGGTCGGTCCAGCCCGAGAAGCGAGTCGCGGTTTCCAGTTTGTCATATATATTGTACCCATGCAATCGGCGATACAAGATACATACAATCGCGATTGTATGCAACGTATCGGCCTCGGGCTCGCGGCGTTGGGTCGGCCGGGGTACATGACGTTGCATCATGGGCGCGATCTCGACGGCGACTATGCTCCCGCCGATATGGAAGCGCGCGCGCACGCCGTGCTCGATGCGGCGTATGCGGCCGGCGTGCGCTACATCGATGTCGCTCGGTCGTATGGTCGCGGCGAGGCGTTCCTCGGATCCTGGCTCGCGTCGCGTCGCGAGGGGCTCACGGTCGCGTCGAAGTGGGGGTACACCTACACCGCCGACTGGCGTGTGGACGCGGATCCGCCGGAGATCAAGGACCACTCGATCGCGACGCTGCGCCGCCAGATCGTGGAGAGCTGGGGGCAGCTGGGGGCGAATCTCGCGATCTATCAAATCCACTCGGTGACGTCCGAGAGTCCGGTACTGCGCGATGCCCAGGTGCTCGACATGCTCGCGCGGTTGCGAGCCATGGGAATTCGCATCGGGCTCACGGTAAGCGGCGACGGCCAGGCGGACGTCATTCGCCGGGCGATGGATGTCCGGCGCGATGGCGAGCGGGTGTTCGATGTCGTGCAGGCGACGTGGAACCTCCTCGAGCGAGGCGCCGAGAAAGCGCTCTGTGAGGCGCACGCGGCGGGCCTCACGGTGGTGGTGAAAGAAGCGCTCGCGAATGGCCGGCTGGCCGAGCCTGACGCGAAGCGGGAGCGGTTGCGGGCGGTGGCGGCGCGGGTGAACGCCACGCCGGATCAGGTGGCAATCGCCGCGGTACTGGCGCGCCCGTGGGTCGATGTCGTGCTGAGCGGAGCCGCTACGGTTCCACAACTCCTATCGAACATTCGCTCATGTGAGCTCTACTGGGACGAGGCGATCGAGCAGTTCTTGGCACCTCTGGCGATGTCATCGAACGAATACTGGGCTTTGCGGCGGAGCTTTGTATGGAATTGATGCGCAATGTGATCATTGTGGATTTTCCCGGGTGCGAGCCAATGGGTGTGGCCGCGCCGTTGCAAACCTTCTCTCAGGCGAACGCGGCCGGCGCTCGATATACGGTCACCGTTGCCACGCTCGCTACCCTGCCCCTCGTCGGCCACGGCGATCTCATCATCATACCGGGCGCGGTCGAGGTCCCTGAGCCACTGGTGCAGTGGGTCCGCACGAGTGTCGCGAACGGCGCGCACGCGTGCGCGATCTGTACGAGCGCGCTCGTGCTGGGCGAGGCCGGGCTGCTGCACGAGCGCCACTGCACCACGCACTGGAAGCAGCTGCACGTGCTGCAGACGCGATTCCCCACGGCGATCGTCATGGCCGATCGCCTGTTCGTCACCGATGGCCCGGTGACGACGAGCGCGGGCGCCGCGAGCGGCATCGATGTCGCGCTCTGGTTCGTCGAGCAGCACTTCGGCCCTCGACTCGCGGCGCGAGTCGCGCGGGACATGGTCGTACCGTTGCGGCGCGACGGGACGGAGTCCCGCGACAGCGTCCTGCTCGACTATCGGGCGCATGGGCACTCGGGAGTGCACCGGGTGCAGGACTATCTCAACGCGAACGTCGACCGGAAGACGCGGATTCCCGAGCTCGCGGCCATCGCGCGCATGGGAACGCGCACCTTGACGCGAGCCTTCCGGCGATCGACCGGGCTGTCGATCGCCGAGTATCGGAGCAAGATTCGCTTGGAGGCCGCGCGCGCTCTGCTCAAGGATCCCAAGGCGACGGTGAGTCGCGTGGCGGAGACCGTCGGGTTCAACGATGCGCGGCAGTTGCGGCGCGTATGGAAGAGTGCCTATGGCGTGACGCCGTCCCAAACGCGGAGCCTGGAATGAGCAAGTCGTATAGCTATCAAGTTGTTGATGTTTTTTCCCAAAATGCGCTAGAGGGAAATCCGCTAGCGGTATTCCTAGACGCAGCGGATCTCGACGCGGCGACGATGCAAAAAATTGCGCTCGAACTGAATCTGGCCGAGACGTCGTTCGTAGTCCCTTCTCGTCGCGCAGAGTGCGTAGCACGTCTTCGCATTTTCACGCCGCGCAAAGAGATGGAGTTTGCCGGCCATCCGACCATTGGCACTGCGTTCCTGCTCTCCAAAGGACAGGATTTCTGCGTAGAAGAAAACGTCGGCGTGGTCCCAATTTTCGTCGATGGCTCCATGATCTGGCTCCGTACGCCGCCGATCAAAGACGGCCCGACACTGGATCGCGCTACCGCCGCCGCGCTGCTGTCGCTCACACCGAGTGATCTGCTCAACTATACGCCGCAAGTGTTGAGCGCCGGCAATCCGACGCTATACATCCCCGTAAAAGATCCAGCGACGGTAGATCGCGCGGACTTCGACACCGGGACGTGGAAGACCGCCCAAAAAATTTATCCAGATCCTTTGTGCGTCTTCACCTTCGCGCCGACCGCCACCGGGGCCTACTCCCGCATGTTCGCGCCTGACTTGGGCGTGGTGGAGGATCCAGCGACCGGGAGCTCGACCGGGCCGCTGGCTCTCTATATGAAGCGAAACTCGCTGGTTCGGGGCAACTTCGTGAGCGAGCAAGGCACAAAAATGGGACGACGGAGCCTGCTACACATCCGATTCGAGGGTGAACACATCGACGTCGGTGGGCACGTGACGCCGATTATCAAGGCGGAGCTGACGCTCTAGGATCCGTGGCCCTGACAGTGCATCACGCCTAAAAACTTGGCGAACGGGCCCACCGTACCCTGATACTGGTGGGCCATAACCCGAGCGATCTGATGCAGATGCGTCAAATCATGCGCCGCCCACGTCGCCAGCAGCTCGGATAACGTGACCGGGCCCAGAGTCGGATGCAGCCCGCGCCGGGCCAGCTGCTCGGCGCTCAGATGCCATCCCCGCACCTCGGCGACATTCCGAGAACGGATGCCGGAAAGCTCGTCGAGCAGCTGTGGCATAGACTTACCCTGAACCGCGGCGATGTGCCCCCACCGGTCGAATGGCTCAAACGGCCGGGCATCGCCAGATTCCAGGATCATGCGCGCACGCGGCATCCAGTCCGTGTGCTCGCAATGAATCAGATGCCCCACGACGTCGAACGCGCTCCACGTCTTGTCGCCTTCATCCCGCCGCGTCCACGTGTCGGGAAGATCGCGAAGCAATGCGTCGAGCGCCTCGGGCGTGCGGCTCAACAGGGAGAGCGAGTCCTCGAGATGATGCGCCATAGGTCTATAAGCTACTGCGTCGCCGCCGTTGTCGCGGCCGGCACGCTCACGTCCTGCGCCCCCGGCAAATCACGGGTCGCATCGAATCATATCCAGAACATCGTGAACGGCCTGCGCCCCGCGATCACCGTGCGCGGCGACTCGATCGTCCGATGGACGCTGGAGAATCGCATGCAGCACTATCACGTGCCCGGCGTTAGCATCGCGGTCATCGACAGCGGACGCATCGTATGGGCGCGGGGGTTCGGGGTCAAAGAGGCCGGCGGGACGGACTCCGTCACGCCCACGACCATCTTCCAAGCCGGCTCGATCAGCAAGCCGACGTTCGCGCTTGGCGTCATGAGGTTGGTGCAGGACGGCAAGCTGGATCTCGACGAGAATGTCAACAATAAGCTCACGTCGTGGCACGTGCCGGATAACAAATTCACCGTGCACGAGAAAGTCACCCTTCGCCGCATTCTGAGTCACAACGCGGGACTCACGGTACACGGCTTCCCTGGCTACGAAGCAGGGACACCGATCCCGACGGTCCCACAGGTATTGGATGGCGCCAAACCGGCGAACACCGCTCCGGTACGCGTGGACACGTTCCCCGGCGCGATCTCACGCTACTCCGGCGGCGGCACGACGGTCGCGATGCTACTCGTGACGGACCTCCTGCACGAGCCCTTTCCCCAGTTTATGCAAACGACCGTGCTCGGCCCCGCGGGCATGACGCACAGCACCTATGAACAACCCTTACCAGTCGCACGCAGGCCCGATGCCGCGACCGGCCACAATAGCGATGGCACCGCGGTAGTCGGGAAATATCATACGTACCCGGAGATGAGCGCGGCCGGCCTGTGGACAACGCCGTCCGATCTGGCGACGCTCGCGATCGTGCTGCAGCACACGTACGCCGGACAGTCGTCGGCCATCATCAATCAGGCGACGTTCAAGCAGATGTTGACGGTGCAGAAGGCGCCGTTCGGCATCGGGTACGAAGTGAGCGGCAGCGGTCCGACCCTCGAGTTCTCACACGGCGGCGCCGACGAGGGCTTCATCTCCAGCTTCGTCGCGTTCGCCGAGCGTGGCCAAGGGGTGGTGATCATGACGAACGGCGACGGGGGTGGCAGCCTGATCCAAGAGATCACGGCCGCGATCGCCGCCGAGTATGGATGGCCGGATCACCAACAGGTCGTGAAGACGGCGGTGACGGTCGACTCGGCGCGCTTAGCGTCGCTCGCCGGAACCTACCATTTCCCGTTGCCGGACAGCCTGACTCTGTCGGTCCTGGCCAACGGCGGGAAGCTCTTTCTGGCGATCCCGTCCCGCGATACCACCAGGTTGTACGCCGAGTCCGACTCGACCTTCTTCACCGCCGACGATGCCATGCCGGTCGCGTTCACGGCGAGCGGCATCACGATCGACGGCTCATTTCGCGGGGTCAAGGTCCCGCTTCACCATCCGAACGACGGTCATTGATTCGCCGTCGGGCAAGGGTACACGAATGCGATCGAGCGCCGTGTACCCTTTTTTCTCGTAGAACGGCACCCCGGTCAGTGTCGCGCCCATCTCGAACCGCGTAAACCCCGCCTCGCGCGCCGCGGATTCGCAGGCGTCGAGGATCTTGGTGCCGATCCCCCGGCGGGCATGATCGGGGTGCACGAAGAACGCACGAATTTTCGCGGCGTCCTTCCGTGGATCGAGCAGCGAGTCCTCCCGCTTCGCGTACTGGTCGCCACCAAAGAGCGTGGCGCGCTGACTCCACCCGCCACACCCCACGATCCCATCCTCTTCAGCCACCCAGTACGTGCCGTCCGCGATCAGCTGCGTATCGACCCCGTATACCGTCGCCAGCGCCCGCTCGATCTCGGCCGCGGAGTAATCCTGCGCCTGCAACCCCCGCACGGACGCATCAATGAGCGCGCGCAGCGTCGGGATATCATCGGGCACGGCTCGCCGAACCACTATCATGATTTCATCTGTTCAAAGTGGCTATTGCTAGGTTTCTAGCACTCTGCTAGATCCCTAGCATGAGAATACTCATTGCCCTGTGTACGCTGGCGGCCGCCGCCCTGAGTGTCCGTGCGCTGACCACCGGCGACCGCGTGCCGGAGCGCGATGGCCAGCATGATTTCGACTTCGAGGTCGGCCATTGGCATATCCACCTCAAGCGCCGGCTGCACCCATTGACCGGATCCAATCAATGGGTCGAGTTCGACGGCACCAGCACCACGCGGTTCCTGTGGCACGGCGCCGCGCAGATCGAGCAGTTCGAGACGGATGGCACCGGCAGTCATATCGAAGGGCTCACTCTTCGAACATATAACCCGACGACGCACCAGTGGCGACTCTATTGGGCCAATGCGAAGGACGGCGTCGTGGTCGTGCCGCAGATCGGACAGTTCGCGAATGGGCAGGGCGAGTTTTACGCGCAAGACACGCTCAATGGGAAGAGCATCTTCATCCGGTTCATCTGGTCGAAGACGAACACCGACACGCCCCACTTCGAGCAGGCTTTCTCCGCGGACGGGGGGAAGACATGGGAAGTGAACTGGATCACGGATCAAACGCGCGTGGCCGACACGACCGAAAAGCCGATCGCGAATGCCCCCCAGCCGCGGCATGACTTCGATTTCATCTTCGGCCAGTGGAAGTATCACCTCAAGCGTCTGCCTGCCGGCTCCAATACCTGGGTCGACTATGATGGCCATCTCACCGGGTATCGCATCTGGGATGGCCGGGCGAATCTCGGTGAGACCGATGTGGGGCTCACGCTGCGCACGTTTAACCCCGAGACACGGCAGTGGTATCTCTACTGGGCCAGCCATCGCGACGGCGTTCTTTCCATCCCGCAAGTGGGGGAGTTCAAGAATGGCGTCGGCGAGTTCTACGCCCAGGATGATCTCGCCAATCGCGGTCAATTGGTTCGCTATAGTTGGACGGCGACCACGACGGACCATCCGCATTTCGAGCAGTCGCTGTCCGCTGACGGCGGCCGGACGTGGCAAACGAACTGGATTACCGACCAAAGTCGCTTTTAGTTACCGGTATGAAGCTCTTGGCGCTGGGCCTCGCGGCGGCCGCCGCCGGACTGGGACTGACGGACGAGCGCGCCACGCCGGACCTGAGCGGCGCCGTCGCGTGGCTCAACTCTCCGCCGATCACCGATCAGTCGCTGCGCGGCAAAGTCGTGTTGGTCGACTTCTGGACGTACTCGTGCATCAACTCGCTGAGAGAAATGGCCTACGTGGGCGCGTGGGCGGCCAAGTACAAAGATGCGGGACTAGTCGTGATCGGCGTACACACGCCCGAGTTCTCGTTCGAGAAAGATCGCGCGAATGTCGAGTGGGCCCTGCCCTTCTATAAGGTCACGTATCCCGTGCCCATGGATAACAACTACGCGATCTGGAATGCGTTCACGAACAACTACTGGCCGGCCGATTACTTCATGGATGGGAAAGGAGTGGTGCGCCATCACCATTTTGGTGAGGGCGACTACGAGCAATCAGAGCGAATCATCCAACAGATGTTGAAGGACAACGGGGCCAAGAATGTCCCGACCGGATACGTGGGGGCAACGGGCACCGGCTACGAGTTGCCGCCGAGCGACGATGTCCGGACATCAGAGACCTACGTCGGAACTCGGCGACCCGATCACATGGATCAATCGGGACTCATCGGGGACTGGGACCGCGGCGCCGAGGCCGGCGTTTTACAGTCGGCCCCGGGCGCGCTGGTGTTCCAGTTTCATGCTCGCGATGTGAATCTCGTGATGGGTGCCAACGGGAAACCCGTTCACTTCAAAGTCACCATCGACGGCGCCGCGCCGGGCGACGGACATGGCGTCGACGTGGCGCCCGACGGGACCGGCGAGGTGCGCGAGCCTCGCATGTATCAGCTCATTCGGCAGAAAGGGCGCATCCAGGATCGCACGCTGCGCATCCAATTTTTCGACCCTGGCGTCGCGACATACTCGTTCACTTTTGGGTAAATGAGCATCCCCGTCGCGAGCACGTTCAACGCGACGGACCCGACACAGTGCAGCGCGCACATGATCTCGCACATGGCGCTACCGCTCCGGGTACCGGTCATGATGCCGCCACCATACGCCGCCGTCCTCGTTGCGGCCCTTGGGCGCACGATCGAGCCAAGGATACATGCCCCACAGCGCATCGACGCCGCGAGAGTAGGTGGAATACGTGTGATAGATGACGCCATCCTCGAGCGCGAATGCACTCATACCGGGCCGCTCCCGGACGAACGTGCGCATGTCGACGCCCGCCTGTACCGCGTGCTCATGCTCGATCGTCTCCCTGGTCGCCGGCATCGGCTCCTCGCGCTGATAGTTGTACTCGATGCCCTGCGCCTGCTCTTCCTCGGTAAACGAGGCGGCGTAGTCAGCGTTGAAATCGCTGGGGGCTGAGGATGCCCACGGAAACGTCCACCCCATACGCTGCTTGAACGCCTGGAGCTTGGCGAGCGGCCCACGCGAGATGGCCCACAGCATCACGTCGTGGTTGGCGAGATGGATATAAATGCCGTTAAACCCGTCGGCGATCGATGAACACGACGGACAACCGGCCTTGAAATCCGGTCCGAACATCAGGTGATAGACCAGGAGCTGCGACCGGCCGCGGAAGAGATCGGCCAGCACGGCCGGCCCTTCGTCCGTATCAAACCGGTATGTCTTCTGTACTCGTACCCACGGCAACGCTTGCCGCTGCCGCGCGACCGCGTCGCTCTGGCGCGTGAGGGCCTTTTCGGCGTCCAACAACTCGAGCCGCGCCTCGAGCCACTCTTCTCGGGTTCCCGTCAAATGTGATGTCATGGACATTCAACCTCCCGGTTGAATATATAGTTCCCGATTATTATGATCCATGGCGAATCTGAGCGGGAAGCAGGCCGTCGTCAGTGGTTCGACGGCCGGGATCGGATATGCGATCGCCGAAGCGCTCGCGCGCGACGGCGCAAATGTCATCGTGAATGGACGAACCGCCGCGCGCGTCGATGCGGCGGTCACCTCCATCCGCCAGCACGTCAGCGACGCCCAGGTCTCCGGCGTTGCCGCCGACCTGTCGACGCTGGCTGGCGTCGAGACGTTTCTGGCGCGCGTGCCCCAGGCCGACGTGCTCGTCAACAACCTCGGCGTGTTCGAGCCGATCCCGTTCGAGAAGATCACCGACGACCAGTGGCATGCGATCTTCGATGCGAACGTGATGAGCGGCATCCGGCTCACGCGCGCCTATCTCCCGGGCATGCGCGCCCAGAACTGGGGACGCGTGGTGTTCATCTCCAGCGAATCCGGCCAGCAGATTCCGGTGGAGATGGTGCACTACGGCGTCACGAAGACCGCGCAGATCGCGCTGGCCCGCGGTATCGCCGAGTCGCTCACCGGCACCGGCATCACCGTCAACTCGATTCTCGCCGGCCCGACGATGTCCGAGGGCGCCGGAGAATTCGTCTCCCGGCTCGCCGCGGTGGAGCATGTGTCGCCGGCCGAGTTCGAGCGGCAGTTCTTCGAGACCGCGCGCCCGAGCTCGATCGTCAAGCGATTTTTGACCATCGACGAAGTCGCGGCGCTCGTCGCGTTCGTCTGCTCGCCGGCCGCCTCGGCGATCACCGGATCCCCGCTCCGCGTCGATGGCGGCGTGGTCCGGTCGATCCTCTAACGTGGAGGTTGTTATGTATCAAATTCGCGAGACTTTTTACTGCAAGCCAGGCAAGGTTCGTCCCATGGTCGAGAAGTTTTTGGCGATGTCGAAACTGAACGTCAAGCTCGGCATGCCGCCGATGCGAATCATGACGGATTTTTGCGGCGACCAATACTGGACGATCGTCGCCGAGTGGGAGGTATCGGATCTCGCCGCGTTCGAGAAGATGATGGCGGCTCCGCCACCGGGATCGATGGAAGAAGCCGACATGAAGCAATTTGAGGAGATCATGAAGGGGTATCATGATCTCGTCGATCACGGCAAGCGGGAGATCTATAAGATCGAGAGCTAGCGTTTGAGGGCTAGCCCCCGCCACCGTCAGTGACGGTGACGCTCGCCGTCCCCTGCTTACCTTGACTGGTCGCCCTGATCGTCGCGGTACCGTGCGATCCGCCGTCGCTGGGGGTCACGACGCCGGTGGATGTTACAACCGCGACGTCAGGGTTGTCGGACGACCAGGTAATCGCTGGCCCCACCAGCGTGTCGCCGCGCGCGTCGAGCAAGGTGGCGGTCAGTTGGACGCTCGAGTTGTTCGAGTTCGTGATCGTAGCGGTGCCGGGCGTTATGACAACCGTGGCGACAGGAGGTAGGATAACGGTGACGGCCGCCCCACCAGTGACGCCACCGGCGGAGGCAAAAACAGAGTCGTTGCCTGGCGCCACCCCATCGACGTCGCCCCGTGCATCGACGCTCGCAATGCTCCCGCCGGATTTCGTCGTCCACACGAAACTGACGCCAGGTATCACGTGACCACTGGCATCGAGCGCCTGCGCCGTCGCCGGCTGCGTACCATGTGTCCGGATGGTGAATCGGTTGGGCGTGAGCGCAATGCGAGCGACGGTTTGCGACGGCGGCGGCGGCGGAGCGCTGGTGACGGTCACCGCCGCGGCGGCGCGGGCTGATCCGGAAGAAACCGTGATAGTGGCTGAGCCCCAAGTTTTCGCGAGCACGAGACCCGCTTGGTCCACCTTGGCGACGGTCGTGTCGCTGCACTTCCAGACAACCGTGCGCCCGGTGAGCACGCGGCCGCTGGCGTCTTTGGTCGTGTCGGTGAACTGGAACGCACCGCCCACGCCCACACTGACGACGCTCGGCGCAATGACAATCGTGGCCACCGGGACCGCGACGACCACAATCCGAGCCGGGTGCTTCGGCGACACGCCGGCGATACTGGCGTCGATGTTCACCGACCCAATTCCCACCGCTCGTACCAGGCCATGCTGATCGACGGACGCGATGGTCGAGTCGCTCGTCGACCAGAAGAGCGATGAGGTGTCGCCAGTGGGCACACCGCTGGCGCTGACCGGCTGCGCTCGAATCGCGGCCGAGTCGCCGATCGCGATGTTCAGCGAATCCGGCGACATCGAAATATCCGCAACGCCGTGCGCATTCGGGCCCGTCGAGTTGCCGGAGCAACCCAGTACGATCGCGGCCACGACAACGACTGGGCGGAGCATCGTACGGAACACGATTGCTCGGCGCACACCCATCCCGCCCCCTCATCGGGGTGGATGCCATCCCCCGTGGGGTGATGCGATTCTGTGGAGAAGTTACTGGGAGAAGTCCTTGATGCGGGCGACCTGAGCCGCATCGAGCTTCTCGACCATCCCAATCACGAGCTGGACCATCCGGTCGAAATCAGCGCGGTTAATGATCCCATTGTGCGCATGGGTATAGCGCGTGGGCACCACGAGATTCTCGGCTGGCACGCCGCCATTGCTCTTCTGAATGGCGGCGGCGTCCTCGCCGTAACCGGTGATGAGATCGTATTGCAGCGGAATCGAGTGCGCCGCGGCGATGTCCTTCGTGAACGAGATCATCTTGAGATTCGGCAGCGCGCTCGCGTCGTAGTAGAAGACGCCCGGACCGCCACCGAGTATTTCCTGCGCTTCCTCGGGACCCATGCCCGGCGAGTCCTTCGTGATGCCGACCTCGAACGCGATGCCGATGTCCGGCTTAATGATATCGCTGGACGTGATCGCACCGCGCAGACCGATCTCTTCCTGAACGGTGGCCGCATAGAAGAGCTGATTCGGATGCGGCGCGTGCGCAAAGTGGCGCGCCACCTCGATCAGAACGGCGCAACCGATCCGATCATCCCACGCTTTCGCGAGATAGTTCTGCGTGCCGTTGAGCTGTTGGAACGGCGCGTCGGGCACGACGGGATCACCGGGCTCAATGCCCATGGCCTTCACCTCGTCCGCGCTCTTCGCACCGATGTCGAGCAAGAGACCATCGCGCGGAAAGACTTTATTGCGCTCGTCGGGCGCCGCGACGTGAATGTCGCGAATGCCGGTTACCGCGGAGACCGGTCCTTTGGATCCGATGATCGTCCAACGTTGATCGACCAACGCTTGATCGAACCAACCCCCAAGCATCTGCATTGACAGATAGCCGTTCGGCGTGACGCGACGGATCATCCCGCCGAGCTCGTCCATGTGCGCATCCAGCATGATGCGCGGGCCGGACGATCCCTGTTGCGCGATGACGGAACCCATACCGTCATAGCTTATCTTGTCGACGTACGGTTTGAGTTCGTCCACCATGATGCGGCGAACAGGCCCCTCATAGCCTGACGGGCCAGGTGCATTCGTGAGCTTCTCGAGCAGCTCGATGATGCGATCCGATGGTGGCGCAAAGGCCGCGCAGAGCGCGATGCCCAGCAGGGGAAGAATGCGTTTCATCCGGCGAAGACTACTCGGTCGCGGAGTATTACGCCCCGAGGTGCACCATTAGGCTCCCTTCGAAACCCACTGGAGAATGACCATGGCGACAATGACTCCTCCCAGCGTCCCCGTATTCGGCGACCAAGCGACCGGACAGGACGAGATCCGTCCGTTTCAGGTGCACTTCCCCGACTCGGATCTCGCCGACCTTCGCCGGCGCGTAGCGTCGACGGTGTGGCCCGACAAAGAACGGGTGTCGGATGCGACCCAAGGCGTACAGCTTGCGACGATGCAGGCGCTCGCGCACTACTGGCTGACCGACCACGATTGGCGCAAATGTGAAGCGCGACTCAACGCCGTCCCGAATTTCATCACCGAGATCGACGGCGTCGATATTCACTTCATTCACGTCCGCTCGAAGCACGAAGACGCGTTGCCCATGATCGTGACGCACGGATGGCCAGGCTCGGTCATCGAGCAGCTGAAGATCATCGATCCGTTGACCGATCCGACGGCGCATGGAGGCGCCGCCGAGGATGCGTTCCATCTCGTGATTCCATCGCTGCCAGGATATGGATTCTCGGGCAAGCCAACGGAGCTCGGATGGGATCCCATCCGCATCGCCAAGGCATGGGTCACGCTCATGGACCGCCTCGGCTACACGCGCTACGTCGCACAGGGCGGCGACTGGGGCAACTCGGTGACGGAGCAGATGGCGCTGCTCCGGCCCGCCGGACTAGTCGCCATTCACACCAACATGCCGGCGACGATCCCGGACGAGATCGCGAAAGACCTGGCGGCGGGCGGCCCGCCTCCCTCCGGCCTCAGCCCCGATGAGCTGCGAGCCTACGAGCAGGTGGATTTCTTCTACAAGAAGGGACTCGGCTACGCCAACGAGATGCACCTGCGTCCGCAGACGCTGTACGCGCTCATGGATTCGCCCATCGGCATGGCCGCGTGGATGATCGATCACGATGCCGCCAGTCAGGCGCTCATCGCCCGCAGTTTCGCCGGCGAGCCCGTGGGCCTCACGCGCGACGACATCCTCGACAACGTGACGCTGTACTGGCTCACGCAGACGTCGATTTCTTCAGCGCGCCTCTACTGGGAGAGCAACCTGCCGTTCTTCGCGCCGAAGGGCGTGTCGCTGCCGACCGCCGTGAGCGCGTACCCGGATGAGATCTACCAGGCGCCGAAGAGTTGGACGGAGCGCGCCTACCCGCACCTGATCTATTACAACCGGCCTGAGGTCGGCACGCACTTCGCCGCGTGGGAGCAACCGACCATCTTCACGAACGAATTGCGCGCGTCGTTCAAGCAGTTGCGGGCCGAACACTAGCCCGGCGCACGCCTTGCGTCGCTCGAGGACCATGAGATTCATCGCAACCAGTCTCTGCCTCCTCGTGGCGTGTAGTTCCACGGAGAAACCGAGCGCGGGTGGCGCGACGACGAGTACCCCGCCGCCACCCGCGCAGACCTCGGCGACGACGCCGCCCGCCGGATCTCCGGAGAAAGCCAGTACGACATCCCCGGCGCCCATCAGCGGGAAGACCGTCACGGTCAACATGGTCGGCGATGCGAAAGGCTATCGGTTCGAGCCGTCGACGATCACGCTCTCGCCCGGTGACGGCGTCAAGTTCGTCAACGTCAGCGGCGGCCCGCATAACGTGACGTTCTGGCCCGACAGCGTGCCTGGCGGCGCCGCCAAGACACTGAGCGCGAATATGCCGAATACGACGGCGCCGCTCATGGGACCCCTCATGGTCACACCGAATGAGACCTATACGATCTCATTCACTGGCGCGCCGGCCGGTGTTTATCATTTTTACTGTACACCGCACCAGGCGTTAGGCATGAAAGGCACTATTACGGTCAAGTGACGTTATCGACGCCGGGTCGGGTACTGCTTGGTGAGCGACTCGGAGACCTTCGTCGTGCCCTTCACGCACTCGGCGTGCCCCCACCCGCTCTTGCTCTTGCCGTTTTCGATATCGTAAATGATGTTGTCGTCGGCGCGATCCGACGTCGCGGGAACAAAGTCCAGCTCGAGCGCGTGCCGCACTTTCCACGCGATGTTGTGGTCGGCGCACGAGTAGTCGCCGGAAACACCCAGACCGCCGACCATACTTCCTGACGCATCGTACAGCGCGAGCCCGCCACCAAAGGCGATCACGCCGCCGATCTGGCG
>DASRDS010000250.1:0-7556 GCA_035652495.1 Gemmatimonadaceae bacterium
GAACGCGAGCATCGCGTAGAAGAGCGGCCGAGCGACGACCCCGCCGCTGTCGATGAGCGGCGAGTAGATGCCGCCATCGGGCGCACCGTGAAAGTTGACGCCGACCACGCCGTGCTCGGCCAGCGTATACATGTAGTCGAGCCCCCACAGGCTCGAGGCAAACACATCGGACGTCCCGTGCTCGCCGCCGCCCGACGATGAATTCGACTCGGCCATGCGGAGCGGTAGTGAGGCCGCCTGCGCATCGCCCATGATCAGTTGAAGGAGCGCCGCCGTCTTGGCCATGAGTCCCGGACTCAGGAGCCCACCAGGCGTCGGATGGTTGACGGCGTCCGTCGGATAATGGTGATACGTGAGTAGCGCGAGGCCGCGGCTGCCGCCGTCCGATAGGAACGGGACCAAATCCTCGGGCTTGCAGCACATCGCGGGCCCCACGCGCGGGACGCCTGGCGCGAGGCGCGTCAGCGCGGTGTCGTATGCGAGATACTCGCTCGCGACGCTGTCGCCATCGTACGCGCTCGAGCGATAGTTGCCGGAGTAGACATCGGGCTCGTTGCCAATCTCGATGGCGGTGAGCACGCCCGGGGCGCCGGATCGATTGGCCGCGTATCCCGCTTCGGCCGCGAACGTATCGGGCGCGAACGCGGCGAGGTTGATCCCGAGGTACATCGTCCAATTCGCGTGGTGCGCGAACGTGAATCCGCGGTCGAAGTCCGCGCCGGTCAAGTCCGAGTCGTCGCCCGCCGGCGGGTTCGGGGACCACGAGCTCATGTCGACGGAATTGCCGCCAAAGCGCACGATGCCGGGACCGAGCAGCGCTGCCGCCGTGGCGTATTGCGGATTCGTCAGTTGGGTATCGCGGAGCGCGTCGATCTCAAAGCTGAATCCCAGGAAGTCCGCCGGGATCTCTTGGCCCGGCGAGCCAGTCGCGACCGTGACATTCGCCGTGTCCGCCGGCGCTGGACCGGTCGGCAAGGGCCGCGTCCCTACAACGGCATTGCTGCCGCCACCGCAGGCGATCGCGATGAAGATGATACCGAAAGCGGGCAGGCGCGGACGCACATCGGATCAACACTCAAGGCCCGTGCCGGTCGACCCGTTCCGACGCTTCGGCCGAGGTAATCACGGGATGCACCTCGAACTCGATCAGGTCGCTCCAGTTCGCGATCCACTGGTCGAGCAACGCGCGGTCGTGCGTCTCCATCACCTGATAGCAGCGACTCAGGTCGTCGTCGACCCAGCTCGAGACGTAGGTGAGACCCTCCGGGGCCAGGCGTCCCTGGGCTCGGAAGCGGCGATACACCGGCGCGGCGTCACCGTTCCGGAAGTGCTCGACGACCATGTAGACACGTTTCATGACGGCAATTTATCATGTGGTTGCAAACGAGCGTTGAGCGCGATGCGTCCCCAGATCGTCAGGCCATGCGCGCTCACGCATGCGATCGCCGCCAACGGTGGGCGGCCGAAGAGCGTGACTTCCGCGGCCGCGATCACAATGACGGCTGGTGTCGAGACCATTTCTGACACCTTGGCCAGAATCAAGACGCCGACAATCAACTCGGCTGACGCGATAAGCGCTCGGGAAGCGGTCAGTGCATCTGGGACGAAAAGCTTCGTCGTCCCCAGGTACAGAAAGAGCAATGCCAGGCCGACCTCGATGGCCCGCAGGAGCCAAGAAATCACACGGTGTCTCGACGTCATACAGTATTTCGACGTCGCGGGAGACCCATATATTCCAGCATGAAAGCCTCCGTATTCATCGCCACGAGCGTCGATGGTTACATCGCGCGACCTGATGGAGCGCTGGATTGGCTGCCCTCCGTGGTCGAAGAGCACGGCTACGACGCGTTCGTCGCGTCCGTCGATGCGCACGTGATCGGCCGCAAGACCTTCGATATCGTCGCGGCCTTTGACGGGTGGCCCTATGGCTCGAAACCGGTGATCGTCCTGAGCACGACACTGTCGAAAGTCGATGCACCCGCCGGGGCGGCATGCGAAGTGATGTCCGGTACCCCGACCGACATCGCGCGTCGACTCGCGCAACGGGGATTCAAGCACCTCTACGTCGACGGCGGCGAGACGATCCAGGGTTTTCTGGAAGCGGGCCTGATCCAGCGCATGGTCATTACGCGCATTCCGGTGCTCCTCGGCACCGGCATTCCGCTCTTCGGCACGCTATCTCGTGACATTCGTCTGCAACACGTTGCCACGCGTTCATATGCGAGTGGCCTGGTGCAAACGGAGTACGCGATCTTGGCGTGACCGACGGCCAAGCGTACCCGTCTTTGTGGTATGCGCCGCTCGCACTCAATCGCGGTAGCCCTGCTTCTCTTTGGTTGCGCATCCGCGCCTGAGCATCCAGGCACGGCGCCCGCGCCCAACGGCACCCGCTACCTCTCGTCGTCCGACACGCTGTACTACGGATTCTGGCAGCAGCAAGCGTTGTACTACGTGCGCGGCCGCGACACGCTGCGCATCCCCGGCCAGACCTTCATCGTTCGCTCACAAGAATGGACCGATGCCGCCGAAGGGCTTCGCGTCGCGCAGCAGCAGCAATGCGTCGGCGCCTCGGCGTGCCGGACCATCGACACCTTCACGGTCTCGCCGCGCGGCGATCTCGTCGCCGGCGCGCCGCGCTTTCGTCATAACGTCGTTTCGCTCCCCAACCGCGCGCTCGCGGTCGGCGTGCAGTGGAACGATTCCAGCTCGATGGACTCGGCCGGTATCCACGCCGAGGAACACCAGATGTACCACGTCGAGAAGATCTGGGTGAATCAGGGTCGCTCGCTGGCGGAGATCGTCGGCGACGGCACCATGAAGCTGCACGGCAGCTTCCACGCCGATTCGACCTCGACGCTGGCGCAGCGCACGTTCTGGCTCGAGGTCGCGGGCACCGTGCGCGAGACGCACTGGTTTGATATCGGCGCGGGTCACATCGTCAGCAACTTCGCGACGGCGCGACTTTCGGGATGGGGAACCATGCCGAACGGCAATGGCGGGTTGGATACGCTGCCCGCGGGCATCACGATGGACCTCAAGGATCGCACGATCTCGAGCGAGCGCGCCCACATGCTGGCGCGCGGGATGCCGGGTCGCGACTCCTCGGTGACGACGAACCAGACTGGCGTGCTTTTCGTGCACACGATGCAGCGCGTCGGCGACGAGATCGATGCCGGTATCGCGCGGCCCGATGGCTGGGTCCGGACCGCGACCGAGCGGTTCGCGGGCGGTCGGCCGGCGAGCTATGACGCCGTGTGGTCGGACACGTCGGTCCGCTGCTGCACCGAGCGTCACGTCGAGCGCCACGGCGACTCGCTGCTCGTGCGACGCGACGGGCGCGATACCACGATCGCGATCCCCGCGGTGACGTGGGCGATCGGTGACGCAATGAATCAGGAGATGCTGGTGCCGGTGCTGCTCACGATTCCGCGGGACAACGTGACGCATCCGTTCGCCGTGTATCGCCCGTATGATGGCAAGTGGACGATCTGGCAGACCACGATCCGCGAGACGGAAGGCGTCTATGTCGTCCGCATGATGACGAGTCCCCAGGACCCCGAAGAGATCCTCGTGGTCTCGAAGTCCGGGGAGCTCTTGTTCGCCGAGCAACCCAAAGCGCAGCAACCCTGGACGCGCATGCCGCCGCGCGGCACCGTGCGCCGGGCCGCGCTCGATGGGTTACTCAAGCGCCTCACTCCGGCGCGCAACGTTGCGCTTCGAGCGAACTAGATAGAGCACCGACGCCGTTACGATCACGAGGGCCATCGCGATCAGCTCGTCGCGAGTCGCCTGTGCCAGGAGCCAGATGACCACGGCACAGGCGAGGAGCGGCACGACAGGTCCGCCCGGCACCAGGAACGGCTCGCCGTGGGTCCGCACATCGCGTCGCCGGAGCACGAGGAGTGCCAGGCAGCTGGCGAGGTAGATGATCAGCGCGGAGACGGCGCCGAGCGCGGCCAGCATGGGGAATTCGCCATAGATGGCCAGGCCGCAGGCGACGACGGCGTAGGCAATGATCGCGACGTGCGGTGTGCGGTGGCGCGCATGCACCGCGCCCATGATCGCGGGCAGGTAGCCGTCCTGGCCGAACGCGAACATGATGCGTGGCGACGCGAGAATGTCGCCGCTGACGTAGGCAAACGTCGACAGCGCCGCCGCGGCGAGCATCAGGGCCTTGCCGCTCGTGCCGAACAGGCGGTTGGCGGTATCGGCGAGTGGCGAGAGCTGGTTCGTCGCGAGTCCGGGACCGAGCACGCCTTGGGCGACGTAATGCACACTGATGTAGAGCGCGGTCACGATCGCCAACGCCAAGAGTACGGCGCGCGGCATCGTGCGCGACGGGTTGGCCACCTCGCCGGCCGGTGTCAGTGCGACCTCGATGCCGGTGAACGCGAAAAAGAGCTCGAGCGAACCCCGTCCGACCGTGCCGGTCGTCACGTGACTCAGCATCGGGACATGTTGGCCGCGGAGAAAATAGAGGCCGACCGCCACGAGCGCGACGAGCGGTAAAATCTTCGCCAGCGTCACGAGCTCGACCACCAGTGCGCCCGCCCGTACGCCCCGGATGTTGATCACGGTCAGGACCGTGTACGTCGCGACCAAGAGCGCGATCCGGCCGACCGTTGTGCCGAGTGCCGGGACGACGCTGGCTAGCGTTCCGGCGAAGATGTTCACGACGGCGGCGCTCGAGGCGACGGCGCTGAACCAGATCACCGCGCCCAGGATCACGCCCGCGTATGGGCCGAACGCGACCTGGACGATCCGATAGGGACCGCCGGTCTCAGAGATCCGACTCGCGGCCTCGGCGAGCGACAGGAATACGAGCGTGATCGCGAGGGCACAGATCAGGTAGGCGATCAGCCATCCCGGCCCCAGGATCGCCGCCACCGTGGCGGGCAGGACGAAGATACCGGACGCGACGATGCAGTTGACGACGTTCGCCGTCATGGCCGTCAGGCCGAGCGACCTTACAAGCCCGTCCGCCTTCGGCGGGCGCAGGGTCAAAAAACGCCCCTGCTCTGACGTCGATCAGCCAAGGCTCATCTCCGAGTAGCTGCTCGCTTGGCGTACATGTACCGGAGTCGTTGGACTCACTACTGCCACGCCGATAATGTACCCTACGTCGTCTGGAGCGCGAGCACGTCCCGAATAGTCTCGACCGCGGTGGCCGCGACGTAGCCGTCGGGGCGGACGAGCGTGAGCCCAGGGTGTCGCGTCTCGCGTACCTCGACCAAGTCCGGAAACGACGCCGCGATCGGCTCGCCGTCGGCCCGATCGTAGGCCAATAGCAGGAAACGGCTCTTTATCCCGGTCCCGCCGCGCAACGAGTCGTCGAAGTGGCGCTCGCCGCCGCCGTCGACGATCGGACTGCCGCTGTAGCTGATGCCGAGCTCGGACAGCCGCTGGACGAAGAAGTGCTCGAACGGCGGGAGATGCCAGACGACAGGAATCACCGCGTCACGTATCGCCTGCGCGACTTTGTTCGGCGCACCCAGGGCCGTCGTCATGAAATGCGTGAGGTCGATGACGCGCTTGATCACGGGGCGACGCTCGGCCGCATAGCTATCGAGCAACTGCTCCGTCCCATGTCCGCGGACGGCCAGATCGAGCTTCCAGACGAGATTCCACGCGTCCTGGAGTCCCGTATTCATCCCCTGGCCACCAAACGGGCTATGAATGTGCGCGGCGTCACCGGCGACGAAGACGCGCCCGACGCGCATCTGCTCCACCTGGCGGTGGTGGATCCGGAAGTATGAACCCCAACGGACGTTACGCGCCTCGAGCCCGGCGGGCGCCCGCTCGGCGAGCACCTTTCGGACGGTCTCGAGCGAGGGTGCGTCCTCGCTGGGCGTGCTGGCCATCATCGCGACGACGCGCCGTCGGGTCGCGCTCATCGGAAAGATCGCGACCGGCCCGAGGGCGCTCGGGCACAGTTGCATCTCGTCGCCAGGCAGTGATTCGTTCGTGTCGACGTCAGCCAACATGTATGTCGAATCGTAGGCGCCGCCCTCGAACGAGAGGTTGAGCCGATGCCGCACGATGCTGTGCGCCCCATCGCATCCGACGACATACGTCGCGCTGATAGAAATTTGTTGTCCCTTTGACTCCGCCGTGACCGTCACGGAGTCCCGTTGCTGCTCCAGGTTCACGCACGTCGTGTCGTACTCGATGACGCCGCCCTTCTGTTTCAGCGCGTCCGCCAGCAAGCGTTCCGTCACATCCTGCGGCACCATGGCGACGTAGGGGTAGGGCGTGCCCTCCGGCGTGAACTGCAATCGAGCGAGCTGCCGCTCATGCGACGCCACCGCGACCCACGTGACCCGATTGGCGACCTCCATGAACGGCGCCGCGAGGCCCGCCATATCGAACACCTCCAGCGTGCGCGGGAAAATCGCGAGCGCCTTGGAGTGTTGCGATTGCTCTGACTGGGCCTCGATGATCCGGAAGCGCATCCCGCGTCGCGCGCATTCGTTGGCGAGAAACAGGCCGACCGGCCCGGCGCCGATGATCAGGACATCTGTATCCGTTGGCATGGTTCGGGGAATTTACCTAATATCGTGGCATGCTGCTCTCTCTCATTGCGCTGACGCTGCACGGTATCGTCGTGGTCGCCAACATGAACGACAACACGGCAACCGTGATCGACCTGGCGACCCAGCGAACCATCGCGACACTACCGACCGGCGCGGGCCCGCATGAAGTCGCCATCTCGCACAACGGCCGCTGGGCCGTCGTGTCGAACTATGGCCCGCAAAAAGAACCGGGTCACACGCTGACGGTCATCGACTTGCAACCCCGCGTCCCCGTCGTCGTGCGCACGATCGACCTGGGCGCCGACAACAAGCGGCCGCACGGCTCGGCGTTCTTGCCGGGTGACACGACATTGCTGGTCACGGTGCAGACGGCGCAGGCCGTCATGGTCGTGAACGTGCCGCGGGGCACGGTCGAAGCGACGATTCCGACGCATGGGCGCACGACGCATATGGTCGCGTTGACGGCGGACGGGCGTCACGCGTACACGAGTAACGTCGCCGACGGGACCGTGTCCGAGTTGGACATCGCCGGTCGGGCGTTCGTGCGCTCGTTTCCCGTGGCGCCGATGGTCGAGGGTATCGGCGTGACGCCGAATGGCGCTGAGGTGTGGGTTGGGAGTGATAGCGTCAAGACCGTGAGCGTCGTGCCAACGTCGGCGTCGACTGTCGCGACGACGGTGCGGGACTTCGGATTTCCGTATCGCATCGCGATGACGCCGGACGGGCACACGGCGATCGTGAGCGATCCCGGTCGTGGGGAGCTTCGGTTCATGGATGTCGCGAACCACACGGAGCTCGGGCGCGTCACCATCCCCGCGACGGACGTGGTGTCGACGGCGGAATTTCCGAAGTCGCCATGTCCGGAGGGACTCAGCATGGCCCCCGACGGCAAGACGGTCTTTGTCACGCTCCAGGGCCGCAATGCCGTCGCCGCGGTCGACGTCGCGACGCGTCAGTTGCTGTTGACGCTTCCCGTTGGCACATGGCCGGACGGGATCGCGTACTCAACGGTTGAGCACTAAA
>DASRDS010000251.1:0-19665 GCA_035652495.1 Gemmatimonadaceae bacterium
CTCGGGAACCGCCCGTGAGATCGCGAAAGCGATCATCGAAGAACGGAGTGGCGGTGTGCCGATCACGAGCGTTCGCGTGGGACACGTTCCGGGCATCCATGAAGTGATATTCGACGGGCAGTTCGAGCAACTGAGTCTGACACACACCGTGCGCGATCGCAAAGTGTTCGCCGAGGGGGCGCTCATCGCCGCCGAGTGGCTCGTCAGCGAAAAACGAACGGGCGTATTCACCATGCAGGATGTGCTAGCGTGAGCGACGCATGATCAATGGCTGCGGCACCGCACTCGTGACACCCTTCTCGGCGCACGGCGCGGTCGACATCGGCGCCCTCGCCCGTCTCGTCGAATGGCAAATCGATGAAGGGATCGATTTTCTCGTGCCATGTGGCTCGACCGGCGAGGCCGCGACGATGTCACTCGAAGAGCACGTCAAGGTCGTCACGCACACGGCCGAGGCAGCGGCCGGTCGTGTTCCGATCGTCGCTGGTGCGGGATCGAATGACACGCACAAGGCGATTCATCTTTCGCATGAGCTGCGCTCGAGCGGCGCCACGCATCTGCTGCATGTCACGCCGATGTACAACAAGCCGCCTCAGCGCGGCCTGGTCGCGCATTTCAGGGCGATCGCGGATGCCTCGCCACTGCCGGTCATTCTCTATAACGTCCCAGGCCGAACGGCGATCAATATGTTGGCCGAGACGACGCTGCAGTTGGCCGAGCATCCGAACATCGTTGGTGTCAAAGAGGCCTCGGGTGATCTGGCGCAGATCACCGAGATCATTCGCCACCGTCCAAAGGATTTCGCGGTGCTGTCCGGTGACGATGCCTTCACGCTGGCGATCGTCGCGGCTGGTGGGGATGGGGTCATCTCGGTCATCTCCAACGCGACGCCGCGCTTGATGACGGAGCTCGTCGCGCTCGCGTGGAACGAGGACATGAGTGCCGCCCGGGCGATCGATGATCGCCTGCGCCCGTGGATGCGCGCGGCGTTCATCGAGTCGAATCCGATCCCGGCGAAAGCGGCGCTCGGCATGATGGGTCGGATTGTCCCGACGCTGCGTTTGCCACTCGTGCCGCTGGCCGACGCCCATGTCGCGGCCGTTCGCGCCGCGCTGGTCGCCGCCGGTGCCCTCGCATCGTGACCGCCGATCGTGATCGCGAGACCGTGTCGCGGCTCCTGGATGATCTCGAACGCGGCGCCGTTCGGGCGGCCGTGAATATCGACGGCACGTGGCGCGCCGTGCCGTCGGTCAAAGAAGGCATCCTGCTCGGCTTTCGCATCGGTGTTCTGACGGAGTACGATGGCTTCGTCGACAAAGACACGTTTCCGGTGCGTCGATTCACGACGATCGACGGCGTCCGCGTCGTTCCGGGGGGCTCGGCGGTGCGCCGCGGCGCGCATCTGGAGCCGGGCGTCGTCTGCATGCCGCCGATGTATGTCAATGTCGGCGCCTATGTCGGGGCGGGGACGATGATCGACTCGCACGCCCTCGTCGGGTCGTGCGCGCAGATCGGGGCGCGGGTCCATATCAGTGCGGCGGCGCAGATCGGCGGCGTGCTCGAGCCGGTCAACGCCGCGCCCGTGGTGGTTGAAGACGACGCGCTCATCGGGGGCAACTGCGGCGTCTACGAGGGGACCGTGGTTCGGGCGGGTGCCGTGCTTGGCTCGGGCGTGATATTGACGCGCAGTACGCCGGTGTATGATCTCGTCCGCGAGACGGTCTATCGCTCCGAGGGGGACCGTCCGCTCGAAATCCCCGCTGGAGCGGTCGTCGTGCCGGGGGCGCGCGCCATCCCGCGCGGGTGGGGGGCCGAGCAGCATTTGTCGCTTCAGACGCCGGTCATCGTGAAGTATCGCGACGAGAAAACCTCGGCGGCCGTCGCGCTCGAATCCTGGCTTCGGTGATGATGCGCGTGAATGGTGAAGTCACCGTTCCCGGTGACAAGTCGATCTCGCATCGCGCCTTGATGTTCGCGGCGCTGGCGCGACCCGGCGCCAAGTCCGTGGTCCGCGAGATCCTGGACTCGGCCGATGTCCGATCGACGGCCAGCGTCCTCCGCGCGCTTGGCGTGCCGGTTCCTGCGTTCTCGTCGACGATGGCGATCACCGGCGTGGGCCGCCGTGGTCTGGCGGCCGCGTCCGCGGCGCTGGATTGTGGGAACAGCGGCACGACCGCGCGTCTCATGTCGGGCATTCTCGCGGCATCGCCATTTCGCAGCGTGCTGGTTGGCGATGACAGTCTGAGTCGCCGCCCTATGGGACGGGTGGCGCGGCCGCTCGAGGCTATGGGCGCGCACATCCAGCTGTCGGCGGGCGATCGGTTGCCGATGCGCATCGATGGGGCACGGCTCTCTTCGATTCGTTGGAAGAGCGAGACCGCATCGGCTCAGGTGAAGAGCGCGATTCTTCTCGCGGGGCTCGTCGCCGGTGTCGAGGTGACCGTCGACGAGCCATCGGCCTCCCGCGATCATACCGAGCGTTTTCTTCGTGCCCTCGGCGCGACGCTTCGCGTCGATGCCTGGTCGGGGTCGTCGGGGTCGTCAGTGACACTCGCTCCGGTCACTCGGGACCTCTCGTCGTTCGACTTGACGGTCCCTGGCGACCCATCGTCCGCGGCCTTCTTCGCCGCGCTAGCCTCGTTAGCTGACACTGGCTCGCTGTCTCTGCTGAATGTTCTCGCCAGTCCGACACGAGATGGTTTCTTCCGGACACTCTCCTCAATGGGGGGGGTGGTGGCGCGAAGCGCGCCGAAAAACACGGATTCTGGTGAGACGGTCACCACATACGAAGTAACCCCGGCGCGCTTGCGGAGTGTCCAGGTCGGCGCTGGCGATGTCCCGTCGATGATCGATGAGCTCCCGTTGCTCGCATGCCTAGCAGCACATGCCGAGGGCGAGACGGTCATATCGGGCGCGGAAGAGCTCCGAGTCAAAGAAAGCGATCGCATCGCCGCCACCGTCGCCAACCTTCGCGAAGTGGGTGTGCAAGCCGAGGAGCGCCCTGATGGCATGGTCGTCGTCGGATCCGACGCGCCGCTTAAGGGTCGCGTCGTAACCCGCGGCGACCATCGCATCGCGATGGCGTTCGGGATACTCGGCCGCCGCCGCGGCAACGTGATCGAGGTCGACGACCCGGACTGCGTCGCCGTGTCGTTCCCGTCCTTCTGGCGCACGCTCGACGAGGTCACGCGTTGACTGCGCTGTCGACGCGTTTCGTCATCGCGATCGATGGCCCGGCGGCGTCGGGGAAATCGTCGACGGCCCAGTGGGTGGCCGAGCAAATCGGATTCCATCACGTCGACTCAGGCGCCCTCTATCGAGCGGCCACGGCGGCCGCGATCGAGGTTGAACCGAACGCCGAGCGCTGGACGGAGGCGCTCGTGATGGAGCAGACAGGCTCGATCACGCTGGCTCCGTCACGCACATCATTCTTGCCGATGATCGGTGGCCAAGAGGCCAGCGCCGTGATCCGGTCGACGGCGGTCACGCGCAGCGTCTCGCTGGTTGCCCAGATGCCCGCGGTCCGGGCGTGGGTCAACTCGCACCTCCACGCGGTCTCACAGATTCATGACATTGTGGTCGACGGCCGCGATATGGGGACCGTCGTTTTCCCCACCGCCGCCCTCAAGATCTTTTTGATAGCCGATCCCTGGGAACGTGCCCGCCGCCGCCTCGTCCAGAGCCTCTCCCGGCGCCCTACGGACGCCGAGATCGCGGAGGAGACGGACGCACTGGTACGGCGTGACGCCAGAGACGCGATGCAGACAGTCCAGGCGAAGGACGCGATCCTGATCGACACCACCACGCTGACCCAATCGGAGCAGGTGGCCCGCATCGTCGCGCTCGCCGAGGCCGCGATCGACCGACTACGGTCGTAAATGGGCCTCCCGCCGTGACTTTCCATTGACTGAGCCACCCAGTCCAGCTACCTTTTTCGGTTCCCCCAGTCCGCCCACGGCCACCTTAACCCGTTTTATGCCCGAGCTTGAAACCCCGGTTTCTTCCGCAGTGACACCCTCTTCCCCCGCAGATAACGGCGGGCCGAGCACCGGTTTGTCTCAGCGCGAAAAGCGTGACATGCAGAAGGCTCAACTTCGCCCGCTCGCCAATCGCCGTCCGGAGCTCTACGACGAGGATGAATACTCGCCGGACTCTGACGAGTACGAGCGCATGTTCGAGTTGTACCAGGGCACGATGGCTTCGATCGAGGAAGGCGAGATCGTAAGAGCCACGGTCCAGGGCATTCGCGACAACATGGTCGTCCTCGACATCGGCTTCAAATCCGAAGGCACGGTCCCGTACGAAGAGTTCAAGGACATGCCGGAGTTGAAGGCTGGTGATATCGTCGAAGTGCTGCTCGAGCACCTGGAGGATCAGGAAGGCTCGGTCGTGCTCTCGAAGAAGAAGGCCGACTTCATGCGCGTGTGGGAGCGCATTCGGGTCGCGTACGAGACCGATCAGCCGGTCGAGGGCACGCTCGTCAAGAAGATCAAGGGCGGCGTGGTCGTCGATCTCATGGGTGTCGACGCGTTCTTGCCGGGCTCGCAGATCGCGCTGCGTCGCGTGCCGAACATCGACGAGCTGCTCGGGCAGAAGTACGAGTTCAAGATCATCAAGCTGAACAAGCGCCGCCGGAATATTGTCGTCTCGCGCCGGGTGATTCTCGAGGCCGAGCGCGCCGGCAAGCGCGAGAAGCTAATGAAGGAGCTCCAGAAGGATCAGGTCCGGAAGGGCGTGGTCAAGAACATCACGGACTTCGGGGCGTTCATCGATCTCGGTGGCGTCGACGGCCTGCTGCACATCACGGACATGAGCTGGGGCCGCATCGCCCACCCGTCGGAGATGGTGCACATCGGTCAGGAGCTGGAAGTCAAGGTTCTGGACATCGACTGGGAGCGCGAGCGGATCTCACTGGGTCTCAAGCAACTCCAGAGCTACCCGTGGAAGGACGTCGCCGCCAAGTACCCGGTTGGGACGCGGGTGCATGGCAAGGTCGTCTCGATCACGAACTACGGCGCGTTCATTGAGCTGGAGCCGGGCATCGAAGGCCTCGTTCATATCAGTGAAATGTCGTGGACGCGGAACGTGCGTCACCCGTCGAAGCTCGTATCGATCGGTGAGGCGATTGAGGCCGTGGTGCTGAAGGTGGATCCGAACGAAGAGAAGATCTCGCTCGGCATGAAGCAGACGGAGCAAGATCCGTGGGTCGTGTTGCCGCTCAAGTATCCCGTCGGCACGCGGATCACGGGTAAGGTCCGCAACCTGACGAGCTTCGGCGCGTTCGTGGAGATCGAGCCGGGCATCGATGGCCTGATTCATATCTCCGACATGTCCTGGACGAAGCGTGTCCAGCACCCGTCGGAAGTCGTGAAGAAGGGCGACACAGTCGATGTCGTGATCTTGAATATCGACTCGGACAACAAGCGGATCAGTTTGGGTCTCAAGCAGGCGGAGGAAGATCCGTGGCTGCGGATCGGGGAAACTTACCCCGTGGGTACCGAACTACGTGGAAAAGTTGTGCGGCTGATGGACAAGGGCGTCGTCGTCGATATCGGCAACGATATCGAGGGCTTTGTCCCGGTGAGCCAGTTGAACAACGGCAAGCCGGTTTCGTCCCCGGCCGACATCGTCTATGAGACGATGAACCTCGATGTGCGGATCCTCGAGGTCGACCCGATCCACCGCCGCATCGTGTTGGCGGTGACGGGTATCCCCGAGGAGCAGCCGCCGCGCCCCGAGACGCCATCGAAGGTCATCCCGATGGAATCGGAAAACGATATCGGGCCGTTGCAAGGCCCGGACGAGCAGTAGTCCTCGGCATAGTCGAGGACTCACTCCTTGTCCATGCAGGACAAGCTCCGACTCCTCCAAGAACGTCGGGCGGAGTCGGAGCTCGGCGGCGGCGCCGCGCGCATCAAAGCGCAGCACGAGAAAGGCAAGCTCTCGGCCCGGGAACGCATTGATGCGCTCTTGGATCCCGGGAGCTTCGTCGAGCTCGATCGCTTCGTCACGCATCGCTCGTACGATTTCGGGCTCGACGACCAGCGCGTCTACGGTGACGGCGTCGTCACCGGGCACGGTCGCATCGACGGCCGCATCGTCTATATCTTCTCGCAGGATTTCACGGTCTTCGGCGGCTCGCTGTCCGAGGCGTTCGCCGAGAAGATCTGTAAGGTCATGGATCTGGCGATGCGGAATGGCTCGCCGGTCATCGGGCTCAACGACTCCGGCGGCGCGCGCATCCAGGAGGGCGTGGTCTCGCTCGGCGGCTATGCCGAGATCTTTCTGCGCAACACACTCGCCTCGGGCGTCGTTCCGCAGATCTCGGCCATCCTAGGGCCGTGCGCGGGTGGCGCGGTGTACTCGCCAGCGATCACGGACTTTACGTTCATGGTGCGCGGGACCTCGTACATGTTCGTCACGGGGCCCAACGTCGTGAAGACGGTTACGCATGAAGACGTGACGATGGAAGCGCTCGGCGGCGCCGACACGCACGGCGGCACGTCGGGCGTCTCGCACTTCACGTACGAGAACGAGGTCGCGTGCCTCGCGGGGATCCGCAAGCTCGTCTCGTACCTGCCGCTCAACAACGTCGATGATCCGCCGCGGGGGAAGGGGACGGATCCGCGTGACCGGAAGGACGAGAAGCTGCTGTCCGTGGTTCCGGACACCGATACCAAGCCGTATGATATGCGCGATGTCATTCGGCTCATCGTCGACGATGGTGAGTTCTTCGAGGTTCAGCCAGACTATGGCGGCAATATCCTGGTCGGGTTCGCGCACCTGGGCGGCTACTCGGTTGGCCTGGTGGCGAACCAGCCTGCGGTGCTGGCGGGTGTCCTCGACATCAACTCTTCGTTGAAGGCTGCCCGCTTCGTCCGTTTCTGCGATGCGTTCAACATCCCGATCGTGACGCTCGTCGATGTTCCAGGATTTCTCCCCGGCGTAGCCCAAGAGCACAACGGCATTATCAAGCACGGCGCCAAGCTGCTCTACGCCTACTGCGAAGCCACCGTGCCGAAGCTCACGGTGATCACGCGGAAGGCCTATGGCGGGGCCTACGACGTTATGTCATCCAAGCACATTCGCGGCGATTTCAACGTGGCGTGGCCGACGGCCGAGATCGCGGTGATGGGCCCCAAGGGTGCTGTTGAGATCTTGTTCCGCAAAGAGATCCAGAACGGGTCGTCAGCTGACGAGAAGATCCGCGAGTATCGGGACAAGTTCGCGCACCCGTACGTGGCTGCCGGACGCGGGTACGTGGACGATATCATCGACCCGCGCGAGACCCGTCCGCGCCTGATCGAAGCCCTGGATACACTTCAGACAAAACGCGACAAGAACCCGCCTAAGAAACACGGTAACATACCGTTATAGCGCGATGTTCAAGAAGATTCTCATTGCCAATCGCGGCGAGATCGCCCTCCGTGTGATTCGCGCGTGCCGCGAGATGGGAATCCGCTCGGTCGCGGTTTATAGCGACGCCGATCGCAACGCGCTGCATGCGCGTGAGGCTGACGAGGCGGTCCCACTCGGCGCGGGCCCATCGCGCGAGACGTATCTCGTCATCGACAAGATTCTCGCCGCCGCCAAGCTCACGGGCGCGGAGGCCGTGCATCCCGGGTACGGATTTCTGTCGGAGCGCGCCGAGTTCTCGCGGGCGGTTCGGGATGCGGGGCTGACGTTCATCGGGCCGCCGCCCGAGGCCATCGAGGCGATGGGGTCGAAGACCGCCGCGCGTCGGTTGGCGCAGTCGGCGGGTGTCCCGGTGGTCCCCGGTACGACGTCACCGCTCAAGGACGCGAAAGAAGCGGCCGCCGTCGCCGCGCAGTTTGGCTATCCGGTCTTGCTGAAGGCGGCCGCGGGTGGGGGTGGCAAAGGCATGCGCGTGGTCGCTTCCGAGGCCGAAATCGCGCACAGTTTGGATGCCGCGAAGCGCGAAGCGTTGAATGCCTTTGGTGACGACGCGGTCTATGTCGAGAAGTACATCTCGGGTCCGCGGCACGTCGAGATTCAGGTGCTTGCTGATACGCACGGGACGGTGATCGCGATTGGCGAGCGCGAGTGCTCCGTGCAGCGGCGTCACCAGAAAGTCGTCGAGGAGGCGCCGAGCGTGGCGGTCACGCCGGAGTTGCGGAGGGCGATGGGCGAGACGGCCGCGAACGCTGCGCGTGCCGCCGGTTACGTGAACGCGGGCACGTGCGAGTTTCTGCTGGATCGCGACGGGAAGTTCTACTTTCTCGAGATGAACACGCGCATCCAGGTCGAGCATCCGGTGACGGAGCTCGTCTATGGTCTGGATCTCGTGCAATGGCAGATCCGGATCGCGTCCGGCGAGAAGATCCCCGAGGCCTTCATGCACGGCCTGACGCCGCGCGGGTGGGCGATCGAGTGCCGGATCACGGCCGAGGATCCGATGGAGGGATTCCTCCCGTCGACCGGACGGATCACCGCACTCCATATCCCGTCGGGTCCAGGTGTCCGCTGGGATGGCGGCATTGAAGTCGGTAGTGAAGTCGGCCTGCTCTACGACCCGATGCTCGCGAAGCTGATCGTCTGGGCGCCGACGCGCGCGGGCGCGATCGACCGCATGCGCCGCGCGCTCGACGAGCTCGTGATCGAGGGCGTCGAGACCGCGCGAGACTTCCATATGCGCGTGATGGATGACGCCGAGTTCCGCGCGGGGGCGATCGACATTCATTGGCTGGAGCGTCGCCTGCCGTCTCTGACGACCGCCGCGACTCCACCCCAATCGCTGACCGACCTCGCCGCCGTCGCCGGCGCTCTCTTAGCGCACGGCCGTCACGCGCCTCGCCGCTCGTCCAACGGCACTGTCGTCGCCCAGCCCACGCCGCCGCGAGGCACCTCGTTGTGGGTCGCGGTGGCGCGTCGCGAAGCCTTGGGCTAGGGAACCCGCGATGCGCCGGGCCGCGATGGCGGAGGCCGATATCGACATCGACTCGATCGCCGCGGGTGGCGACGGGGTCGGGCGGATGGACGGCCTCGTCGCGTTCGTGCCGCGCACCGCGCCGGGTGACCGCGCGCACATTCGCTACGCCACTGGCCGCCGCTTCGCGCGCGGCGAACTATCGCGGCTACTCCGCGAGTCTCCATCGCGCGCGTCGCCGGTATGCCCGCACTACGGCGCGGATCGGTGCGGGGGCTGCCAATTGCAGCACCTGGAGTACATGGCTCAACTCGATGCGAAGGCGCGGATCATTCAGGACACGTTCGCTCGCATCGGCCGTCGCGAAGTCCCACTGCCTGAAGTGGTCCCCAGTCCGGCCCAGTGGCGCTATCGCTCAAAGTTGACGCTCGCACTGCGTCGGACGGGTGGGCGGTGGATTGCTGGCCTGCATCCATACGACGACGCGAGCGCGGTTTTCTCGCTCAGTGACTGTCCTATCACGGCCGAATCCGTGCTGGGCGTATGGCGCGCGATCATGGCGCACGCTCATCTCCTGCCTTCCGCCGCTGAGTTGCGCGGTGCGGTTCAAGGCGATGCGTTCACGCTTGAAGGTGGGTCACGTTGGGATCAGGCCAACGAGCTCTTCGCGGCGGTTCCAGAGTTATCTGAATTGTGGTGGGCTCCGGATGACAGCGCTCGCCGTCTGTTGCACTCGAGGATTCCTCAGGCGTTAGGCTCGTCGTTCGCCCAAGTAAATACCTCGCTGGCCTCGACGCTGCATGCCTACGTCGTCGACCGCGTGTGGTTCTACGCGCCGGCCTCAGTGGTCGACGCGTACTCGGGCCGCGGCACCACGGCTTTGGCTCTGGCCGAGCGTGGCGTGAAGGTGACGGCGATAGAATTCGATCGCGCGGCCGCGAATTGGGTGGCCGAGCGCCTGCCGTCTCACTCGCGGTCGCTCGCCGCGCGAGTAGAGGATGCGTTGCCGGATGCGCTGCCAGCCGATGTGGTGATCCTGAACCCGCCGCGCACGGGCGTCGACGCGACCGTTACCGACATTCTCGCGCGCAATGGTCCGCAAACGATGGTGTACGTCAGCTGCGACCCAGCCACACTAGCCCGCGATATCTCTCGGTTGCCAGAATATCGAATCATGGCCGTTCGAGCCTTCGACATGTTCCCCCAGACGGCCCACGTCGAAACCGTGGTCGAGCTCTCGCGATGAAATACTCGGTCGAGGTCAATGGCGTCCGCCAATCCGTCGAGGTCACGCCGGATGGTGTCGCCCAGGATGCCGCTGGCAACCCCATCACCCTAGAGCCCATTCCGGGCTCACCTCTCTGGCTCCTCCGCGTCGGCGACGCCGTCCACCGCGTGACGGTTCGTCCAGGTGCGGGTCCTGGCCAATACACCCTCTCCCTCGATGGCTACCGCTTCTCCATCGACGCCGTCGACGAACGCGGCCGCGCGATCCGCGAACTAACCCGCGCCTCCGCCGCCGCCTCTGGCCCGGCCCCTCTCAAGGCCCCGATGCCCGGCCTCATCACCCGCCTCCTCGTCGCCACCGGCGACACCGTCACGGAGGGCCAGGGGCTCGTCGTGATGGAGGCGATGAAGATGGAGAACGAACTCCGCAGCCCGAGCGCCGGCACCGTACGTGCGATCTCCGTCGCGCCGGGGACGGCGGTAGAGAAAGGCGCGATTCTCGTCGAGCTTTCCTGACGCCTTTCCATCGGCTACACGCGCGTGGCGCGGCAGGTGACCATTGGCGCGTCCTGCCCGACGTTGACGGTGGTTTCGCGAAACGCTGCGGCAAGCGTCCGCACGATATCGCGCGACCGGATGTCGGTGAGCCCCGCGTGGAGCACGATATCCATGGGGCGAAGCCGCGGTAGATGAAATCGTGTACCGACGTCGACGGTGCCCGCGGGCGCTACCCGATGGGAGAGCGCCGCGACCGCGAGGCCCGCTTCGACTCCCGCGCGCACGGCCGCCGCGGTGCGACCGTGAAAGGCCTCGGTCCACGGGATGCCGGCGGCATCCAACGCCCGGATCGCTAGGTCGCGCACGCCGCAATCGGCCGCCAGTGACGCGAGGCGGAGCGGCTCGCCCCGCCTATAGGAGAACGATGGGGCGGCGAACCAGCCGAAGGTGTCCTTGGCGAGCACTTCGCCGCGGCGCCGATCGTCCTCGCGCCAGATGATCGCGGCGTCCAGCATCCCCTGATCCAAGGCATCGAGCAGCCGGCGCGAGGTCGCGATCTGCACGTCGATGACGAGCATCGGATCGTACGCGTGCACCCGCGCGAGCATCGCCGGCAACTCCGGCCCGGCCACGTGCGCGGCGACGCCCAGGGCAAAGCGCCGGGACGTGCCGGACACGCCCTGCACGGCGCGCTCGTGCGCGGCCACGAACGCGCGCGCGGCCTCCAGGAACGCCGTGCCGTGCGATGAGAGACGCACTTGCCGTGGCGTGCGCTCGATCAGTCGCGCGCCCAGGCGATCCTCGAGGCGCTTGAGCTTGACGCTCACCGCCCCCTGCGTGCTGCCGAGCACCTCGGCGGCGCGCGTAAAGCTCTTGAGATCAGCGACGAGCACGAATGCTCGCACGGCTTCCACATCCAACGTCATGCGCATGGCGTCTATCCCTCGGTGTTGTCACTGAAATATCGCCGATGCCCCTGCCGAGCTGCTCGGCGCGACGGGTACGTTCGATGCCATGCCGCTCTTGACGCTTGCCGCCGTCTGTCTGTCCGCGCTCATGTTTGGCCTGGAAATTTCCAGCGTCCCCGTCATTCTGCCGACGCTGGAACGCGTGCTGCACGCCGACTTCCGGCAGGTACAGTGGGTCATGAACGCGTACACGATCGCCTGTACCACGGTCCTCATGGCCACGGGAACGTTGGCAGACCGGTTTGGACGCCGCCGAATGTTCGCCGTGAGCACCGTCGCGTTCGGCGTGACCTCGCTCGCCTGCGGTCTCGTGCGGAACACGCCGCTTTTGATCGCCTCGCGGTTTCTCCAGGGCATGAGCGGGGGCGCGATGCTCATCTGTCAGATCGCGGTCCTCTCGCACCAGTTCCAGGACCCCATGGAACGCGGGCGGGCGTTCGGCATGTGGGGCATCGTCTTCGGGATCGGCCTCGGGTTCGGCCCGATCGTGGGCGGCGCGATCGTCGCGCTGGCGAGCTGGCCGTGGGTGTTCCTGGTCCACGTCCCGCTCGCGGCGGTCAACGGGCTGGCCATCGCCCACGCCGTCACCGAGTCCCGCGACCCCGAAGCCCGCACGCTAGACACGATCGGCATCGTGACCCTGTCGCTCGCGACGCTTTGCGTTGCCACATACCTCACCCAAGGGCCGGATCTCGGGTTCGGCAGTCCGACGGCCTGGGGGCTGATCACCGTGGGGGTCCTCAGTGCCGCGGCGTTCGTGATCGCCGAGATGCGCGCCGTGCGCCCGATGTTCGACTTCTCGGTGTTTCGCATTCGGAACTTTTCGGGCGCGATCATGGGATCGATGGGCATGAACTTCAGCTTCTGGCCGTTCATGATCTATCTCCCCATCTATTTCCAGAGCGGTCTCGGGTACGACAGCGTCCACGCCGGATGGTCGCTCTTGGCCTACACGCTCCCCACGGTGGTCTTTCCACCACTGGGCGAGCGGCTGTCGCTCCGCTACGCGCCGCGATTCGTGATCCCGTCGGGTCTGTTCACGATCGGCCTCGGCTTCTCCTTCATGCTGCTCGGGAGTCGCGCCGGACATCCCAGTTGGCTCACCATGCTGCCAGGATGTCTCCTGGCTGGCATCGGTCTCGCCGTGACCAACACGCCGGTCACGAATACCACGACGGGGTCCGTGTCCAGTACGCGCGCCGGCATGGCGTCGGGCATCGACATGAGCGCGCGACTCATCTCCCTGGCGATCAACATTGCGCTCATGGGATCGCTCCTCGTGAGCGGGGTCGCGATGCATCTCGCGGCCTCCCTCGGCTCCGGTGATGGACGGCGCGTGCACGCGCTCGCCTTGTCGCTCGTGGCGGGCGAGGCAGTCACGTCGCTCGGAAGCGATCCCGGCCTCGCGCATGCGGCGCTCACGCACGGGTTCGCGATCGTGATGCTGTACGGCGCCCTGGGCGCCGGGGTTCTCGGCCTGGCCAGCCTATGGCTCTTCGGATCGAAGCAGTAACACAGGGCGCTAGCTCAGTCCCCATAGCTGGCGGGCCTCTTCGGCGATCACGTCAGGCAACTCTTCGGGGAAGAAGAGCTTCGCGTCTGGAATGCGACGTACACCGCGCGAGTGTAGGAAGACGTGGTCGAGATAGTCGGCGCTCGACTGGTCGAAGATCCTGTCGCCCGCGCCCCAGAGGATACGGACTGGGGCCTTGATTCCTTTGAGGGCCGACTCGACGCCCGCGAGCGGGTTTGGGGCGAGGGAGCGGGTCCAGGCGTTGATCTGCGCTTTGCGGAGCGGGGAGCTCACGAAAGGCGAGATGTAGTAGTTGACGGCGTCATCGGTGAGATGAGCGGGGTCCATGTAGCAGAGGCCACCCAGCGCATCCGGGCCGCGGGCTTTGGAGTTATCTGCCACCCAAGGGGCGAAGGCCTGGTCGGCGAAGGTGCCGGCGCGCGCTTGGTCGATGAGCGGCAGCACTGCCGCCGGGGGACAGTTGGGCTCCGTGTCGCAGTTCGTGAGCAGAACGGTGCGCACGCGGTCGGGGGAACGGGCCATGAACAGTTGCGCGATCATGCCGCCGCTATCGTTGGCGACGAGGTCGACGGTGCGGATGGAGAGGGCGTCGAGGAAGGCGGCGACCATCGCGGCTTGGTCAGCCGGGGTGACGGCTTGACTCTCGGGGATCTCTGAGTAGCCGCTCGCCATCCAGTCGAACAGGATGACGCGACGGTGCGCGGAGAGGCGGTCCAGGGCTCCGCGCCATTGGAAAGAGTTGAGGGGGAAGCCGTGAATAAAAAGCGCGGCCTGGCCGGTGCCGCGTTCGACGTAGGCGATCTTGCCGAATGGGGTGGACGCAAAACGGCGGGCCGCGCGGAAGGACGCGACCTCGGAGGGCGGGAATGAAAAGGCGCCGGGGCGCACGACGGCTGCCAGCGCAGCGGTGATCGTGCGCTGAACGAAGTCTCTACGTTGCATGGCGCGCAGGATACAGTGGCGCCTGCGCAAAGCAATGACCTCCCATGTCCTATATTTCTCGGCATGGCCATCGGCAGTTTGCTTCGCGAATGGCGCGCCGCGCGCCGCTTGAGCCAGCTCGATCTGGCGTTGCGCGCCGAGATCTCGGCGCGGCACCTGAACCGGGTGGAGAACGGGAAGTCCCAGCCGACGGTTGAGATGATCAAGCGGCTCGCTGATGCGCTCGACATTCCCCTCCGCGAGCGGAACACCATGCTCGTCGCCGCCGGGTATGCGGCGCAATACAGCGAGACGGAGCTGGACGCGCCGAAGATGACGCTCGTGCGGCAGGCTATCGAGTTTATTCTAGCGCAGCAGGAGCCGTATCCCGCGTTCATCACGGACGTCTACTGGAACGTTCTGATGACGAACGACGCGCTCAAGCGCTTGTTCGGGTGGATACGCGATGGCGCGGACATCCACGACAACATCTTGCGGCAGATCTTCGATCCGCACGATATGCGGCCGTTCATCCATAACTGGGACGAGGTCGCCGAGGACTGCGTCAAGCTGCTGCACGACCAGGTGGCCGCGGCACCATCCGATACGAAGGCGCGGGCGTTGTTGGACGAAGTGCTCGCGTACCCTGGCGTGCCTGATCGCTGGCGAAAGCGGGATCTGAGCACGGCGCCCGTGCCGATGCTCACCTGCGAATTTCACAAAGGGGATATCGTGATGCGCTTTTTCTCCACGATCACGACCTTCGCGACGCCGCGCGACGTGACGATCGAAGGGCTTCGTATCGAGTGTCTGTATCCGGTGGACGATGTGACGGCCAACATCTGCCGCACCTTAGCGTCGAACGGCGGGATCGAACCCTAACTCCCGCCGCGCCCGTTCCGTTGAGGCGTAGGCATTGGGTTCGGCGATGTTGTATATCGGGCTGCGTGCCTTCTCCATGGCGAGCAGCGCAGACAACGCGGCGGCGTCGACATGAATGGCCGGTGGGTCGGCGCGATCGGCGCCGGTGTTAGGCCCGTAGAGGTGCCCATAGCGTAAGACGACGCCCTCGATGGGCGGCGAATGGAGGACGAGGCGCTCGAGCGCGACGACGCCGCCGACGGTGATCTCCCGCAGACCCTGCGCGTGGAGATCAAACGGGTCGTCCTCGTCATGCGGCTCGGGTCCGGGCGCATAGATCCACGCGATGCTCTGCGCGATCATCCGCCGCACGCCGGCGGCGAGGGCGGCCGACACCAGATGCTGCGTGCCTTCACGACGGATACGCGCATTGCGCCGGATCCCCTCCGTCATCTGGCTCGGCTCCAGGTTTTGCGGGAGATCCGTCAGTTGTTGGATGACGACATCGGGTCGTGCGTCGGCTACCGCACGATGGATCGAGGGCGCGTCGTACACGTCAACGACGACCGGTGACACACCCGCGGCGCGCAGGCCCTCGGCTCGGCTCGCCGAGCGCGTGGTGCCCACGACGTCGTGGCCCGCCTCGATGAGCCGCGGCACGAGCCGCTGCCCGATAGCACCGGTGGCGCCGGCGAGGAAAATTCTCAAGGGGTGAGTCGAGCGAGGGCCATGCGAGCAAGGCCGTACAGTTGCGCGTGCGCGGCCGCTGGTACGCTGATCATGACCACCGCCGTGCCGCGGCGACATACAAAAAGGGCAGAGGCTCCGGCGGTACCGATCTGCGCATCATCCGCACCAGCGATTTTCGCCGGCTCGTACTTCCCCTGCGTCTCGCGAATCGTCACCGCCTCGACCTTCGCGGCATCAGCCGGCGATGGCGCGGCCGGATAGAACACATCCATCTCGACCTTGCCGGCGGTACTCCCGTAGTCGCAGTACACGCTCGCGCCGTCGTCGTCGACATGCGGCGGATTGAGCTTCGTCACTGGCACGCCGGCGTGAACGAAGTCCGCCGGTGCGAGCGCATTGCACATGGCCGCGCCCGAGCCTGGGGCGATCACGCTATCCGCGAGCAAGAGCATGAATGCGAGCATCTCACGATCCTCCGGTTTTATCCATCCACACGTCCCAAGTCACCGACCCGGCCACTTCGTCAGCGAGTGGCCGCCCCGCCATCTTGAGCGCGAGCTTGATCTGCCCATGATGATACCCCTCATGCCAGATCATATGCTGCATGAAGAGAACCGGATGATCATAGTGCAGGTTCATCGGCCGACCTGACTCGAGCCGGGTCTTCACCGCATCCCGCACGGCGCGAGCGCTGTCGTTCAGCATCGCCGCCATGCGACCGACATCGCGCTCGACGGCCCATTCATCGCGCGGCACGTCGACGGGAATCTCGGGGACGTCCTCCTCGACGAAGACGAGGCGGACGTAGTGGATGTGCCGAAACATCTCGCCAACGGATGGGCTGTCCGCCATCACGCGAAGGTCGAACCCGTCCGCGGGGACGGCGTGAAGCAAATTGACGAGGATCCGGTTGTTCCGGTCCCAGGAATCGAATAGGGCCTCGAGCAGCATGACGAAAAGGTGCACTTCACGTGGCCCGCACGACAATCCGTTGACAGATGCCGACCGCTCATTGAGTTCTCATGTCGGCCTCGACCGTCCCCGCCTATCCTCGGCGTATGCTGCCATTGATAGCGCTCCTCCTCGGAGGCGACGTCGTCGGGACGGTTACTGATAGCGCCACCGGCGCACCGCTGCCGAGTGTCGAGGTGACGGTGCAACAAGGCACCGCCGTTCTCGCCAACACATCGACCGATCCCTTCGGCCGATACGTCATTCATAATGTCGCGGCCGGCTCGTACACGGTCGCCGCTCACTTCATCGGATTCGTCGCCGAGACCCGATCGGTCACGATCGACAACGCGACGCTCCGCGTGGACTTCAAGCTGATCGCGGCGCCGCCGCAGCTCGAAAAGGTCCAGGTATCATCGAAGGCACCGGTCACGGTCGACACCCGGTCCGGCGACCAGACTTACAGCCAGAACGAATCCCACTCGGCGCCGACGACCACGACTTCGGGAATCCTGCAGCAAGCAATGGCCGGCGCCGCGCGAGCGCCGACTGGGGAAGTGCATATTCGCGGACAGCACGCCGAATACCAGTACTATGTGGATGGTGTACCCGTGCCGTCCGGGGTCTCCGGGTCACTGAACGAGCTGTTCGATCCCTCGGTCGTCCAGAGCATCGATTTCCAGACGGGGGCCTGGGACGCCGAGTACGGCGGCAAGAATGTCGCGGTGATCAACATTCAGACTCGCGTGCCGGCGGGCGGATTCCACGGTGAGGAGGCGACGTACGGCGGCTCGTACGGTGCGCTCGGGCAGTCGTTGTCGATGAGCGGCAACGACGGGCCCATCGGCGCGTTCGTCTCCGGGACGGCGCAAGGGTCAGACATGCGCCTCGAGCCAGTCATGGGGAACTCGGCGAACGCGCCCGTCAATTTTCACAACGCCGGGCAGGATTACTTCGGATTCGGGAAGCTGCAGTACTCGGGCGGGGCCCACGACCTGCTTTCGCTCGATGGCAATTACTCGAAGACACACTTCGACATCCCATACGACTCGACGGGCGGCGCGGTCTTGAACGATCATCAGACCGATGTGAACGCGTTCGTCAATCTCTCGTATCGTCATCGGTTTGGCGGGGATTCGTCGGCCGAATTGTTCGTGGGGCCGTTCTATCGGCACGGCTCGCTCAACTATCGGCCCGGCTCGAACGACAGTCCCACGTTCGTCGACGCTGCAGATCCCACGCAGACGCCACGGAATGTCTCGGAGAACCGTTCGTTCAATACGGTCGGCATCAAGACGGACCTTGAGATCCCGATCATCGCCGATGTTGTGGAGGGGAAGATCGGCACGCTGTACTCACATACATCAGGGAACGAGAACTTCGAGCTGATCGATCCCACCGGCGTCCATGGGCCCATCCAGTCGATTTCAAACCTCAACGGATATGACTGGGGAAGTTACGCGCAGGTGTCGGTCAAACCCCTCGAGTGGGTGGAGCTTCGGGCAGGAGTACGATTTGACAGCCATGTCGCACCCTTCGCCGGCAATCAGACGCAGTGGAGCCCCCGCATTCGACTGAATTTCTTCCCCGACCCTTGGAATACCATCTACTTCTACTTTGGCCGGCAGTTCATCCCCACCAACATCGAAGACCTGCGCTCGATTACCAAGGCTGGGGATTCGAACGTCGTCACGACACCGACGCTCCCCGAGCGCGATGCATTTTATGAGGGCGGGTATATACATCGATTCCCCCTCGGGTTCGTGAACAAAGCTGCCGTGTATCACAAGGTCAGCACTCCGGGAATCGATGACAACACGGTACCCGGATCGCAGATCACGACCGATGTGAACATCGCTGAGGTTCAGGTCGTCGGTGTTGAGGATGCCCTAGAGTGGCAGCCTGCTGGGCCGTTCTCGGGCTACGTGAACTTCGCGATCAACCACGCGTACGGACGCGGCCCGATCAGTGGCGGCTTCTTCCCGATTCAGACGCCGAACTACACGTTCGACCTGGATCACGACCAGCGCGTCTCCGTGGTGGCGAATCTCACCTATAGCGCCCACGCCTTCTACGTCACCGCCAGCGGCATCTATGGGTCCGGTCTCACCAACGGACTGACTCCGGACGGCACCAACCCGGACGACGTGAAAGCGTATGGGACGTGTTTGTTCTGCTTCAACAGCAAGTTCAAGGTCCATCCCAACTACGTCCAGAACCTGAGCCTCGGCTACACACTATTTGCACAGCGAACGTACGTTCGCCCCGAGGTGTTCTTCACGAATCTCTTCAACGCCCAGTACATATTGAAAGGCGCGTTCTTCAGCGGCGCATCCATCGGTCGGCCGTTCACCGTTAATTTTCGCCTCACCATCGGAGTGTAGACTGGTGTGACGATCGTCGGATTTTTGGCGGGCGTAGTGCTGTACGCGATGCTGGCGGTCATGACCGTCCGCCGGCACGCGGCGGGCGACCGCATCGCGCTCGCGACGGCGGGATTGGGGTTCGCCTGGAACTCGGTCGCACTCGTGATCTACGGCCTGCAGGACCTGGGAGTGGCCGCGCCGCTCCCGCGCGCATGGCCGTGGATCGTGGCGCTGGCGTTTTGCGCCCTGGGATTTCTGCCGGCCGTCGTCGTGCACTCGGCGGTCCAGTCGACCGGGCGCCGACGCGGGGGCGGGACGCTGGTGTCGCTCGCCTACAGTCTGAGCGCGGTCGCCGGTGCGCTGCAGTTGATCGCCGCCGGACGGGGCGAGCCGTTGCCATCGCGGGCGGCGCTCATGACGACATCAATCGGGTTCGCGGTCCTGATCGTCGTCCTCGCGGTGTTCGCTCGCCGAGAGCCCGGATGGCGTCGGGCTCTGACGGCCGTCGCTCTGGCCGCGTTCGCGGTCATGGCGCTGCACCTGAGTCAACACACGTCCGGCACCGAGTCGTGGCCCACCGAACTGCTCGGCCACCACGCCTCGCTGCCGCTGGCGCTCGTCATCCTGTACCAGGATTATCGATTCGCGTTCGCGGATCTCTTTCTCAAGCGCGCGCTCACGCTGCTCGTGGTCCTCGGGATAACGGTGGGCCTGTACTCGCTCCTGATCGCGCCGCACGTGGCGATGGACCCGCCGCTGCTC
>DASRDS010000252.1:0-13507 GCA_035652495.1 Gemmatimonadaceae bacterium
GATCGAGCTCCTGCGGCTCGAGCGGAAGATCGACGACGATGTGCGCGGATCGCTGTTTCAGAATCAGCGCGAGTTTTATCTGCAGGAGCAGTTGCGCGCGATCAATCGCGAGCTCGGGCAGGATGAAGGCGACGACCTGAGTGAGGTCGACGCCGAGATCACGAAGCGCGGACTGCCGGAGCCGGTGGCGGCCCGTGCCCGCCGCGAACTGCGCAAGCTGCGGCGCACGGCTCCCATGTCGCCGGAGACGACCGTCGGGCGCAATTATCTCGATTGGCTATTGTCGCTGCCCTGGACCGCGCGCACGGACGATGTGCTCGATGTCGAACACGCGCGCATGGTGCTGGATCAGGATCACTATGGGCTCGAGGACGTCAAAGACCGGATTCTCGATTACATCGCGGTTTTGGCGCTGGTCGGGAAGCTCGAAGGACCCATTTTGTGTCTGGTCGGGCCACCGGGCGTCGGCAAAACCTCACTCGGTCACTCAGTCGCCCGTGCCCTCGGCAGACGATTTGTGCGCATGTCGCTCGGCGGCGTGCGAGACGAGGCCGAGATTCGGGGACATCGACGGACCTACATCGGTGCGTTGCCCGGAAGAATCATTCAGGCCATGAAGCGCGCCGAGGTCGTGAATCCGGTGATTTTGCTCGACGAGATCGACAAGCTCGGCTCTGATTATCGCGGCGATCCGGCGGCGGCATTGTTAGAAGTGCTGGACCCCGAGCAGAACAAGGCGTTCAACGATCATTATCTCGAGCTGGATTACGATCTGTCGCAGGTGCTGTTCATCACCACGGCCAATTCTCTTCAGACGATTCCGGAGCCATTACGGGATCGCATGGAAATTTTGCGATTGGCCGGGTACCTCGACCACGAGAAGCTCGCGATCGCCCGGCAGTTCTTGGTGCCGCGTCAGCTCATGAGAAATGGGCTGAAGCCTGACGAAGTGACGTGGGAAACCGATGCGCTGCCCGGCATTTTGAGAGGCTATACCCGCGAGGCCGGCGTTCGGGAGCTTGACCGGCGCATTGCGCGAGTGGCTCGCAAGCTCGCCCGGAGACGGGCCGAAGCCACCGTGGCCGACGCCAAGACGCCGTCGACTGATACGACGGTGCCGTCGATCGTGCGAACGAACGAGCTCAAGGCACTCCTCGGTCCGGCGCCATTCGACCCGGACGATCTGTCGTTCGAGGATGTCGTAGGCGTCGCGCGTGGATTGGCCTACACGGCGGTCGGCGGCGAGACGCTCGATATCGAGGTCAGTGTCGTCCGGGGCCGCGGCAAGCTGCAGCTGACCGGCACGCTCGGCGATGTCATGAAGGAGTCGGCATCCGCGGCGCTCTCGTATGCGCGGCGCCGCACGAAGGAGCTGGCGATCGATCGCGATTTTTATCGGGATCGCGACATTCACGTGCACATTCCCGCCGGCGCCACGCCGAAAGATGGGCCGAGTGCCGGCATTGCGATCGCGACGGCCATCGTGAGTGCGCTCACGCGGCGGCCCGTGCGAGGTGATATCGCCATGACGGGCGAGATCACCCTGCGCGGACGAGTCCTGCCGATCGGCGGCCTCAAGGAGAAAGCCGTCGCGGCGCATCGCGCCGGCGTTCGGCATATCATCCTGCCGCAGGGTAACGAGCGCGAGATCGAGGAGTTGCCCGAAGAAGTGCGCAACTCGGTGACATTTCACGCCGTGAAGTCGATGGATGAAGTGCTCGTCGTGGCACTGCGGCCGGGGCCGAAGCGCGCCGTGCCGGTTGGACTGCCCGCACCCGATACGGTGACACACTGAGCGATCCGCTCCCGATTCGGGATCTCGAATTTCTTGGTGGGATGGCTTCGCCCGGCGGGTGGCGACCTCCGGCGGAACTCCCCGAAGTCGCGTTTGCGGGACGGTCGAACGTCGGAAAGTCGTCCCTGCTGAATCGCCTGGTCCGCCGTCGAAAGTTCGCCCGCGTCAGTAACACGCCCGGGCGAACACGCGAGATCAACTTCTTTCGCGTCAATCACCAGTTCGTTCTCGTCGACTTGCCCGGATACGGGTATGCGCGTGTCTCAAAGACTGAGCGCGAGGCCTGGCGGCCGCTGATCGAGGGGTATTTGCGAAGCACCCCTGGGCCTCGGGGAGTCGTGCAACTGCTGGACGTCCGGCGAGATCCGACTGATGAAGATCGGCAGATGCTCGATTTTCTGGCCGATATCGAGTTGCCAACCATCGTCGTCGTGACGAAAGTCGATAAGCTGAGCTCGCGTGCCGCTTCGGACCGAATTGCCCAACTGGGGCGAGATCTCGAGCTGGAGGAGGCGCAGATCATTCCCTTCAGCGCCGTGACGGGAGTTGGACGGGACGAGCTGGCCGACGCCCTCGTCTCACTGGTGTTATCTTGAGGCTATGACGTTCCTCCCCCTGCGCAGGCTGAGTGAGCACCCCTCATTGCCGCTGGCCCAGGAATGGCTCGACGGGCTCAGCGATGCACTCGCCAACCCTTCGACCGATCGCGCGACGTTGTGTCGACGCACACTCGTGGAGTTGTCATACCCCGCGTACGCCACGAATTGGGAAACCGCGATCAACGATACGAAAGTATCGACGCCCGTGCGGTTGGCGTTGGCGTCATTGGATCCGCGTAACATCACGCTCGAGCCCGAGTACTACGCCGAGTGCGATGACACGAAGTTCCAGCCGATCAAGCCGCTCTTGTGGATGTGGTACTCGTTCGACCGGAGCCCGGTGGGTGGGCAGAACGTCGACCTCGGCATTCGGTTCCGCCGCGTATTGGCGCAGCACATCTTCAAGAGCGTCGGAGAGAACTTCAAGGCGTTCCAGAACGTCGAGTTCTCGTTCGGATACAATCTCGAGGCGGGCGACAACGTCGTCATCCATCGCAACGTGTTGCTCGATGATCGCGGTGGGATCATCATCGGGAACAACGTGTCGGTCTCCGACTTCGCCAATATCTACTCGCACACGCACAGCATCGTGGATGGGCGCGAAGTGACGAACGCCGCCACGCGACTGGACGATGGCGTGCGCATCACGTATCACGCGACCGTGCTCGCGGGCGTGCACGTGCATTGTCAGGGTATGGTCGGCGCCATGGCCGTCGCGACGAAGGACGTGCGGGCCTATCACGTCAACGTCGGGATTCCCGCGAAGAGTGTGCGGGTCAAGCCGAACGTTCCTCCCGATTTTCGCGACGAAGACTGTTTGCCCGCGTCGCGTCGTCGCGGTTTCTGACGCCTCGGCGCGTCTAGCGTACCCGTAGGACATCTTCGACCACTCCCGCATCACCTGCGTGGAGTAGGTCGACGATGTCGTTCAGTGCCGCTCTGGAGCGAGGCCACGTGTATCTCGCGAGCGCCTGATCGACGGTGAGCCACTCGGATTGCTGATGTTCGGGGCCGAGTTTCACCTCATGCCCGTCAGCGACAAACGCGGTGAAAACAACGGCTAATTGGACGGCTTTGTAGCGGTGCAAGTAGAACGGCTGTACGGTCACGTTATACAGCCGTTCTACGTCTAACCCGGTCTCCTCACGCACCTCTCGCATCGCGGCGGCTTCGGGAGGTTCATGACCCTCGATGTGACCGTGTACCGTCTCCCAGCTCCCCGGGCAACGGGTATTGGTCGCACGCTGGAGTACGAGAACCTGCCAGGTCGATGGACGAATCACATACACGTCGACAACGCCGACTTGGATCTCGGTCATGCGCGAATCACTCGCCGTCGCGCGACAGCAGCAGTTTGAGCCGGGCGCCGAGGGCGCGCGGGCGAAACGGCTTCGTCAGGAATTCGTTGGCGCCCATCTTGAGCGCGCGGGTCTCGGACGCTTCGTCGCCGTTGGCGGTCAAGACCAACACTGGAAGCGTCGCGCTCGTAGTCCGAGTACGGAGACGGGAAAGGACGTCGTAGCCGTCGAGCACCGGCAGATTGAGGTCCAGCACGACGGCGTCAGGCGAGAGTCGGTCGACGGCGGTCAACGCCTCGGCGCCATCGGCCGCCTCCGCGACCTCGAATCCGTCGCGCTCGAGCAGGCTCCGAAGCACCTTGCGTAGCGTCTCCTCATCTTCGACCAGGAGTACGAGTGGCATCGTCCAACAATATTAAGGCAAAGCGGTTCTGGCCGGTGCTCCTGACCGTATTGTTGCTCGACTGCTCGACCAAACGCCTCGCGGTCGAGGCCCTCTCGCCACCCGATGTCCCGCACGATGTCGTGGGCGATGTGTTTCGCCTCACGCTGGCGTATAACCGCGGCATGGCCACCGGCATCCCGGTGGGATCCCGCTGGCTCTTGACCGGCGCCGCCGTCGTGGTCATCGGGATCCTGTGGCGGGCCTACCTGCGGACTGCGCCAGGCGAGACCGTGCGACTGATCGCCCTCGCGCTGCTCACTGGCGGCGCCATCGGCAACGTCATCGACCGGGTCCGATGGGCGCGCGGCGTCGTCGATTTCGTCGACCTGGGCGTCGGAGGCGTACGGTTCTGGACCTTCAACGTGGCGGATGTTGCCGTGACAGCCGGCGCGCTGCTGCTGGCCTGGGTTTTACAAAACCGGCCAGAGGCCCCGATCGAGGTCGAAGCCAAAGGTCCAGACACCGCGGCGTAGGCCACGGGCTACGTCCACACGGACCAGGTTGAACACACTGAGGACGCCGAGGCCGACCGAGGGGTACCAACCGCTGCCCGAGGTGTAGAGCACGTGGGCGTATGGCGCCAGGGTAATCGTCCTGGGCGTCGTTCCGTAGCGTCCTAGGGTGATTCCCGGGGCCGGAATCGGGAACTGCCACTCGACATGTTCAGAGGCTCCGGCGCGGCCTACGAACTCATGGAAGGCGTATCCAGGGCCCGTTATGGGACCGCCTAGGAAAACATCATCCTGGATCGGGACCGGTCCCGCGGTTACCCCCGCTAGAGTCGTCCGGGTGACCAACCGATCGACGCCCTCCGCACGCTCGACTGACAACACGGCATCGGCGCGCGCGAACGAATTGACCACCCCAATCGCGCTCGCGTCGAGGCGAATATCCGTATGAAGAGGTCCGGGGGAGGTCGGACGAGACACAGAGAGTGATGAAGCAGTTTGCCAGAGGGAGACAGCGGGAACGGTCGGGGAGAAATGGCCGGACGTAGGATGCGCACGCACAGCCAACGCATCCTGGCGCTCTCGACGCACCCCGACCCGCCAGTCGAAGCCCGCGATGGATGGCAGCGAGACAGAAGCAGCGAAGCCGCGAGTGTCATATGGATCCGTATGGTCGGCCCCGAACTCCTGCGCGGCCAAGCTATTGATGAGCCGCGAGCCCTCCGGCAGGTCACCCACATCGCGGTAGTCGCGATACGCCGAGAGCGTGATCCAATTCCAAGTAAGGTCGCCCTCGCCCTTGGCCTGATGGTCCGCGAACCCATAGCGCCCGCGAACGGTGGCCGAGAACCCGTATCCGAACCGGTGGCTCACGCCGGCGCCGAGGGCGAGCCCTTCGGCTCGATCGACGCGAACGAAATCGGACGCCGACCGCGCGGCGAGCGCGGTCCCTTGCACGTGGTGGATCGCGTAGTCACGCGCGTAGTCGCCGATCCGCGCCAGGTCGGTGGCGCTGGCGACCGGGGTGCCCAGGTCGAGCGAATCCAGGATGCCCCCGTGCCATGGGTACTGCCTGAGATGCGTCGAGTCGATCGAGACGATTTCAGGACCGCCGAAAAACGCGCCGACGCCGTGATTGACCACATAGTTGGAAATCTCCCACCGGGCGCGAATGATCCCGCGCGCCGGCGCATCGAGCCAAGTCCCGGTGCGGCGGATCGTGATCTCCTGCCGGTTCGGAAGCCAGAATCGTCCGTCGACGAGCGCGTTCTCGAGCGCGACGGAGATGTCCTCGATCTCGGGCTGGAGGAACGCCCGGCGCGTGAAGCTGAACACCATGCGGACGACCTGCCCTTCGCGCGGCTCGATATAGATGGCGCCGACGATGCCGGCGGCTGCCGGGTCATGCGGACGCACGAGCACCCGATACACGCGGACGGGCGGCGGCGCGATGGTGAGCGAGTCGTCGATGGCGAAGTCGTAACGCGTGAGGCCGACGCGCGAGAGCGGGTGGGCGACGTCGCGGACCTCATCGCCTTCCCCCAACCGGATGGCGTCGGGGAAATTATTTTGCACGATGCCGAGGTGATCGCGGTGGTACACGATATCCGTCGGCAGGAGCAACGTGTCGCGCCGTCCCTCGATAATCTGCTTGCTGAAATTCGGTGCCCGCCAATAGACTTCGAGCGCGAGCTGGTCGGCGCGGACAATTCTGGGCGGCTCGCGGAGCCCGTCGCCGAGTTGCGCCAGAAACGTCACGTAGCCGTGGGCGGTCGCGTGGTAGTCGACCAGTCCGGTGTCAGCGAGCTGGCGCGCACGGAGCGCCGTGGCGCGTTCGGCGAGCGCGCGCGCTTCGGCGCTGTTCCACACTTGAGAACCGGCGACGCTCGCCAATGACCCCGATATGATGGCACACGCGGCCAGCACGTTCGCGAACATGCCCGGATTTGAGCGATTCTGCGCGTTGGCGCAAGCCACCGGCCCCGCGGGCGGCATCATTCCGGTCTGGCGCGATTGCCTGCTGGACACGGACACCCCGGTGTCGGCATTCGCCAAGCTCCGGCGCGGACCGTTCGCGTTCCTGCTCGAGTCCGCGCCCGCGGGTTCCGAGACCTGGTCGCGGTATACGTTTATGGGCACCGAGCCCCGGTCGGCCTGGCGGCTCACCGACGGCGTCGTCGAGGACTGGACACCCGAGCGCGGCTGGCATGGCCCGCGTCGTCCCGTCGACCCTCTGGGCGACCTGGACACCGTGCTCGCGCGCGACACGCCTCCCGATCTCGGCGACCTCGAGGCCGAGTTGGGCCAGTTCTGGGGCGGCGCCGTCGGGTACTTCGGGTACGACGTCGTTCGCTATCTCGAGCGGCTTCCTTCGCCACCCCCGCAGGGTGTGAAGGTGCCAGATGCCATGTTCGTGATGACGCGCGGCCTGGTCATCATCGACAATTTTCGGTTTCGCGCGCGGGTGGTGATGGGTGTTCCGGTCTCCGGCGGAGATGCATCGGCCGAGATTCGGAAGAAATATGATGACGCCCTGGCCGAGATCGACGCGATATTGGCGAGATTGAGAGCGCCGAAGGCGCTCGAACCATTGGATCTTGATCCGACCGCGCCCGCGGCGACGGGGCGATCGACGTATACGCGCGAAGCGTATATGGATGATGTCGAGCGCATACGTGACTACATATTTGCCGGAGACTGTTTTCAAGCGGAGTTAGGCCGAAGAATCGACGTCGACCATGATTTCCCGTCGGCGGCCTTGTACAGAGCCTTACGGGCAATCAATCCGTCGCCATACATGTTCCATCTCATACTCGATGGCGTCGAATTGGTCGGCAGCTCCCCGGAAGTGCACGTACGAGTGGCCGATGGCAAAGTGACGCTGAGACCCATCGCGGGCACCCGGCCGCGAGGGAAAACCGCGGCAGAAGATGATGCGATGAGCGCCGAGCTCATTACCGATGAGAAAGAGCGAGCCGAGCACGTGATGTTGGTTGATCTGTGCCGAAACGATATCGGCCGCATCGCCGAATTTGGCACCGTCAGCGTGACAGAGCTCATGAAGATCGAGAAATATTCGCACGTGCTCCACATCGTCAGTCAGGTCGAAGGCACCGTGGCCGGTGACGCGAACGCCCTCAGCGTGTTCAAGGCCACGTTCCCGGCCGGCACCCTGACGGGCGCGCCAAAGGTGCGCGCGATGGAGATCATCGACGAGCTCGAGCCCGAGCGGCGCGGGCCGTATGGCGGCGCCGTCGGCTACGTCGCCGCCGGCAGCCGACGCATGGATCTCGCGATCACGATTCGGACATGCATCATCGCGAACGGCACCGCGTCGGTGCAGGTGGCCGCGGGCGTGGTCGCGGATTCCGATCCCGCGCGCGAGTGGGAGGAGACCGAGAACAAGGCGCGGGCGTTGTTGACCGCCATCGGACAGGTACGGGCGGCATGCCGTTCAAGCTGACCAGCGTCGGCGGTGAGCATGAACAGACCTTCGACCTTCCCGTGGGGTCGACCATGGTCGTTGGCCGCGCGCTGACGAGCGACATCCCCGTATTCGACCCGACCATCTCGCGGCGCCACGCCGAGCTCGTGGCCGGCGACGACGGCGTCGAGGTGCGCGACCTCGGCTCGAGCAACGGCACCTATCTGAACGGCGGCCGGATCGAGACCGCGCGGTTGGTGTCCGGGGACGTCATCTCGTTCGGCAAGGTGCCGTTCAAGGTGACGCAGCTGACGCCGTCGCTCGAACATGTCGTCCCATCGGCTGTACCATTACCCGGCACGCCTCCCCGCGGTGCGACGATCGTGCGACAGCTGCCGGTCACGGACGGCAATGCCCTCGGCATCACGCATCCGAACGCTGGCGACAAGGACCACGAGCGCTCCGCGAAGAAATTGGCGCTCTTGCTCGAGGTGTCCAAGGGGCTGACTCGTACCGTCGACACCGGGGCGCTGCTCGACACGATCGCCGGGTTTTGTCTGCAGATCTTCGACGTGGATTACGTGTCGATCTTGCTCGACAACGTTCCGAAAGTGTCCCGCGATCGGCATGGGACCGCGGCTCAACGCACGGTGCCTCAGTCCATTGTTCGTACGGCGGTGCAAGACAAAGTCGGGATTTTGTCTGACAACGCGCCTGAGGATATGCGGTTTGGCGGGCAGTCGATTCTGATGCAGCGCGTCCGATCCACCATGTGCGCGCCCCTGGTCGGGAGCGAGGGGCGCGTGCTTGGCGTGCTCTACGTCGACAACGTCACATCAACCCATCGCTTCGGCGAAGATGATCTGGACTTCTTGATCGCGTTCGCGTCGATCGCGGCCGCCGCGATCGAAAATGGCCAGTTCTCGGAGCGCATTCGGCAAGAGCTGATTGTACGATCCAATTTCGAGCGATACTTCGCGCCGAGTTTGGCCGCGAGAATCGCCACGGCGCCCGATGCCGTGAAATTGGGCGGGGATAAGCGACCTATTGCGGTGTTATTCAGCGACATCAGGGGCTTTACCGCCTTGTCCGAGACCATGAAGCCGGACGACATGGCGACATTGCTCTCGGAGTACTTCACCGAGATGGTCGACTGCGTCTTTAGGCACGGCGGAACGCTCGACAAGTTCATGGGCGACGCCGTCATGGCCCAGTGGGGCGCGCCGATCGGCACGAACGACGACGCCGACCGGGCGATGCGCGCGGCGGTCGACATGATGCGCGCGCTGGAGCAGCTCAACGTGAAGTGGCGAGCGGCTGGGCGGCCGGCGCTGGGGATCGGCATCGGGCTCAATTTCGGCGAAGCGTTCGCCGGGAATATCGGCTCCGAGCGCCGGCTCGAGTTCACCGTCATCGGTGACACGGTCAACACGGCATCCCGTCTGTGCTCGGCCGCCGAGGCGGGGGAGATCCTGCTGTCGGACGATATGCGACGGGCGCTCAAAGCCCCACCGCCGCTCGAGGAGCAGCTCCCCATGGAGCTCAAGGGGAAAACGCACGCGATTCCCGTCTTTCGGGTCGCCGGCTGAGCCAGACGCCCGCGGGATACTCGCTGCTCCGCCGCGGCCGTGCGCGGGCCGTGGTGCTGCAGGCGTTCGCGGCCGCGGTCGATGGGATTCTCGCCTCCGGGCAGACGCTCCACACGTGGGCCTCGCGGGTCCCGGGAGCCCGATCGCTGCACGGCCGTGGCATTTCGTACGCCGTGACCCTCGGCGGCACACCGGTCGTCGTGCGGCATTCGCGCCATGGTGGGCTGTTGGCGCCCGTCACGCGTGATCTCTTTTTGACACCCACGCGCGCGCCTCACGAGCTCACTGTCTCCGTTCGCCTCCGCGCCAATGGCGTGCTGACTCCCGAGATTATCGCCTACGCGACCTACGCGGTGTTGCCCGGTCTGTGCCGCGCCGATGTAGTAACCCGTGAGGTGCTTGGTACTGAATTGCTCTCAGTAGAAGGTGCAGAACAACTGCTAGCGATGATGAGTCGTGCAGGCGCAGTGCATCCCGATCTCAACATGCGCAACGTCCTGGTCGATGGACCGAACGCGTACGTGTTAGACGTAGATCGCGTGTATTTCCTTCCGCCGAATGATCCACGCGTCACCGAGCGCAATACCGCGCGACTCCTGCGCTCCGCGCGCAAACTCGGCCGATGATATCGGTTGGGTCGAGCGTGTGCGTGGTCATGCTCAGCGCGATCGGCGACGCGGTGCATGTGCTGCCCGTGCTCAACGCCATCAAGCGACACTCGCCGGCGACGCGTACCACGTGGATCCTGCAGCGAGGCCCGGCGGAGCTCGTCGCCGGGCATCCGGCGATCGATGAGCTGATCGTTTTTGATCGCGCTCGCCGACTCCAATCGTACTATGAGGTTCGCCGTGCCGTCGGCAAGCGGCGGTTTGATGTGCTGCTCGACCTGCAGCCATATCTGAAAGCAGGGTTGCTGACGGCGATCGTACCGGCCGAGACGAAACTCGGCTTCGATTTTCGCCGATCCCGCGACTTCAATTGGCTGTTTACGAACGCCAAGATTCCGCACGTCAAAGGGCCGCGCCATGTCCAAGACCAGTACTTTGAATTTCTCGGCCCCCTAGGCATCAACGCCGAGCCCGTGATATGGGATCTCGCACCGAGGGCGGAAGAGCGCGCGTGGCAGACGGAATTCTTCGCGCCCATCGATCGCCCGGTCGCGGCCCTGGTGATCGGCTCGAGCCGCGAGCCGAAGAACTGGTCCCCAGAGCAATGGGCCGCCGTCGCGGATGAATTGACGGCCGAGTATGGGCTGGCGCCGGTCATGGTCGGCGGCAACTCGGAGCGCGAAGTCGCGACCGCGCATCAGATTCAGATATTGTCGCGCTACCCCGTACGGAATGCGCTCGGATCGGGGTTGCGGCGCTTGGTCGGCATCCTCGATGGGTCAGCGCTGGTCGTGTCGCTCGACACCGGCCCATTACATATGGCGGTCGCCCTGGACCGACCGGTGATCAGCCTCATCGGGTACAACGACCCGATCGTCTTCGGCCCCTATCGCAAGTATCACGATCTCATCGTGAACGGCTTCGGCGAGCCGTCGCGCCGGATGAAGGAGCGGCGGCCGGATGGCATGTCGCACATCACCGTGCCCGCGGTGCTGGACCGCGTCAAACTCTGGCGTGCACGGTACCGGCCGTGACATCGCCCTTCGATCGCATTTGCATCGTCATGCTGAGCGCGATCGGCGACAGCGTCCACGTGCTCCCGGTGATTAACGCCATCAAGCGCGAGTACCCGATGGCTTGGATCTCGTGGGTGATGGAGCCCGCGACCGCGTCGCTCCATCGCGGGCACCGGTCGATCGATGAGATCATCGAGGTCGATCCGCATCGCGGACCGAGCGCATTGGCCGCGTATCGCTGGGGACTGCGCGGCAAGCCGCGATTCGATCTCCTGCTCGACCTGCAGGTCGCGCTCAAGGGCGGATTCGTGACGGCGCTCACGCCGGCGACCGTGAAGCTGGGATTCGATCGCGCGCGGGCGAGAGATGCGAACTGGCTATTTACCACGGCCAAAATTCCGCCGGGTCCGCGCGCGCACGTGCAGGATCAGTACTTCGAGTTTCTGACCGCGCTCACAATCCCGATCGAGCCGATCGCCTGGCAGATCGGGCCACGGGCCGACGAACGCGCCTGGCAGCGGTCGTTCTTCGCCAATTTGGATCGTCCAATCGCGGCCTTGGTCATCGGAGCCGGAGATCCGGACCGCGAGTGGCTGCCGGAGCGATGGGCCGCGGTGGCCGATGCGCTGTCGTCGACATACGATCTCGAGCCCGTTATGGTCGGCGGCACATCGCCGCGGGAGCTGGAGACCGCCCACCGCATCCAGATGCTCGCGCGGTATCCGGTGCGGAATGCCCTCGGCCTGGGTCTGAGGCGGCTGGTGAGCATCCTCGATGGGTCGGCGCTGGTCATCTCGCTCGATACCGGTCCACTACATATCGCGGTCGCTTTGGATCGACCGGTGATCAGCTTGATGGCGAACGCCGACCCTAGGCGCACTGGGCCCTATCGGAAGTACCATGAGCTGATCATCGACAAGTTTCGCGAGCCGGGGGACGGGGATGCCGTCATCTGGCAGCGCCGGCGAGGCCGTATGCCGCTGATCACGGTCGATGATGTGCTCTCACGGGTCGCGCGGCTATTTCAGCGCCATTGAGCGGCCGCGCAAAAAGTTGTCGATGGTCCGGTTCAAGAACACCAGATCCTCGGGACTAGCTCCCGCGCCGGCCGGATGACCCCAGAGCGATGGAATCGGCGCAAGCGTGACGTGTGGGATGAACTGCGCCTCATACTTCGCATCGGTCAACGGGAAATACAGATCCGTCTCTGACGGCATATACAGCACCGGCACGCGAATCGCGCGCAGCGCCTGCTCGGTCCCCTGGTAGCCTGGGGTCGTGCCGACGTCATGATGCTCCCACATGCGAGCCTGCAGGATCATATCGTTCGCATCGTTCTGCGTGAATCCATCGATGATCCGCTTGTACACATCGTCGACCGACGAGCCGTTCGACGTGTCGGTTTTCCAGAGCTCGCGATGCCACCATTCCTGGGAGAAGAGCCACGCAGCCCACACGGCGCCGAACGCTCGAATGCCATGCATCGGCTCGGCCGTGTAATCACCCGCCTGAAAGCCCGCATCCGCCTCCAGCGCGGCGATCTCACCCTCGAGTCGCACATAGCCATGCGGCCAGCACTTCGCGGTACCGGAGGTCGCGACGATGCGATCGGCGAAGTCGGGATAGGAGACCGCCCACTGGAACGCCTGCTCCGCGCCCATCGAAAATCCCACGATCGCGGCGAGATGCGTGAGATGCAACGAGTCGGTCAGCATCCGATGCACGATCTGGACGTTGTCGCGAATCGAGGCCATCGGAAACCGGGGTCCATGAAACGGCTCCGGCGTATTGCTCGGACTCGACGAGTGCCCGTTGCCGAACATCTCCGTCGCAATGACGAAGTAGCGGGTCGTATCGAGCGCTTGCCCCGGTCCCAGTAGCCAGTTGTAGCCGTTATGGTCAGCCATGTAGTGCGACGGCGCGAGGACCGCATTGTCCCGCGCGGCGTCGAGATGGCCGTACGTCGCGTAGACGATCTTGATGTTCGGGACGGTGACCCCGCTCTCGAAGCGGAACGAGTCGACCACGAACGAGTCCACCGGAGACCGCGCGAGCAACGCGAGCAGGGCAAGTGTGATCATAGACTCGGAAGCTACAGGCGATCCGGCTCAGACAGCGAGTGCCGCAATCGGCCGAAGTCGTACGCAACGCCGATCTCGGCCAAGAGCCGCGTCAATCGGACCAACGGCAGTCCGACGACGGTAAAGAAATCGCCGTCGACCCGTTCGACGATCGTCGCGCCGTAGCCTTGGATCCCGTACGCGCCGGCCTTGTCCATCGGCTC
>DASRDS010000253.1:0-12503 GCA_035652495.1 Gemmatimonadaceae bacterium
CGACCAGGTCCCAATTGTTGATATAGCGCCGGTGCTTCATGTACACGCGATAGATCGCCGCGCGGCGCAGCGGCTCGGCCTTCGCGAACGCACCGACGAGAATCATGAGGGCGAGCAGCCGCTCCTCATGCACGCGTGACCGGAGCAGCGCGGTGACGTCCGTCGTCGGCAGCGATCGATACTGCCGCGCGAGCTTCCGAAGGACCGGCACGCGAATCCCTAAGAACGGCTCGGCGGTCTTGAAGTACCCCTGGAGAAAGCGCGCGCGATCCGGCTCGGCCAACTCGCGCAAGTGCTTCCTGAGGGCGCTCACCATAGGCGCAGTATATCCGGTCAACCTGACGGGGCGGTTACGTGCACGTCGCCCTTGAACGTTCTCACGATCACGCGTGCCGCGCCATGCCCGATGGCGAACGCGAGGCTCTGCCCCTTCCCGGACTCTCGTGTAACGGGCCGCACCGACGGGATCGCTGATACGATCGTGCCGAACACGGTCGTGACATCGCACTCGCCGCCCATGTGCGGGGGCAGCGTAAGGTCCACCGGTCCGCCATAGTCGTCGATGTCGACGAGACCCTGCGTTCCCGGATCGCCGGCGAACCGGATATTCCCATTGACCGTGCTTACGCGTGCACGTTCCAACCCTATCGTCGTCAGGTCGATCGCTCCATTAACCGTCGATGCGCTTACGTCCGAGACCTGCCCACTAATGGAAAGTCGCCCTTGTCCGGTTCTACCCCTAACCCAAGGGGCCGTGACCCCTATGGTCACATCCCCGGAAATGGACTCGGCTTCGAGGTTCTTCACCGTGCCATTGAGCCGAATGCGACTGGAGACGCCATAGAACCAACCCGACACGCCGCTCGCGTCGATATCGGCGCTGACAGCCTTGATGGAGACAATGCTGGATCGTGGTACGTACACGTCGAGGGTCGCTGAGCCGGAGTCGGGATCCACGCTGATCTTCACGCCGCCGTGGTATCCGCCATAGTAGAACGTCGAACCTCGCGTGACTGTGCCACGGACTACCAGAGTGTCCTTATCCCATCCGACCAGGTGTACGCGCCCAGCCGGTACGAAGATCTTGACTCCGGCTCCCGGCGTGAGCGCTTGACGGCGCTCGACGGGGGGCTGGAGGATGAGAAGGAGCGCGAGTGCGATCATGAGGCGTTCGCCAGGAGCTTCATGAGGTCCACCTTGTGGGCATAAGCCTCGGCCAGGAGTTGCGCCAAGGCGGGATCATTGGGGCGCCGGACCATCTCGGTCCGGATCTCGACGATCGCGCTGTCGATCGTCTGCAGGCTGGCCCGCACGGCCGCCTCGGTTTCCGGCCGCAGCTCGCCGCGGCGGAGCTCGAGCTCTTCGAGCAGTTCCTGCTCGACACGCGCATCGTTCGAGGCATCGGCCGAGTCGACGATGACTCGGACGGCTGATGGCGTGATTTGCGTTATCGGCACGCTCGGCACTCTCGATGGCCTGCCCACGACGACGAATGCCACGGTCGCGGCGGTCGCCAGTCCGGCGATCGCGATCCCTCTGCGCCAGCGTCGTCGCGATTGAATGCGCGAGCGAATGCCGGGCCAGAGATCGTATGGCGGATCGATGTCGTGTTTCATACGGCTAGCATCTGACGGGCCTTCCAGAGTTGAGCGCGCACGGTTCCTGGTGCGTTGCCGAGGAAGTTGGCGATTTCATCGTGGCTGTATCCTTCGATATCGTGAAGCACGAACACGACTCTAGCTCCTGGGGGAAGACGCAAGACGGCGGCATCCAGATCGATGCGTTCGTCGATGCGCACCTCTGGCGCGAACGCGGTCGCCGTATCGTCCAACATGATTCGCGCTTCGCGCCGCCTCGTCGACCGCATTTCGTGGAGTACGACATTGACGGCCAACCGGTGCAGCCATGTCGCGAAGGCGCTCTCTTCGCGAAAACTGCGTATGCGCTCCCAGGCGCGGACGAACACATCTTGGACACGCTCGGAGGCGACTTGGGCATCACCAGTCAGTCGGAGACACAACCCGTACGTACGTCCGACATGGCGCCGGTACAGCGGCTCAAACGCGTCGAGGTCACCGCGCTGCACACGGCGCACCAGCGCCATGTCGTCCAGCTCCGTGCCAGTCTTGCCGGTCTCGGTCACATTGATAGGACGTAGGCGCTATTCGCACTCTCGCCGGCGTCGTCGCCATATCCGCCGGTGATGAGCACGCGTCCGTCGCCGAGCGACGTGGCGGTTGAGTAGTAGCGAGCGGCCGAGAGGCCGGCGTTCACGGGTGTGAACGTGCCATGGGCTGGATCATACACCTCGAAGCCGGTGCCGCCACCGGCGACCAGCACGCGTCCGTCGTCGAGCGTGACGACCGCGTGCACCAGCTTGAAGCGCGGCACATGAAGCTCACCGGTCTCATGGAACGCCTTCGTGGCGGGATCGTAGATCTCGGCCGTGCGAGATTTCGCGTGCCAGTCGTCGTTGTCGGATCCTCCGACGATCAGCACGCGTCCGTCCGCCAATGTCGTGGCCGCGGCCTTTCGCCGTACCTCCAACATGTCACCGGCCGACGTAAACGTCCCCGTGGCCATATCGTAGATCTCGGCGCTCTTGAGCGTGTGACCCAGATCGGGCTCGCCGCCCGCGACGAGTACGCGGCCGTCCGGCAGCGGGGCCGCGACATGGTAGGCCCGAGCGACGCTCATGTTGCCGGTCGGAGAAAATCGGCCGGTCGGTGGATCGTAGATCTCGGCGCTCTGCGTGGCGACCTCGCTCGGTGCATCAACGCCGCCCGCAACGAGGACGCGGCCGTCGGGCAGCAGCGTCGCACTGGCCTCGGCGCGCGGCACCACCATGTCGCCGGTGCGCGCGAACTGACCGGTCGCGGGGTCGTAGAGCACGGCGCTCCGATAGATATGGCCATCGCCGCTGTAGCCACCGGCGAGGAGGACGTGGCCATCCTTGAGCAGTATCGCGCTGTGACTCATGCGCGGTTCCGGCATGTCGCCGGTGCCGCTGAACTGGCCCGTGGACGGATCAAACACCTCGGCCGTCGCCAGGACCGCGCGATTGTGGATCATGCCGCCGGCGATCAGGACGCGGCCATCGGCCAGTCGCGTGGCGCTGTGGATCGCTCGCCGCGCGTGCATCTGGGTGCACGTGGGGCAGAGGAGCAGGGCAACTAGAAGCGAAAACATCGGGTGGCACCTCCGTGTCGTCTGGGTTGACGACTATGAGATGCCACCCGAGGCCCCCGTGCTTATTCTTGTTTCAGCAACCACCTTCATTCCGCGTCGAGGCCGCGAAGTCCTGGCCGAGCTTGTCGAGATCGACCGCCTCGGCATCCTTGGCGTCGCTCCGGCCGGTCACGCGGTCCAGGCTGACCTTCGCTTTCGCGTAGGTCGAGTCCACCTTGAGCGCGTTCGCGAACGCCGACTTGGCCATGGTCGCGTGTCCGGTCCGTTCGAGCGCCAGTCCCAGATTGTTCTGGAACGCGGCGACGTTCGAGTCCAGTTGCACTGCGCGCGCCAAGGGGCCGAGGGCATCCGTGTAGCGGCCGCTCTCGATCAGCAGCAGGCCCATGTCGTTCATGGCCCAGGTGTCGCTCGAGTCGATCGTGATCGCGCGGCGATACGCATCGAGGGCCTCATCCGTCTTGCCGAGCCGGGCGTCGACGCGGCCTAAGACGCGCCAGCTCGAGCCGTTGGCCGAGTCGAGGGCGATCGCGGCTTGGATCTGTTCGAGTGCATCACTCGGTTTGTCCTGCTCCAGAAAAACCCGGCTCAGGTTGACCAGGGATTTCACTTGCTTTGGATCTTTTTGGATCGCGGTTTCGAACGCATCGCGCGCACGGTCCAGTTGGCCCGACTTCCATGCCGAGAGGCCGAGCATGTAGTAGCCCCAGGCGTTGTCGGGGCGGTGCTTGGTGTAGGCGTCGAACATGTTCATCGCGTCCGCGTACTTGTGCGAGGTGTACGCGGCATCGGCCGTTTCGTACGACACATTCTCCGGCACCGATGGTGTCGTCGCCACCGGCGTGCTTGGGGTTTGGACGGTCGGGGTCGGGACCGGCTCGCCGGTCGAGACTTGCTGGTGTTTTTCATGGCCACCGCACGCGGCAATGCTGACGGTGAGCGCGACGGCGGCTGGGGCGAGGACTGCGATCTTGGCGCGGTACATACTGGGCTCCGGTTGGGGTTGTGCCCCTTCTAAGGCAATCGCGAGCCCATCTCGTAACTCTATGTAATATCGATATTTCGATCTTGATACGTGTTCTCGTGGACACGTAGCGCCAATAGGTTATGTGTCCCGATGGACACCGTGCCGCCGCATGATCTTGAGTAGGCTCGCGTGATCGGCGAGGCCCAGGTCTGCTGCTGTGCGCGTGATGTGCCAGTCGTTCCGGTCCAACGCCTCGACGATGATCCGTCGCTCGGCCTCCGCCTTCCGTTCGACGAAGGTATGAGCGGATGCGGAAACAGGAGTCGAAGCGTCGCGAATCTCGGGCGGCACGTGTTCGGCGCCAATGAGGTCGCCGTCAGAGGCGATGACCATGCGCTCGACGACGTTGCGCAGCTCGCGGACGTTGTTCTGTCGCCAATCGTATCCCATGAGAATGGGCAGCACGTCTGGCGAGAGCCGCTTGCGTCGCATGCGAAACCGATCGGCGATGTGCGCCAATAGGTGATCGACGAGTTGAGGCAGGTCCGATAGCCGATCGCGGAGCGGCGGCACGTTCAGCACGTGGACGTTGAGCCGAAAGAAGAGATCGCGCCGAAATTTTCCTTCGCGCACGTCAGCATCGAGGTCCCGATGCGTGGCCGCGATGACGCGGGCCGGCACGGTGACCGGGCGATTCGAGCCGAGTCGGACGACGCTGCGTTCCTCCAGGACGCGGAGCAGCTTGGCCTGGGCGGGCAGCGGCAGCTCGCCGATCTCGTCGAGAAAGAGCGTGCCGCGTCCGGCTTCCTCGAACGCGCCCTTCCGCGCGGTATTCGCGCCGGTAAACGCGCCGCGCTCGTGGCCAAACAGCTCGCTCTCCACGAGCTGTTCGGGCAACGCGGCGCTATTGACGGCAATGAACGGCTCCCGCGCGCCCGCGCTCAGCCGATGAACATCGCGCGCGACCAGCTCCTTCCCCGAGCCGCTCTCACCAATGATCAGCACCGGACTCGGAATCGGCGCTAGGCGGGCGATCGCGTCTTTGAGCTTTGTCGTCGCGGGGCTCGAGCCGAGGAGCGCGCTCTCGTCCGCCGCGTAGCGACGCAATGACATGACCTCGGCGATCATCTGGCGTCGCTCCACGGCGTTGTCGATCTCGCGAGCCAGGCGCTCGATCGGGTCATCTTTGCTGACGAAGCCGTACGCGCCGAGCTTCACGGCTTGCACGCAGCGGTCGAAGCTGCCGGTGCCCGTGTAGACGATGACCGGGACGTCGATGCCGCGCTCCTTCATCGCGCGCAGCACCGCGAAACCATCGGTCTTGGGCATTTCCAGATCGAGGATCACGCAATCGATCGTCTCGCGGGAGAGGATATCGAGTGCGTCATCGCCAGACCCCGCGATCATCACCTCGAACTGGCCGAGGCGTTGGAGATCGTACGCGTACTGGTCGGCCAGCGCGCGGTTGTCGTCGGTGACGAGGACTGTGGTCATGAGACGATCGTCGTCATGTGAACGCGATCTCGATGCTGGTGCCTTTGCCGGGCGCGGTCTCGACTCTCAGACTCGCGGCCAGGTCAGTCACGAGGCGCCGGACGATCGACAGGCCGAGTCCGGGCCCCTCGAACGCGTGCGCGAGCTGCTCCTCGGTCATGCCACGTCCCGTATCGGCAATCGTGAGACACCCGTTGTTGGTCGTGCCGATCGTCAACGTTCCCGTGGTGCCCATCGCGGCGATGGCGTTCGATACCAGATTCTCGATGATACGGCGTACGACGATGGGATCCGCGGTGATCGCTGGCATGGCGGGGTCCAGCACGAGGTTCAGCGTCATGCCATCGGGCACGACGACCGAGCGCGCAATGGCATTGACGTCGACGCGTTGGGGCTCCGTGCGTGGCGTCAAGCGCGCATAGTTTCGGGCGAGCGCGTCGAGATAAGTCACGCTGGCATCCAGCGTCGCGCGTCGCTCGGCGTAGATCGGCGCGAGGGCGCCGGGGTCATCGCGCGCGACCTGGTCGAAGTGTCGCAACACGTGTCGCAGCGGCGCCAAGCCATTTTTTATGTCATGCGTCACCTGCCGCGACAGATCGCCGATGGTCGCGCGTCGCTCGGCTTCTTTGAGGCGCACGGTACTCGATCGGAGCCGCTTGACTAATGCGCCCAATCCGCGACTCAGGGTGCCGATTTCATCATCGCGTGTGGTCGCGAAGTTCACATCGAGTCGATCGAGATCCAGCCGCTCCGTCTCGGCCGCCAATGTCGCGAGTGGCTGGCCGACTCGTGCCGCCAAGATGACGGCGCCGAGGGTCGCGGCAATAGCCACCAAGGCGACGGCCGCTACAAACCAACGATCTACACTTTGGCGCAACGCCTCCAAGTCTGTGCTCGGATGCGAGATGACAAACTGCTTCGTGGACAGCGAGTCACCCGAGATAAATGGAAAGGGGATTTCCGCAACAGCGTCTTGGTGGGCCGTGAGCGACACGGTCAGCGTGCTGTCGGTGCGCAACCGGTCCAAGAACGCCGAATCAACCGCGATCCCTCCGACGAGGCGAATTTGGCGGTCGCCAATTCGTGCGCTGTCGACGCGAGCCAAGACGAGACGCGGCCCGTCAGGCGTGCGCGCATTGACCAGGGCAGCGCCACGGTCGAGCATGTGAGGAAGTGACGGGTCGAGCCGATCGTACTCATTACGAAACTGCCCAGAGCTCAAGATGCGGCCGGCGCTGTCCTGAAGTTGCAACATGTCCAGCCCGGTCATCCGCATGGCCTGCCCGGCGTAGTCGAGCAGGTACGCGCGCTGACCGGGTTCACGCAATGCGGCGCGAAGTCGCTCGTCGTCCGGCAATTGATCGCGCAGTGACGCGAGCCGATCGCCGACCGCGGCGCTCGTCTGCGCTAGATCCGTGCGGGTGACGGCGGCCAAGGCCGCGACACGCGACTGATATTGTGTGGTGAGCCGCGCCTCCAACTCGCGCCGGACGCCGATCGCCAGACCGATGAGCGGCACGATCGCGATCAGGCCGAACGCGATAAAGAGTCGGGTCCGGAAGCTCACGGTGCGATCTCCAGTCGGATGCGACCGGTGGTATCGGCGACCACTCCGACCGCGCCGCGGCGGACAATGAGGTGCGAACGCGTGTCAACTAGCGGTACCGCATGGAGGGCGCCAATGTCGCAGCTCGCGCTATCGATCGGCCGTGCGACGATATACGCCGATACCGTCGTATCACTGAGTGCGTCGCGTCCGATCGGCGCCGCTCTCTGCGCGAGATTGAGTCCCACCAGTCGCTCGGCGAGCGATCGTGCGATGCTGTCGGACGCGGGATACAGCACGCGTGCCGGCGTTAGCGTTCGCTCGATGACGGTCACCGGACACCGCTCGGCCGCTGGACGAGCGTCCGCATGCACGGCATCGACGACGTTCTCGATCGGCAGTTGGCTGACGGAGACGAATGCGTATTGACGATCCCATGGCAGCGCGATCGTCGCGTAGTCCGCGCGCGAGGAGGCATAGCGGATGACGGACGCGCGATCGGTCACGAGCACATCGCCGCCGCCATCGATGAAATCGAGCGCGCGCCGATCCGTCACGACGCTGACCTCGGCGCCGGCAGCCAGATGTGACGCGAGATCAACGCCGAACGAGTCCGTCGCGGCCACGCGCAGCGAGTCCGCGGCGACCGCGGGTCCAGCGAGAACCACCGAGACAGCGGCCGGCGGAGATGCGGGCAGCGAAGGGCTGACGGTATGTCCGCAGCCGAGTACGCACACCAAGAGGATGGCGTGACGTGTATGCACTACTGAAAGCTAAGTCCCCGGAAGCCCGGGTACCTTGCCCGCCACGCGGGCGGGATTCCCCACCATGATGACATTCGCCGGCACGGCGCCCGAGCAGATGGCGCCGAAGGCGATGACGCTGTTGTCGCCGACGGATGTCCCCGGCATGAGCGCCGTCTCCGGCGCGATCCAGACATTCTCGCCGACCGTGATCGGCGCGGTGCGAACGGGCGCGGACGGATCGCGGCGGTTGATCGCGATCGAGTGGAAGTCGGTGTCCATGATCCGACACTCGGACACCTGGCACAGATTCCCGATCGAAATACGCTCCCGGCACCCGAAGCGCACGGCGACGAGATCGACCCGATCGCCGACGGTGATCACGGCGTCGGGGCTGTGCGTGAACGGCGTGGTCCTAAGGATCACGCGGACGTCGTCGCCAAAGACCACGCGCCCCGGGCCGCGCACGACCAGGCGGCCGAACACCCGGAAGTTGCGGCCAGCCTGAAATCGCCGGCCGCGGAGCGGCAGGTAGATCTTGTAGAAGTGGCCTTTCATGATCGCGAGCCCGACGCGGATCGTATGTCCGGGCTGCGCCAGAGCGCCTCTAAGCCGGGATGGGGTCACGAGTCTCGTCGGCCGCCGCGAGCCGGAGCAGCTCGGCGCGGTCGACCTTGCCGTTCGCGTTCAAAGGAAACTGGTCGAGTGCCAGGATCTTGCTGGGTACCATATACGCCGGTAGCAGGCTCGCCGCCAGACGACGCAAGGCATCGGGCGACTCGATCGTCCCCGTGACGAACGCGACGACGCCGAGGGCCTGGGCTTGTGCGATCGGATAGCCGATGGCGACGGCCCCGGTCACGCCGGGCTGCTGGCGCAGCACGCCTTCGATCTCCGCCGGCTCGACCCGGAAGCCGAGAATCTTGAGCTGGTGGTCGACGCGACCCAGGTAGCTGTAGACGCCGGACGGATACTCGATCACCCGGTCGCCGGTCCGATAGTACCCATCGACAAACTTCTCGTGCGTTTGCTTGGCGTCGTGCCAATAGCCTGGAGCGGTCTGTGGGCCGCCGACCCAGAGCTCTTCGTCGACGATTTTGGGCGTCGATCCGTGCAGGGGCTGGCCAATAGGAACGACGCCGTTCACCGACTCCGGCGCCACGCCATGCCAGCGATAGGCGAAGCACGCGATCGTCAGCTCGGTCGGGCCATACAGATTCTCGACCACGGAATTCGGGGCCGCGGCCTGCCATCGCTCGGCCGTGTCGTTGGTCAGGGGCTCACCGCAGAACAAACTCCATCGCAGTGTCGGCATGGAGCCGGCCGGGATCCGGTCGCGAGCTAAGACCGCCGCCGACGGAACCGAGAACCATGTCGTGAGCCCATGCGCGTTCACGAATCGTGCCGGCGCCATCATCTCGATCGGAGCCATGGCATGGAGTGACGCGCCGGCATTCCAGGTCAGAAAGAGATCGTGCACCGAGAGGTCGAACGTCTGGTCGAACGTTTGCGAGCACCGATCATCCGGCGTGAGGCCGTACCGTGCGCCCATGACGTCCAAGTAATGCAGCACGTTCGCGTGCGTGATGCCCACGCCTTTCGGCTCGCCCGTTGTTCCCGACGTGAAAAGCAAATACGCCAAATCATCTGGGCCGACTGAGGGTAAGTCGGACAGCGGCTCGTGCTCGCCCGGGTGATCGCCGTGAATGAGAACCTTCACGTCCCCAGCCACGGCATCCAATAGCGGCGTCGTGTCGCGATCGACGATGATGGCGTCCAGTTCCGCCCGCCGCGCCATGGAGCGCGTGCGCTCGATGGGCAGCCTCGGATTGAGGGGCACGAACGCCGCTCCGCTGCACAGCGCACCGAGCGTACCCACGTACGCTACTTCGGATCGCGCCGCAAAGACGCCAACGCGCGTGGCGGGCCGTCCGAGCGCGCGCACGATCGCCGACGCGAGGACGCGGGCGCGAAGCTCTAATGTTGCGTAGGGAATAGTCTGTCCGCGCACGACCACGGCCGGCGCGTTCGGGTACCGCTCGGCGCTCGCCAGCACACCTGTGCGCAGCGAACGCCCGGAGTCCATCAGGACACGAGCGCGCGAACTGGAGCCGTATGCGCTTCGATGAACTCGCGGATGGCGCCATACCGGGTCAGCGTGACGATCTGGTCATCGGAGATCGTGAGACCGTACGTCTCCTCGAGCGACAGAATCAACGCCACGTGATTGACGGAGTCCCACTCCGGGATGGAGTTGAACTCCAACGTATCGTTCAACACCGCGGGATCGACCCGCAGGGCATTCGCGACGACGCTAGAGAGACGCGTGGGCATGGGTAGTGTGGGCGATGGTTTGAGCGCGCCGGATAGCGAGGCCGGTGTGGGCGAGATCTTCTTTTGAGGGCGGAATGTCGAGAATGAAGACACTCGCGCCGAGTCCAACATAACGCGCCAGCTCGTCGGCGACGCGGTCGTACGTACCAACCAAGTACGGGCAGAAGGTCGCCGAGGTCTGAAACGGTCCCAGCCAGTACGGGTGCTCGCTCGACGCCGGCTTCTCGTCGAGGGTCGAAAGCCGCTTGTGCCATTGGGAATCGGAGACTTTCATCGCCAGACCGTGCGTGATGCGGCCGGCACGCGTGTCCGGAAAGCGCTCGTACGCAACGTCCCATGCCTCGTCCGCCGTCTCGCGAGCGATGATCCCGACTCGGACGCCTCGCCGTCGCCCATCATTGGGTGCAGGCCGGGTGTCGTCGTTGATCGGCTCCGGGTAGGTCACGCTGATCGCGCCCATAGTCAGAGCGGCGGCCTCGCCGGCCGGCGACGACCCTGAGACCAGCACGTCGGGCGTGAGCTCCGGCGGCAGAGCTGGCGACATGCGGAGGTTGCGCACCCGGTAGTGCTTGCCCTCGAGCGTCACCGGCTTGGTGTCGGCCAGGAGTGAGCGGACAATCGCGACGTACTCAATGAGCCGCTCGTAGCGCTCGTCGTGCGGCGTCGGGTCGCCCAGCGCCAGCAGGTCGTTTCGGAACCCTCCGGCGACCATGTTGAGCGCCACGGCGCGGCCGTGCATCCAGCCCAGCGACGCGACCATCTTGGCCGCCGACAGGGGCGTCATGTACGCCGGCTGGACCGCGACGAGGGGCACCAGCTTAGTCGTGTGCTGGATGACGAGTTGCGAAACAAGCCACGGATCCGCGATGCCGTTGTCCGTGTAGACCAGCATCCCGTGGCAGCCTGCCTCTTCACTCCAGCGTGCAACGTCGATGACTCGCTGGGCATAGAGCTCCCGAGCGATATCACGCGACTGCGGGCACGTCGCGTAGATCTGCACGGTGACGACTGCCTGCACCTCCCGAGCCGCTAGCTCGTCTTTATAAACGCATGACTAACATCAAGTCCTACGTAGCCTTCGACAAAAACATCCGTTATGCCAAACCCATCTTCGTTGCGCTCGCGCATCAGTATGTAGCTTGTTGCGGGCGACGCTTAAACTCTTGGGCATGAACATCATTGGGATTAGCGGGTTCGAAGGCGCGGTCCCATTCAAGCGCCGCCATTGGCCGTCCCTCGATGCCAGGGCTTACCGCATCTCACAGGGGCACGACGCCGCGGCTGCGCTCGTCTCCGATGGCCGCATCGTCGCAGCGGCCGCCGAGGAGCGGTTCGATCGGAAAAAGCACTCGGCGCATTTCCCGGTGCAGGCGATCCACTGGTGCCTCGAGCAAGCTGGGCTGTCGCTCAACGATGTCGACTTCCTCGCGCACGGGTTCGACTACGCGCCCTATCGCACCATCTACTCGGCGGACCCGACCACTCGGAAACTGTACGACGAAGTGCTGTCGCGTGACGCGCTGATCCAGCTCGTCGAGCGCGATCTGCCAGGGTTTCCAATCGAGCGCGTCTGTCAGGTGCCGCATCACGTCGCGCACGCCGCGAGCGCGTACTACACGTCCGGATGGGATGAGTGTCTCGTCATCGTCGTCGATGCCATGGGCGAGGCGCACGGGAGCACGATCTACCAGGCGCGTGGCGGTGAGCTGACGCGCCTTCGGTCGATCGGCGCGAACGACTCGATCGGCGTCTTCTACTCGCTCGTCACGTACCACCTCGGGTTCGACTTCAATTCCGACGAGTACAAGATCATGGGGTTGGCCCCGTACGGTGATCCGTCGCGGTATCGGGGCTTCTTCGCGAAAGAGGTCCAGCTGCGCGACGACGGGACGATCAAGATTCCCATGCTGCAGCTGAATACCACGCGCGATGATCGGGAGAACTACGGCGCTACATTGTCCTATCTCGCCCAAAATCTGTTACCAGCTCGGGATCCGGCCGGCGAGATCAGCGAGGCGCACCAAGACGTCGCGGCCGCGCTCCAAGAGTGCCTCGACAATGTCATGCAGCACATCTGCGGGAGTTTTCAAAAATCGGCCAATCAGTCCCGTCTCGCACTCGCCGGTGGTGTCGCGTTGAATTGCACCGCGAACGGCCGCCTCATAAAAGCCGGACTCTTTGACGAGATTTATGTCCAGCCGGCCGCCGGCGACGACGGTACAGCCCTCGGCGC
>DASRDS010000254.1:0-8733 GCA_035652495.1 Gemmatimonadaceae bacterium
GCCAGCTAGTCCGCGGCGACAGTCCCGAAGTCGTACCCGGGGACGGAGATCCGCGGGATCTGCTGCGCGATGATGCGCTCGATGGTCCGCACCATCGCGATCTCGTCCGCCGACATAAAGGTGTAGGCGTCGCCGGTTGACGCCGCACGACCGGTGCGGCCGATGCGGTGCACATAGTCCTCCGGCTGCTGCGGCACGTCGTAGTTGATGACGTGAGAGATGCCGGAGATGTCGAGCCCGCGCTGAGCGATGTCGGTTGCGACGAGCACCCGCACGCGGCCGGCCTTGAAGTCTTCGAGCGCCTTCGTGCGCTGACCCTGAGTCTTGTCGGCGTGCATGGCGACGGCGTTGACGCCGGCGCGCTCCAGATTGCGGACGACGCGGTCGGCGCCGTGCTTCGTGCGCGTGAAGACGAGCACCGAGTCCATCTCGGGCTTGTTCAGCAGCTCGATGAGAAGAGCCGATTTCTTGTCCTGCGGCACGGGGTAGACGGCATGCGTCACCGTGCTGGCGGCCATCGACCGTCGGCCGACCTGAACGACGAGCGGCTTGCGCAGATACTTGCGCGCGAGCGCCTCGACCTCTGGCGGCATCGTCGCGCTGAACAAGAGCGTCTGCCGATAGGGCGGAATCTGAGCCACGACGCGGTTGATCTGCGGAGCGAAGCCCATGTCGAGCATCCGGTCCGCCTCGTCCAGCACCAGGATCTCGAGGTTGTCGAACGAGACGTTCTGGCGCTCGAGGTGATCGAGGAGCCGGCCTGGCGTGGCGACGACCACGTCGACGCCGCGGCGGAGGGCCTTTTCCTGTGGCTCGAGTCCGACGCCGCCGTAGACGGCGACAACCGAAAGGCCGCTGCCCTTGCTGTACTTGGTAAAGCTTTCCTCGACCTGCGCGGCCAACTCACGCGTTGGCGTCAGAATCAGCACGCGCGTCCGGCGCGGGCCTTCCAACAGGCGGTCGATAATGGGGAGCGTGAATGCGGCGGTTTTGCCAGTGCCGGTCTGAGCCAGACCGATCAAATCGCGCCCGCGGAGGGCGAGCGGTATTGCTTCGCTTTGGATCGGGGTGGGATGCGTGTACCCAGCATCATGTACAGCGGCCAGCACCTCGGCCTTGAGGCCGAGGGTATCGAAAGTCACTTCACTTTTTGTCAAAATCTGTAATCGCCTTGAGTTACTTAGAGTTAACGTAAGTTAAGGGGTTAGGAAGCCGAACACCAGACTGTTTACCTCGTCCGGGGCTTGTTCCTGGACGTTGTGCCCGGCGCCGGGGATCACGCTATACGACGTGGTGTTCGCGCCATCCCTGGCTTTGGGCGCGACGTGCCGAGGCGATCGTTGCCTGCGAGTATGACGAGCGTGCGCGTCGGGATGGCACTCGACTGTCACATGACCGGGCGACGCGGACGAATCGCGTGGAGTAGCCCGGCAGGCGAAGACTGCTCAGATCAACTCGATCGTACGCCCGGAGATCCGGGCGATCAGTCCCAGGCGAAAGGTGACGTCAGCCCAGCGTGCCTCGCCCTCGACCCGCTCGTCGACGAGCGGATAACACGCCCATGCAAGCGGGTGCTCGGATCGAGGGCTGTCGAGCCCCTTGTGAGGATGCCAGATGCCGAGCCGGTCGCGATCGTCGAGGAATCGCTCGAACAAGCGCGACCAGTTCTCATTGCGCCGCAAGAACCCGAGCCGCGCGAGCAACTCCATCCAGACCAACGCGAACGGCACGTCGGCGTCCACGGCATTGCGATGCGGCAACAAGTCGCCGAGGACGAGGTGCGGCTGCATGACAGGCGTGGTGCCGACGAGCTGCACGGACTCCTGGCGCGGCAAAGGCTGCGACAGGAATTGGTAGAGTCGCTCCACGTGCTCGTGGTACTCGCTCCGAAATTGCGGCATGAACGCGAGCATCATGATCGCGTACATGGAGGGCGGTGTCGCTTCAGCCGGCAGCACTTGACGGTTGCCCACGCGTACCCATGCCGGCCGCATGCCGTTCACCGGCAGCGACTTCAGGTACGTATTGATCCGCTCGATGATCCGCCTGGCGGCGCCACGCAATCTCGGGTCGGCCTCGTATCCGGCCTGGGCAAGTGTGGCGGCCGCCGCTTCGCGCAGCATCGCCCGCCCGCGCCGAGCCATCTCCTCTTCCTCGGGCTTGCCCCCAAACTCAAAGAGGAAGGCCGGATCCTCATCTTCAGCTAGCAGCCTGAACAGGAGTCGCCGCACCTTGGCAAGCGGAGGCGACTCGGGGCTCCAACCGTACTCGAGCAGACGCCGGACGGCGTTGATAGTACCGATACCCTCGAACTTGTCCCCGCGACCTATACTCAGCATCGTGGCGCCCCATTCGCCCTCGGGGCTCTGGCTCAAAGCGAGCCGGACCGCTGGCAAAAAGCCATACGGGAGAGCGGAGATGGGGTCGCTTGCCGCGCCGGGGAGTCGCGCAACGTCCGCTATGGCGCGATACTGAATGGGGGGTGCGCCATGGTCGAGCAGCCAGCCGAGCGGAAATTTGACAGGCGGGGCCGGGGCCCCGCCCGCGGTTGGCGGAGTCGGAGCGGGCTGGAGCGGCACGGTCACGCGTAACGTTAGGCATCTTTGAAGCAAATCGCTAGACGCCGCGAGGATTTCCGGCTCGAAGGCAAAGTTCTGTTTCTGGTCGACGATGCCGCGCTCATGGCGCGGCAATTGGGCGGCGTCCAGCTCGAATCGGGGCGGCTGCCTCTCGACCCCGCATGGCCGCTACGTGATGACATCTCGACCGACGAGATCACGCCGGCGTCCATCTGCTACTACCACGATCGGACCCTTGGCGACTTCGCCTACCTCGGGCTTCGAGCCGGCGGACAGTTCCCCGTCACCCGCGGATCGGTCGCCCGCGGCGGCTTTGCCGCCTCGGTTTCCGGCCGCCGGCGCGGCAAAGGCTCATCGCGCGAGGCCGCGCCCTACGCCGAATGGGCAGCCGGGATTCGCGTCGTGTTCGCTCAAAGCTTTGAGCGGATATATCGCGAGAACTGTGAGAATCTCGGGATTCTCACCTCGACGGACTTCGACCTGCTCGCCCGATTGCGGCGCGGTGATAGCGTTCCACTCGCTGAGTTCACACGGCATGCGGATGCCATCAGCCGCGAGATCATCGAGCATGGCGGGCTTGGGTATTACAACCTGAAGCCCAGGACGCTCGCCGAAAAGATCATTGAGCGACATTGGACCAGAGAGGGATTCGTTCGAGCTGATCTGCGGTTCAGCCATGAGTACGTCACGCCGATGGCATCGCACATTTTCTATGAGCAGTTCGGACGAGATGCCAAAATCAAAGATCCGGACACCGTACTCTGCTTCCGCGATCATCTCACATTTCTCGGTGAGACGGCGATCGACTCTGAGCTCCTGCAAGTCGCCATGTCGCTCGAAGCGACGCAGCGAGAGTTCGCGGCCGAGCAAGGAATCCGCCTGTATGGCGAAGTCGCGCGCGGAGGCTCCGAAGCGATCTGCCACAGCAAGATCCTCGAGGACCACGCCCTGCCCGGCCAGATCATCGTCGGCTCCGACTCTCACACGCCGCACGCCGGTGCACTCGGATGCCTGGCATTCGGCATTGGCACGACCGCGGTCGCCAACGCCTGGTACACCGGCGACGTGCGCATCACCACGCCGCAACTTTGCCGTGTCGTCATCTCAGGCCAGCCACCGGAAAACATCACCGCGAAAGACGCCATGCTGGAGCTCCTGCGCCATCCATGGGTCCGATCCGGCGGCGCGATCGGCACCATCATCGAATATGCCGGCGACGCGGTCGCCGCATGGTCGATCGATGAGCGCGCGACACTGACCAATATGGCCGCCGAGGTCGGCGCGTTCTCGGCTATCGTCGCGCCCGATGAGATCACCAGGGATTTCCTGGCGACTCGTCGCTCGGCGCCCGTTCCAGCGTTCGATGATCTGAGGTCCGACCCTGGCGCTGCCTATGCGAATACCATCGAGATACGCGCGGATGCGTTGCGGCCTATGGTCGCGTTGCCAGGCGATCCAGGAAATGGACGACGCGTTGACGAGATTGGCGATGTGGCCATAGACATTGCGTACGCTGGATCCTGCACCGCCGGCAAGCGCGCTGACATGGACATGTACGCACGCGTGCTGACCGGAAAGCATGTGGCGGACGGTGTGCGATGCTACATCCAATGCGGCTCGCAGAGCGTGTACGCGTACTGCGTCGAGCAAGGCTATGATCGCGTATTTACCGACGCGGGTGCGACGCTGATCGCGCCATCATGCGGCGCGTGCATCAACGCCGGCCCCGGTGTTTCGCGTCACAAAGACGAGGTGACCATCTCGGCCATCAATCGCAACTTTCCGGGCCGATCGGGACCTGGGCAATTGTATCTGGCCTCACCCTACACGGTGGCCGCGTCCGCCGTTGCCGGCCGAATCGTTGCGGCGAATTTCGCATGAGAGGTGAGTTCGTCGACGTAGGCGGCGCCCGCCTGTACTACTACGCCGCCGGCACCCGCGGCGCCGGCGACCCGCTCGTGTTGATCCACGGCTGCCTCACGTCCTCGCACCTCTGGTCCTGGATCATCCAGTGCCTGCCGGAAGGTCACCGCACCGTAATCGTGGATCTCCTAGGCCATGGCCGAAGCGACCCACCTGACGGCCGCTCGCTGACCGTGCGAGCCCATGCGGATCGCCTGGTCGCACTCCTCGACGCGCTCGGCATCGAACAGGCATGCCTCGTAGGGCACGGACTCGGTGCGACGATCGCGCGCCTGGTCGACGCCTCACGCGTGTCGCGCCTGGCGCTGCTCAACACAGTGTCGCCGGGCCGACGGCTGCCGATGCCGCTACGAAGCGCGCGACATCTGCCCGCGCCGTTGTTGCTCCGCCTCGTGCGGTCGCGCATCACCAGCGGATATTGCGACGCCGAGAGAGCGAGTCGGTCGCTGGATCATTACATGCGCCCCTTTGTTGTACCGGGCGGCCATGCCGTGATAGCCGAGCAACTGGCGGCGATCGCCGGCGACAAGAGCGTCGTGGAAGCGCCCATCAACGTGCCGAGCGCGATTATCGCGGGCGTCAACGACCCGTTCGTGTCGGTCGATGAAGCCAAGGCGTTGCAGGGGGCCATACCCGGCGCGACGTTGGAAATCTTACCGGATGCGCACTACGCTCCCGAGGAATCCCCCGAGCGCGTGGCGCAAGTGATCACTCAGCTCTTGGAACGATGAGCTCGCGTATCGACGTGTTTCGAAAGATGGTCGCGAAGGATCCCGCGAACCTGCTCGCCCACTATGGCCTCGCGAACGAGGCTCTCAAAGAAGGACTGTGGGAGGAAGCGCGAGTCCACCTCGAGACGTACCTCGCCGGGTACGACGACGAGGGCAACGGCTACGGCCGACTGGCCGCGGCGCTGGAGTCGCTCGGCCGCACCGATGAGGCGCGCGCGGCGTTGCGTAAGGGGATCGAATCCGCGCAGCGGTTCGGACACGCCGGCATGGCGGGCGAGCTCGAGGAGCGCCTCGAGTCGCTGTAGGCGCCGAGTGCCGCGGTGTCGTATCGGCTGCCGGGATTCCAGAGAATCCAGGACTCGATGCCGTTGTCGTAGCCGGCCTTGATCTGTTGCCGCACTTCGGTCACGCCATAGTGCGGCGGCCCCAACGTAAAAGCCTGGTACCATGGGCGCACGATGATCGGGTGCGAGAAACCCGCCGATCGCCGCTTGGCATCTTTCAGCGTGTGATCGATGACCGCATAGGGATGGGCGTTGGGCACCGATAGCCCATAGGTGCCCGGGGCATAGTGCGACGGATAGCTCATGGGAAGCACCACGTCGACCTGATCGGCGAACATCTCCCACCGTTGGCCGATGCCCATGTCCGTGGTATCCGTGGCCGTTAGCCCAAAGACATCGGCCGTGATCGGAACTTGGAGTGGCGCGAGCAGCGCGTGGACGCGGCCCAGTTGCTCGCGGATCACCTGAGCGCGAATACGACCGTTCGCGAGTGGGAAGGTGGCTTCGGCCATCAGGTGCTTGTCATCTGGGAAGCGGACATAGTCGAACTGGATCTCGCTGAACCCCAGATCCACCGCCTCTTTCGCCAGATCCGCGGCGTATTGCCAGACTGCCCACTGGTGCGCATCGAGCCACGCGCGACCTTGTTTGTCGCGCCATGGTTTGCTGGTGTCGGCTTTGAGCCGAATGGCCCATGCTGGGCGCTTTTCGGCGAGCAACGGATCCTTCGCTACGACTATGCGCGCGATTGGATAGATGCCATGGAGGCGCATCGTGTCGAGTACCGCTCGCACGCGTTCGGCGGACATGGGGCGCATGGTATCCGCGCCGATCTGTTCGGCTAACGGGACACGCGAGCGATACAGGACGAAGCCGCGATCATCCTTTACGTCGATGACCAGCGCGTTGACATCCGTGTGCTCGGCGACACCAATGAGCTCCCACATTTTCTTGCCGAGCGCCGCCCAGCGATTCACATAGAGACCACGCACGACTGGCGGCGTGGAGACTAACGGCGCCTTCGGCGTGAGTAGCTGCAGGACCAACAAAAAGTGCAGCACCGGCTAGATCGCCTTCAGCTCCTGCGCAACGTTGAGCACGTTGCCAATTTCGCGAGAGAGCGCACGAGCTTCCTGCGTCGCGCTAGTCACGTCATCAATCGCGGACTGAACGCCGGCCGACCGAAGCTTGAGGAGATCGAAGCGAATGTTCTGCAGCACGAGCCCGGCGTTCTCGAACTGCGCGTACAGCGCGCCTCGCCGATCGCCGAGATCACTGAGCGTCGCGCGCTGGCGCTTGAGCAGCGTCAGCTTGCGCTCACGCTCGGGTGACTCAGGCTCGGCCTCGCAATCCGCGATCCGCTTGTCGAGCGCCGGCAACGCGTCGGGCTGCACATCGCCGTCCAAGCGCTGCAGCGCCGTGGCGAGCGAGGCGATGCGTTCGACGAGATGACCCACCGTCTGAACGACGTCGGGCAACAGCGCGCGGTCGGCCGGACCGAGCTTTTCGACGATTTCCTTGACGGCGATGCGATCCTTGACCGCACGCAGTACGAGCTGACCGTGCGTCCCGACGAGCACGTCATGCGGCACCAACTCCGCGGCCTCCTTTGAGACCACGTCCACCGGGACCGCGCCGGTCTGACCCGGGAGCGGCGATGGCGGCGCCGACATGACGGGGCGCGAACGGCCACGCCCGCGGTCGCGCCGTTCATTCTGCCGCTCTTCGCGAGCAGCACGGCGCGATGCGTCGACCTCGGGATCGACCGGTTGCGGCGCCGGCCGCGGGAGTGGTGCGCGGCCGGTGCGGGGTGCGGGAGGAACGAGCGAGTATGGCACCGGCTCCGGCGTCGACAGCCGGACCTGCCGCGCCTTCTCCCGCAGCTCGGCGCGCTTGTCCTTATCGAATATGGCCTTGGCATCGTCGATCGCCTCGGCCGCGACGTCGAAGAACAAGCGATCGCGCGGCTGCTTGAACACGTCGTGCCAGTCGAAGCCGTCGGCCCACAGCTTGGCATACCAATACGCCATGAGCACCGACCACACCGCGGTAAAAAAGAACAGGTCCGTGTCGCTCACGAGCGCCAGCACGATGATGACGGCGTTGACGATCGTGAAGGACTTGAGCCGGCGCCGGTACTTGGTGACCAGAGGTGCTGACCAGCGGACCAGCTCCTCCTGCGTGAACGCGCTGACGTACGCGGGCGACGGGGACGGCATCGCCACTGGAGGTGCCGGCGTGGGTGCCGGGAACGCTGGGTACGGCGCCGAGGGCTGAGCGGCGCTTGGAGCGCTCGGACGGAACGGCGCGGGTTCAACGACTGGCGCGCCATCGAGCGCGGCGACCATGGCGGCAGCGTCGTCGAATCGATCGTTCGGCGCCTTCGCCAGCAGCTTCATGATGATCCGAGCCAGCGGTTCCGGAACGTCCGGCCGACGATCGCGGAGCGGAACCGGGGCCTCGGAGATCTGCTTGACCAGCAGCGCGGGTGTGCTCGATCCCGTGAACGGCGGCGCGCCGGACAGCATTTGGTAGCCGACAACGCCGAGCGAGTACAAATCGCTCCGGCCGTCGATGCTCCGGTCGCCGGCGCACTGCTCCGGCGACATGTACGCTGGGGTCCCGATAGCCACACCGGTCGCGGTGAGCCGTGTACCGGTCGTCTCGTCGACGGCCCGAGCGATACCGAAGTCGGTCACGAGCGCCCGCCCGTCATCGCCGGCCAGGAGGATATTGTCTGGCTTGATGTCGCGATGGATGACGCCGCGGCTATGGGCGAACGCGAGGGCCTGGGCGACTTCCTTGAGCACCCGTTTAGTGGGCTCGGCCGCCATCGGCCCGGATGCCCGCAATCTGGCGCCGAGGTTGTCGCCATCCACGAACGCCATGACGAAGTAGACCAAGCCGTCGCGTTCGTCGACCGTATAGATCGGGACGATGTTCGGGTGCGATAGTTGAGCAGCCGTTTCCGCCTCCTGGAGGAAGCGGGTCCGAATCTCAGTGCGATACGCCAACTCGGGTGGCAGGAGCTTGACCGCCACCACGCGCTTCAAACGAACATCTTTGGCGCGGTAGACAATGCCCATCCCACCGCGCCCCACCTCGCGCTCGACGACGTACGCCGGGGCAAGGACGTTGGCGACACGGGCTTGCAACTCCTGGTCGGCCGATTCGGAAGTGTTTGGCGGCACAGCCTTGTTAGTGTAGCACCAATGC
>DASRDS010000255.1:0-1197 GCA_035652495.1 Gemmatimonadaceae bacterium
CTAGTGTCCTGTCCCAGTGGTTCGTGAAATAAGTTGCGCGGCCTGGGCGTCGGCGGTGCGTTGTGCGAAGCGCGCGATGCTCGCCAGGATCTCATCGGCCGTCTTGGTCCAGACGAACGGCTTGGGATCAGCATGATGTGCATCGATGAACTCGCGAATTGCCGTTTCGAGTTGCGTCACACTGCGGTGGGCGCCGCGGCGCAGCTGCTTGGTGGTCAGGGCCGCGAACCAGCGCTCAACGAGATTGAGCCACGATCCGTACGTGGGCGTGAAGTGCACATGGAAGCGGGGCCGCTTGAGCAACCAGTTCTTGATGAGCGGGGTCTTATGGGTTCCGTAGTTGTCCATCACCAGGTGCACATCAAGGTCGCGCGGCACCTGCTGGTCGACCGCATCGAGAAACTGTCGAAACTCGCGTGAGCGATGGCGCCGATGAAACTGGCTGATCACCTGACTCGTCTTCACGTCGAGCGCCGCAAACAGAGACGTGGTCCCGTGTCGCTTGTAATCATGAGTCCGCCGCTCGACCTGCCCCGGCCGCATCGGCAGGAGCGGTTGCGTGCGGTCGAGCGCCTGAATCTGGGCCTTTTCATCGACGCAGAGCACCACGGCGTGGTCCGGCGGATTCATGTACAACCCGACGATGTCGCGGACTTTGTCGATGAGCAACGGATCTTTCGACAATTTGAACGTTTCTGTTCGATGCGGCTGCAGCCCGAACGCCCGCCAGATACGATTGACCGTCGATCGGCTCACCCCACTGGCCCTGGCCATGTCGCGGACGCTCCAGTGGGTCGCGCCCCGCGGCGTGGTTTCCAACGTGCGCACGATCACGGCCTCGATTTGGTCGTCGCCGATCTGCCGCGGGGTACCCGGTCGCGGCTCGTCGTACAACCCGTCGATCCGATCACTCACAAACCGCGACCGCCATTTACACACCGTCGTTGCAGACACGTGCAGGCGTTTCGCGACGCTGGTGGTCGCCCGCCCCTCAGCACACGCGAGGATGATGCGGGCGCGGCGCGCCACATGGGGCGCGCTGCGCGACCGGTGGGCGAGCGAATCCAGTTGCTCTCGTTCGTCGGCCGTCAACATCAGAAGGGTCCGAGGACGTCCTGTGCGCATGCTCGCCTCCTTATAGAGCAATACGCCCAGGCCGCCATATTTATTTCACTTACTTCTGAGACAGGACACTAG
>DASRDS010000256.1:0-2750 GCA_035652495.1 Gemmatimonadaceae bacterium
GGCACGGTGTCGAGCGCGAGCGGTTGCAGCGTGACTGTGGCTGGGAATCCGTGGACGGCGAACCAATGGTCTGGCTATACGATCAGGCGCAGCGCAGGCGGTTTTGCGTACATCGACAGCAACACGTCGAACACGATCACGTTTCGTCAGAACATTTTCGGCCAGTGCCAAAGCTTTAGCGCTGGCGACGCGTTCACGATCAATAAGGTGGATCAATCGCTGGACCAGGCCGGCGCGGGCGTGAGCACATTGATCAGTGGCGATAACCCGACACCGCCGCCGGGCTTCACGCAGGGAGTGGATGCCTGTTACTCGTGGAACAATACGAACGATGGCGCGGCGTTCAACGGATTCAACGCGGAGACGGCGAACATTCAGCAAGGAGTTCACTTCTTCGCCAATACACAAAAGCCGGGATATTCCGCGTACACCTACCCGCATCCGCTTGTCGCAGGACCTGCCCCGTCTCCGACTCCCTCAGCAACTCCATCTGCGACTGCGAGTCCATCGCCGACCGCCACATCGTCGCCGACTCCGATTCCGAGACCGAGCGTCGTGATACTTCACTCAGGGGACACGTTGACGATTGAGGTTCAGCCTTGAGATATGGCAACCGTCAACCTCTACGTCGATGTTCTGGCGCGGCGGGCGATCCGCAGCCCTACTAGCGCCTCGCCGGCGATAAGGCCCGACTTTCGGGACCCGACAACCCACACGCTCAACATCTATTTCATGCGTCGAAATGATGCGACGACTGAGAATTATTCCTACCAGCGCTTCGCTGGAGCTACGCCAAAGGCGGTTTTGAGACGTCGGAAGCCGCCGGATTCCGGAACGTTCATCCTGACGATTGCCGGCGTCGATTCTCCGCCCATAGACGTCACGCTCAGAAACTCAGGGATCGCGGCGCTCATCGGCGCGACGTCAAGTGTCAACGGCGCGGATAACGTCGTCGTCTCTGGAAACGCGGCGGATGGGTGGACAGTGGAGTTCACGGGCGATCTCGCGGGTCTATCGCAGCCGGCGATGAGCGGTCGCATGACCAACGGCGAAGTGGTGGTAAAAGTCATCGCGAACGGCGGGAACGGGACGAACGCAAAGCAGTCAGTGACGGTGCGCGACCTGCCTCTCGCGACCGCAACCGGCTGGACTGAACTGACGTCAGGCGGTCAATACGGATGGTCGGCGACAATCGACGCGTCCACGATCCCGCAATCAGCGTGGGAAAAGGGCGATCTGGTTCTGGAGATCACGTTGGACGCGGTGAATGTGCGGACTGGCACTGACGGGCAAACCTCGTTGCAGGGCACGACGCGATCCGGCTCCGACGGGGAAGTCGTCGCAGTCGCGGCGGAGACAGGGCGAACCGCAGTGGCAATGCAGGACGCCAGCGGCACGAGCTACCTGGTCGCGCAGAACGGGTCGGCTAACTACGGAAAAAAATTCACAAGCGACGACGTCGGGCGCAACGTCTCAAACAACCTGTGGATCGCAGAAAGCACATACATCGCGCGAGTGATCGACACGCCAGCGTTCAACGCCGCGGTGCTCAACATTCCGTTCTCCGCCGGGTTCACGGGTGAAGTTCCTCCAAACCCGACGCATTTCGATCTCGGCGGTTACCCGTCTCGCGTGTACAAGTCCGCGACGGCAAACTTCACCGCGGCAGACGTCGGACTTTCATTCTCTGGCACTGACATCCCCACTGGCACGGTAATTGAGTCGCTTATCGACTCGCAGACGGTCAAGCTGTCGCAATGGCCGCTAAAGACTGGGAGCGGCAAATCATGGACGATCACAGCGCGCGCGAGCAATGTCTTTACATCAGCTAGCGCTAATTTTACGTCCGCGGACGTCGGCGCTCGACTGGAATCGCCGCAGCTACCGAACGGCACGCGCATTGTGTCGGTCATTAGCTCGACGCAGGTCGCGCTATCGCAAAGCGCGCTCGGCGCGGCGAGCGGTCAGTCATGGACATTGAGGCCGCGATCCGGGTTCGCTGGACCAAATGTGTCGCAGTTGATACCGGGAACGCAGACGAGCAAGGAAACGCAACGCATCACGCTCACGCAACAGCCCGTGGGCGGATACATAACGATCCAGGACGGCGCAGGCGGCGCGATGCCTGTTGTCGCTGTGCCTGCTCCAGTGACCGCGCAGAACTTGCAGGCCGCGCTCAATTCTGCGTACCCGAACTGGAACGGCGTCACGGTGAACGAGATTGTGAAGGGAGGAACGTTCGACGTAGTGTTCAACGTGTACGGCAAGCAGCGCGTGCTGTTGGTTGACGAGAGCAACGCGATTTACGAGCCGCGAGTCGCTGTCGTTCCGCTCGGCGAGCCGGTCTCAACGCCGGACGCAGCGCCGGCCACGCAGACTCCAGCGTCCAGATATCTCGCAAACAATCTGATCTACTTCGGAGTTCCAAACAGGAGCTGGCTTGTGCGACTTAGTCAGCCGATTGTGACCGAGGTCCCCGACGGCACGCATGGACACGAGGTCCGCATCCGTTACGCGCAGGTTTACGACCAGGTATTCCAGAACTCTTCGCCCATTGACGTCGGGTCGAAACCTCCGGACGCGCCGACGTGGAACGCGTATTTCGATCACGCCGACACAATCGAAGATCGAGCAGGCGTGCGAATATACGACTGGGTAGGCTACAAAAAGCCTCCGAATCGCACCGAGGTCATCCAGCAGCAGCGCGCGGTCTACATCGTTCCGATCCAGCTGCTGAATGGGTTCCTCGT
>DASRDS010000257.1:0-6181 GCA_035652495.1 Gemmatimonadaceae bacterium
GACGCCGTGCTGACCGACCTCCACAAGGACTTCAAGCCATAGGGAACGACGTCATGTGGCGTGACATTGACCCTCGTGACGACGAACGTGAGCGGCCCGACTTGAGCCGAGGAAGCGGCACGCGTGGCGACGACACCGCATCCACGGCAGCCGAGTCTGGAGACGCGCTGACACGCCATCTGGACCTGCCACGCGGTTCCACACGCCGACCTGTGAGGGACCGAGACCGGTGGATCGATTTGCGCGAGTCTGAAGTCCGGATGCTGGCCACGGCCGGCGCGTTCCGGGTTGTTGTGGCCTCTGATCTTCGGGACCACCATGGACGCCCCGCAAGCGCCAGCAACGGCGAACTGAGAGGCCTTCGCGAGGCCGGCCTGGTGGAGACGCGTCCCTACGTCATCGGTCAAGACCGAGCGGCCCTCGTGACGCTGACGGATCGTGGCCGGGAGCTGCTGGAGAGGCATCGCAGGACCGACCGCGAGGTCCGTTCGCAGACGTACTACGCCGGCTTCGTGAAGCCGCGAGAACTGTCGCACGACGCCCAGCTCTACCGCGCGTACGAACGATCAGCCGAGCGCCTCAAAGAGAAGGGTGCGGTTGTCACGCGGGTCGTCCTCGACTACGAGTTGAAGCGGGACTATCAGCGGTTCCTCCACGACTTGAAACGCGAGCGGCGCGGGCAAGAGCAGGACGCCGATCGCCACGCCGCCGACGTGGCGGAGTGGGCCGCCAGCCGTGACCTTCCGGTGATCGACGGCCACGTCCACTTCCCGGACGTTCGCATCGAATACGAGCGACCTGATGGGGACCGGAAGGTCGAAGACATCGAGGTCGTGACGCCCCACTACCGCGGCGCCTATGCCGCTGCGAAAGGTCGGACCGGCTTCAGCGCGTACCGCATCAGCACCGGTCTCGGAGGCCGCGGCGGGCGGTCCGGCCGCAGCCCCAACCCGCGCATCTTCGAGGAGTTCCTGTGACCCACGAGGAGCGCGTCAAGCGCGTCGCAAGCTTCGGCTTCACCCATCGGCAGGCCGCCTTCCTGGTCGAAGTGATGCTGCACTCTGGTTTTTTTCTGGGGCGGCAGTACTGCACGTTTGCGCGCATCGCCCGTGGACAGAAGATGGTCGACTTCCTCCAGAGGTTGACCACGCGGAAGTTCGCGACACCGTATCGCTGCGGCCACAACAAGGCTCGCGTCTACCACCTCCACAACACGACTCTGTACGACGCCATCGAACAGCGAGACGTTCGGTTCCGCAAGCGGATGGCGCTGGGGCGGGCGCTCGAGCGCCTGATGATCCTCGACCACGTCATCACCCATCGCGAGTTCCACTGGCTCGGGGCCGAGCAGGACAAGGTCGCTCACTTCCTGACCACAACGTCCCTGGAGCGGGACGCGCTACCGCGTCTGGCGTTCGGCGTGAAGCCGAACATCACGGTGCGGCACTTCCCCGACAAGCTGCCGATTGGCATCTCACCAGATGGTCGAACTCACGCGTTCTTGTACCTCCTGGTGAGCCCGCTACCGCACGACTTCCGGGTGTTTTTGCGCCGCCACGCGGAACTCCTGCGCGCACTGCCCGCGTGGTCGATCCAGCTCCTCGTGCCGGTCGAGCAGACCGACAACGAAGGGCGGGCGCAAGACCTTGCTGACCAGTACGAGAGCGCCTTTCGGCTCGAGCTCGGCGCGCCGCTCGATCCCGTCACCGCAAACGAGCTTCGGTGGTTCTGGGAGGCCAGCACGCTCGCTCCGGGAGTGGGCGACGAGAAGCGGATGCGACGGGCGCGACGCATCTTCGGGACCCCACGGTTTCGAGCCCTGCGCCGAGCATTGGAACTCGATGGCGGGCGCGCGGTCGACGTCGCCATGTCGACGAGTCTGGCCGACGCCATCGAGCGGAGAGAAGGACGGTTTGAACGCCATGAAATGCGCCGTCAGTACTTTCGTCTCTCACACCTGGTCGGCACGGCGTGAGCGCCTGACAGGGGAACAGGGAGGGGAACACAGGGGGGGAACAGGCCCTCGCGTGAGGTGTTCCCCCCTCGCGGTGAGCCGTCCTATCGTCTCGGCCGCTTCCTGGTGCTCCGGCTGTGGCCACAGCGCACCAGCTAAGCCCTTGGCCTGTTGCTGGTTACAGCGGTCAAGAACGGGCGGCGGTTTCTGCCGCCCGCAGACTGCAGTCAGCCGAGGGAGGCGTTCACAGAGGCAACCGTGGCGTGAGCGACCACGCATTTGCACAGTTCGGGGTGCCAGGCCTGCGGCCAGCGCGTGGTCGCTCACGCCACGGCAGCCCGTGACTGTCGAGGTTCATCTGCAGCGAGATCCGCGGGTGGTCACCACCGCGGACACATCGCTGCATCTTGCCGCGATTCTGCCGCGCTCAGTGCCGTGGAACCAGCGGGCGATCTGTTCGCGTTAGCCCCGTGCAGGAGGAACCATGCCGCTCATCAAACCGCGCACCCGTGGCAAGCAGTTGGTCCGTCGGATGGTCAGGCTCGATCGCGAAACGAACGAGACGCTGTTTGCCTATGCGCACTTCCTCGGTGAGTCCACCGACTACGTGCTCAATGAGGTCATCGACACCGTCTTGGCCAGGGACAAGGAGTTTCAGGCCTGGCGTGCTGAGCACACCGCGTCGTTCGTGCCGCCGTCGCCAGCCGGTCAACCTGTGAAGAAGCGCCGGAGCAGACGCCGCGCCGAACCGCCGTCGGCCGCGGCCGACGCTACAGCCGAACCATCCGTGACGCACGCCTGACAAGCGGGCAGGAAAGGCACGAGCCGTGAGCCGGATGATTCTCGAACAACGAGCGCTGGTCGCGATGCTGATCGCAATGGGTGTGGGCACAGCGGGTGTCCACGCCTATCCAGTCGATCGCGCCAACGTGTACCTGCAGATCATCGAGTTGCGGAATCCCACCGCATTCCTGGTGTTGGTGTACGGGTACGCGGCGCTGTGGTTCACGACGCCGTTCTTCGCGGCGTCCATTCTTGGTTCCCTGACGGCCATCGTCGCGTACCGCCGGCCGGCGAGGTCCAAACAACGCGCCCTTCCTGCGTACATCACACCCGAACGGCGGCCGTCGCCCACGTTGGTGCTTGGCGAGAGCCATTTTGAGACAACGACAGGACGTGCACCCGCGCCGACGTGGCTGACGATTCCTCAGCGTGGCCTCTACACGGGCGTGATGGTGGTTGGCGCCGTTGGAACCGGCAAAACGTCCGCGTGCATGTACCCGTACACCGACCAGCTTCTGCGCTGGAGAGCGGATGACCCTCAGCGAAAGATCGGAGGGCTCGTCCTCGAAGTGAAGGGCGACTTCTGCCAGCAGGTCCGCGGCATGCTCTCGCGTGCCGGACGCGCCTCGGACTACACCGAGATTCGGCTCGGTGGCGACATCTGCTACAACCCGCTCCACAACGATCTCGATCCCTACGCGGTCGCGTACGCCATCGCGACGCTCGTCAACAACCTGTTCGGCAAGTCGAAAGAGCCATTCTGGCAGCAGGCGTACACCGACCTGCTCAAGTTCGTCATTCTCTTACGGCGCCTTGCCGATGGGTACACCACGTTCGCGGAGGTCTATCGCTACATCCTCACGGACGGGCTGATCGACGGCGAGATCTCGAAGCTGAAAGCCACGCTGAAAGAGCCGCCGGAAGTCATCGTGGTCCCGCTGACGAACTACGAGATCCAGGATCTGGCGAACTCGGCGTGGAGAGACTGGTTCTCGGATGGACCAGATCACATGGCTCGCCAGTACAGCGCCGACCTCGAAGGATACCTGGCCGACCGGAAGATCCCGTTTCAGGTTCGCCGCGCGCAGGGAACGGCGTGGCTGGATCGCAAACACCAGCTCGAAGCCGTTGACCGATGGTTCACGCATAGCTGGAAGAAGCTCGACAACCGCTTGCGTTCGTCGATCACCGAAGGCATCGTGGTCTTCCTCTCGCTCTTCGATGACAACCCGGCCGTCCACCGGACGTTCTGCCCGCCGCGAAGCGCCTACGCCAGTCCGCCGAAACCGGGCGAACCGAGGCCATTGCCTCCGCTTCAGGAACTCCTTGAATCGGGCCACGTACTGGCGCTGAACTTCCCGGTGGGCCTGAATCCCGGACTCGCGCGCGCCGTGGGTGTCATGCTGAAGCTGGACTTCCAGCGCGCCGTCATCCAGCGCATCCCGAAGATCACAGCGCACCCGGAGCAGATCTGGCGCGATCTGCTCTTCGTCTGCGATGAGTACCACGCGTTCGCGACTGTCGGCGAAACCGACCCGACCGGCGACGAGCGCACCTTCGCGCTGTCACGGCAGGCCCGACTCATTCCGATCGTTGCGACTCAGAGCGTCAGTTCGCTGCGATCCGCGCTGCCCGGAGACGAGAGTTGGCGCACCTTGCTCCAATGCTTCCGGACAAAGTTGTTTCTCGCCACCAGCGACGAGTTCACGGCGCGCGCCGCGGCGGATCTGTGCGGTCGGCGCGACCGTCTCAAGGCCCACTACACGTTGTCAGAAGGTGGCCAGGGCGCACACATCTCCCTGCTGACGGGCAGGGCCACCGCCGCGAGGCAAACCGTGAGTGCGAGCAAGAGCTACGCGCCGCATCACGAGTACATCTTTTCGCCACGCGTATTCACGGAGCTGCAGAACGGGCAGGCCATCGCCCTTCCGTACGACGGACTCAATCCCATGCGTCCGCAGTTCTGCTATCTGAAGCCGCACTACCTTGACGTCCAGACCAGCTACTTCGACCAGGTGGCACGGGGGCAGTTGTGAGCAGCCTGGACCGGATTCTGCCGTTCCTGAAACCCATCGAGGACCTGCTCTGCGATCCGACGATCACCGAGGTCATGGTCAACGACGGAGGCCGGCACATCTTCGTCGAGCGCGACGGCACCATCGAGGCTGTGCCGGATCGCACCCTCGAGACGCGAAACCTGACGGTCGCGATCAAGAACATCGCACGGGCGTGCGGCGACGAAATCTCGGACGCGCAACCGCTCCTGGATGCGCGGCTGGAGGACGGCTCGCGTGTCGCGGCGATGTTCCCGCCGTGCGCCGTGGCCGGCCCGGTGCTAACCATCCGGAAGTTCACGCGCCGGTACAGCCTCGACGACCTTGTCGCGATCGGCTCGCTGACCCAGGCGACCGCGAGAGAACTGACCCGTGCCATTGCGACGGAACAGAACATCCTGATCTCCGGCGGTACCGGCACCGGCAAGACCACCCTGCTCAACGCGCTGGCCGCGCACATTCCCGACCGCGATCGCATTGTGCTGATCGAAGAAACCGCAGAGATTCACCTGAACAAACCGAATGTCCTTCGACTCGAAGCACGTCGTGCACAACAGCCGCTTGGCCAGGAAGCGCCGGTACCGCCTGTCACCATTGCCGACCTGCTCCGCGCTGCCCTCCGACATCGGCCGGACCGCATCGTCGTTGGCGAAGTGCGGGGAGCCGAGGCGTTTGACTTGCTACAGGCGCTGAACACCGGACACTTGGGCAGCCTCAGTACTATCCACGCGAACTCCGCAGAGCAGGCATTTACCCGCCTTGCCCACTGTGTCCTGACCGCCAATGTGGGCCTGCCGCACCGCAGCACCCGCGAGGCCATCGGACTGGCCATTCACCTCGTCGTGCACATCGCACGAGTCGGCGGACATCGGCGTGTCACCGAGATCGCGGCGGTACGCGGGTATGACGGGCAGAGCGATCGCTTCCTGCTCGAACCGCGACTACTCGACTACCCGGCGCCGGAGGAAGCCCTGCCATGAAGGAAACCATCCGTCAGTTGATCGTGCTGCTGCTGTTCCTTCCACTGATCGCGTGCGGAGACGGCGGTTCCGCGCCGACCTCACCGACGCCGGCGCAGTCGTTCCTCGTCGGAACATGGCGAGGCACCATGACGATTCAGCCCGATCCCACCGGTGCGCAACCTGGAGCCCCGGTCAGCGGGATCGTAACTTGGACCTTCGAAGTGGTCCCGCAGACGAATCTGCAGTCCTTCCGTACCACCATCCGCTCCGAGAACGGCTGGCTGCCGATCACCCTGACGTCATCGACGTCGATGATTCCGGGCAACACGCCGCCGGCCCAGATCAGCACCCAGGGCGAGTACGACTCCCCCCGCGGATGTCGTGGGACATTCGGGAGTTTCGCCACCGCCGAGGCTCGAAGCATTCAG
>DASRDS010000258.1:0-8199 GCA_035652495.1 Gemmatimonadaceae bacterium
CGTCGATCACGAGGTCCTGGCCGATGACGCGTTGGCCAACGCTCTCCCGAATGCGTCGGAGCGTGTCGGCGACTGAAGTGGCGTTCATAGGACCCGTCACGTGCCCAATACCTGGTCAATGTGGTCAACCGCTCGTCCGACCGCCAACAACTCGGCCGGTGTGATCTCCTCATGCACGCCGCTCAAAACCCGCTGCACATCGCCGGCGAGACGCGGATTTTGCGCGGCGAGTCCCTTGAGATACGCTTCATCGTTGCCCAACGCTTTGCGCGCGTGCCGGCGCCTCAACCCGCGGATCAGCCGCCGCACGGCCGTCCGCGTGGCGCCGACGCGACTATACGCGCGGGCCAGCGCCTCCACATGCTCCAGCGCGGACCGCCGCTCGATACGCTTTTCGCCAACCGGCACGACCGGCCGCCACGCCATCACCATCAGCAAAATGAGTCCGGCGACCGCGATCTGCAGGATCGTGTTGCCTGGAGCGGTGTCGGTCAGGAAATCGGTGGCCGCGCCGATCACGTCCGCGGACGCACGCTTGCCGAAGTGGTATTCGTCGAACACGAGCATCTTGCGCTGGTCGCCGGCAGCATAGGCGATCATGCGCATCGCTTCGATGCCGAGTCCCCATCGGCAGCGGCGAATGACATCGTTCCGCAGGAGATCGGGGTCCGACAGGATAACGACGCGTCCGGCGCCGAGCGGCCAACCCACCGCGGCGGGCAACCTCACCGTACGGCTCGTGTCCGACTCCACGGTGACGAAAAGGGTCGTATCCTCGGGCCACGCCCGCGTTCGCCCCAGGCCGTACAGATGCACCGAGTCATCGAACCAGTTGATGGCCGGCGAGCCCGGGTCGTGCGCCGGGCAGGGCTCGACCAGGTCCGGACGGTCGGTGAGCGGGACCATGGTGTTGCCGCCACCGGGGCGCACGTGCAGCGAGTCATCCATCTGCGAGCCCACGCTCGCGATGTAGACGAGTCCCGCGCCGCGCCGCACGGCGTCCAACAGCTGGTGCGTCTCCGCGGCGAGCGGCGTCACCGGCGGATCGAGCACCAGATAGACGCGGTTCGAGTCCAGCCGCTCCATGAACGACCGGTGTCGCCGCGACACGGGCCAGCCGAGGCGCTGCGCGATTTCGTAGAGGCCTTTGGCCCCAGCCGGTGTGGTCGACGTCGTCGTGAGTGGTCCCGAGCGATTCAACGGCGTGATCTCGTCAGACGGCGCCAGCAGCAACGTCGCTACCATAACGGCGGCCAGGATCGGCAGCGCGATGCGGGGGCGCAAGAGCTGCTCGACCAGCGGCTTACCCATGTCCGACGCCAGCGAGTTGCGTGAGCTCCGGGTCGATCCGACCCGCGAGCGCAATGAGGCTGTCGAACCGGGACCGGTCGCATTCGCCCAGGGCGTAGATCACGATCTCGTAGCTTCGCGCGAATTCCCGAAACGGGCCGAACAGGTTCGGCGCGGTATGACGCAGTTCCCGCGCATAATCCCCCGCGGTCTTCGAGTCATGCAATCGCAACGGCACGCGCGCCGCGACGCGAGCCAGCAGCGCGAGATAGAGCGCGTGCGCGGCCTCGGTGTACCGGCCCTGCGCCGCGAGTTGCCGGGCCAGCACCCACGGGTCACTCACCCTGGAGGCGGATCCGCCGCGGAGCTTCCATCTCGCGGACGCGCCCGATCCCGGGATGTACACCGTCAGCAGGATATGCGCGACGACGCCGAGAATGAGCAGGATGAACGCGGCACCGAGCGCGTGCCGCGTCATCGGCGAGCGATCAATGAAGCGGAACACGCTCGCCAGCCAGGTGTTGAGCCATTGCCAGCCGCGATCGAGCGCGGTGACGTGCGCGCGCTCGTAAGCATGCTGGCGAAAGACGGCGGTGACCGTGTCGCGAACCGCCGCCGTCGCGCTATCGAGTTGCAGAGACTACGCCGGCTGCGGTTTCGTCGCCTCGGCCGCGGGCCCACCGACCTGCTGCGCCATGAGCTCGATGTCGAATCCTTCCTTTCGAATCCGGGCATCGTAGTAGAGCAGCGTGATCGCGAGCGGGAGGAGCGGGAAAATGAGGCTTGTCCCCAGGGTGATCACGGTCTGCGAGAGGACCGTCGTGCGTCCCAGTCCTCCGGCGATGAGGTTCGCGATGAAGTAGACGATGATGGCGCCGACAAAGTAGATCGCGCCGGCGAGCAGCATCGTGAGGAAGATGTGACCCTTGAGCCCTTTGGAGAGCTGACCGGAGCGCGAGAATGCCTCGAGCACGGCGGTGTTCTCGAATGCGATCACGCACGGGACGGCAAACAGCGTCGTAAAAACAATGATACCGGGAATGATAAAGAACAGGGTTGCGACGCCGATGGCCAAACCTTGTAGGAAGAACCCCCCGGCCATGGTGCCCCAGTGGCGTATCCCCCGCTTCACCACATCGGCGATGTCGACCGGCTTGCCCAGATAGGCGTCAGAGCAGGCGTAATACATCGCGGTTTGAAAGATGGCGCTGAGGATGACGAAGAGGAAAACGAAGACGATGAATCCGACGAAGAATGACGCGCCCACCGATGTCACGGCCGCCGGGTCGCCTGACTGGAGTGATGTAGGCGTGAACAACCGCGGGATGACGGCGATCGGCACGTAGAACAGCGCCGCCAGGGTGTAGAACTGCGGGAAGTTCTTGCGGAGAAGCTGAAACGTCGCGTCGATCAACTCCGTGGCCGAGCGGGCACGGTACGCGGCAGCCGACACTGGTGCCTCCAGGGGTGGTGAGGCGGACAACGTATGGCGCTAAGATCGCGCCGACTTCTCAGGCCAGCAAGCCTCAGGTCGGTTGTTCGCTCGCGCCCGCCTGGTAGTGGGCCTCGCACTCATCCCAGACCCATGCGGCGAGCAGATAACCCACCGCGCCACAGGCGACAAAGAGTCCGACCACCGCGCTCCAGACAATCGCATGCTCCTTGAGCGTGTGATACCCAACCGTGACGATGCCGCAGGGCACGCCCCAGCCTATGGCGCCGTAGCGCCAGAGGAACGATGCCCGTCCGCCGGCGCGCAGGCGCGTCCAGCGGGCGAGGGCATCGGGATGCGCCGCGTCAGGCCAGGGGATGCTCAGCGCAGCACCGCCTTGGCGATCGTCTGCAGCTGCATGTTCGAGGTGCCTTCGTAGATCGTGCCGATCTTCGCGTCGCGATAGAACTTCTCGACCGGGTACTCGGTCGTGTACCCATATCCGCCGAAGAGCTCGACCGAGAGCGACGTCACGCGCTCGCAGACCTGCGAGGAGAAGAGCTTGGCCATCGCGCCCTCGCGCGCGATATCCTGTCCGGCATCCTTGAGGCGCGCGGCGTTGTAGACCATGAGGCGCGCGGCCTCGAGCTCCGTCGCGGCCTGCGCCACTTGGAACTGGATGCCCTGGAATTCGGCCAGTGGCTTGCCGAACTGCTTCCGCTCTTTGAGATACTGGACCGCCGCCGCGAGCGCGCCGCCGGCGACGCCGATCATCTGCGCGCCGATGCCAATGCGGCCGCCGTTCAGCGTCTCGATCGCGATCTTGTAGCCTTGGCCGACGGGACCCAGGACGTTCTCGGCGGGCACCACGCAATTATCGAGGATCAGCTCGACCGTGCTCGACGCGCGAATGCCCAACTTGTCCTCGCGCTTGCCGACGCTGAAGCCCTGGAAATCGCGCTCGACGATGAACGCCGTGATGCCGCGATAGCCCTGACTGGGGTTCACGTTCGCGAAGACCACGAAGATGTTGGCCTCGCCGCCGTTCGTGATCCACATCTTGCTGCCGTTGAGGACCCAGTCGGATCCGCGCTGGGTCGCGACCGTGGCCATGCCGAACGCATCCGAGCCTGAGCCCGGCTCGGACAGGGCATACGCGCCGACTTCGCCCGACGTCAGTCGCGACAGATACTTGGTCTTCTGCGCTTCGCTCCCGTAGCGCGTGATCGGGTAGTTGACGAGCGTGTTCTGCACGTCGACCATGATCGCGGCCGCGGCATCCACCTGGCTGATCGCCTCGACGGCGAGGGCCACCATGGTGAGCGTCCCCCCCGCGCCGCCGTAGGTCTCTGGGACCTCGATCCCCATGAGACCCAGTTGGAAGTACTGCGGAATCAGCTCCGGGTCGATCCGACCCGCGGATTCCATGGCTTTGACACGGGGCCGGACCTCGGTCTCCGCGAAGCCGGCGACGGCGTCGCGGAACATGATCTCCTCTTCGGAGAGGGTCGTGAGGGCGGGGCGATTTTGGGAGAGGGCGGGGGCGCTGGACATGCCCCAAAACTAAACGGCAGGGCTAAAGACCGCCCTGTCGTTTAGTTCAAGTCGATCGGCTGAGGCCCATTTCCGCGGAGTCTCTCAGCTTTGTTTGCTTGGTAAAGAAGTCGTTGGAGTAACCGCGCCGACTATCGTACCCAGTCGACGGACTGGACCGCGGCGTCAATGCGGTCTTCCAGGGTCGTTAGGGCCTCTGGAGAGAAGGGCGAGCCCGTGTCGTGAGTCACGGTCTTCACGTGGTCATTCTGCCGTAGCGACGTGATCGCCACCGGATTTTTGCTCAGCCCACCGGCGTACGAGCTCTCCAGCGAGAAGTAGTCGAGCCGCTGGAAGTCGGCGACGATTCGGGCGATCTGCTCGCGCGGAATCGTCGCATGCCAATGTCCCGCCTTGCTGACGTTGGCCTTGCCGTCATACGTGACGGTCCCGTCGCCGAAGAACGAGAGCTTGTACTCGGCGCACTGCCCTTTGCACTGCGTGCGCTCGAGCGTAAACACGGGCGCTTCGGCCGACGCTTTCGCCAGCTTGCCGTGACTGTAATGGGTCTGCGCGGACGCACCGCTGGCGGTGGCGCACACGAGTGCAAGGGCGAGCGTCACAATTGTGCGCGACGGCATACCTACAAGACGACGCTAGGCCTCTTGCGATACGGTCAGAACGCCCGCCCGCTCGGCGATGATCTCGCCGAGCTTCTCGTGCACTCCGAACGCCGGAGTCACGTGACAGCGGACCCCGGGATGGGACGCGGCCGCCTCGGCCACGAGACGCGGGATGTCACGCGTCGAATGTTTGCCCGGGGACAGCATGTACGGGAACGCGATGATCTCGTCCGCGCCCGCCTCGACGCAGTGGCCGAATCCCTCGGCGATCGACGGTTCCGCGAGCTCCATGTGGGCGTAGCGCACGATGATCGCCGCGCCGAGCTGCCGCTGAACGAGTTCGGCCATCGCGCCGAGCATCTCGTTCGCCTCCTGTCGGACCGAGCCATGATCGATCAAGAGAATGGCTTTCATAGTCTTAAAGATATACATTCGCAGCCGATGCCACCCGCGCCGCGACGGGTTCTGTTGGTTGAGCAAAATCGGGATGGCACGGCCGGCGGCTCCTACCAGTCGCTGTACGACATCGCCCGGTCCCTCGACCGGGACCGTTACATACCGGAGGTCCTGTTCCACGCCGAGAACCGGTTCGTCGACCGGCTGACCGCCGCTGGCGTGCCGGTGCATATCTGGCCGTGGAACCAGCGCCCGAATTTTATCACGAACGTCATCGGCCAAGTTTTCGATCGCGTCGGGCTCCTGCGGCGCCTCAAGATCGACATCGTGCACCTGAACAACGCGCCCGCCAACGGCGCGGACAACTGGCTGCCGGCCGCGTGGATCCGCGGGATTCCGTGCATCACCCATGCGCGTGTGATGGTGAGGCCAGGGCACACCCCGATTCATCGCTGGCTGCATCGCCACTACGACCTCGTGCTCGGCGACAGCCGCCACGTCGCCGAGGCGGTCATTAATGTCACCGGCATCGCGCGCGAACGTGTGCGCGTCGTCTACGAGGGAGTCGACGCGGACGCCTTCCGCCAGTCGATCCGCTGTCCGCCCGAGTCCGTGCGGCAGCAGCACGGCGTCCGCCCCGACGACGTCCTCATCGTCATGGCGGGCCACCTGCGCCCGTGGAAGGGCCAGCACGTCCTCGTCGACGCGCTCGCTCGCGTCAAGAACCGCGAGCGCTTGAAGGCGATCTTCGTCGGCGGCACCCCGGCCTACCACACCGAATACGCGGACCAACTCAAAGCGACCGCCACGTCCACCGGACTCGGCGAGATTGTTTCGTTCGTCGGCGAACGCAATGACGTAGCCGATTTCATGAACGCCGCCGACATCGTCGTCCACGCCTCGACCGACCCCGAACCCTTCGGCATCGTGGTCGTCGAGGGCATGGCCCTAGGCAAAGCCGTCCTCGCCTCCGCACTCGGCGGCCCCCTAGAGATCATCACCCCTGGCACGGGCATGCTCTTCAACCCCGCCAAGCCCGACGAACTCGCCGCGGCCATCGACCGCGTCTCCTCCGACCCGTCCTTCCGCACCGCCCTCGGCCGCGCGGCCGTCGATCGCGCCGACGTCTTCTCCGTCCGCGCCCTCGTCGAGGGCACCGAGGCGGCCTACGACTCGGTTAGCCAGTAGCGATCGAAGATTTCGGCCACGGGGCATTCAAAACCCGGCAGTACATCATGGCCCGACAGTGAGTCGCCAACGTTCAATATCTCGGCATCGTGATCCGGCCGATGCACCATGACCGTATGCGCTTCAGGGTCGACCAGCCAAACCAACCGCGCTCCGGTAGCGAGATACTGTGCGACCTTCTCCGCCATTTCGCGCTTGGTATTGCTCGGCGACAACACTTCGACCGCCAAATCAGGCGCGCCTTCCAAAAACGGAGGCTTGGTATCGTTCGGGATGCGTTGCACTCGCACAAAGCACACGTCGGGTGCGCGGACTGTGTCGGGTCGCCTCTCGAGGACAAATCCAGGATCGACGGCCACCACGCCGAGCTTCCGTGGTGCGACCTAGTCGTACAGCAAATGGCCGATCTTGTGCTGGATCCAGCCATGCCAGAGTGACGGGCGCGGCTCGTGGACACTCATGACGCCACGAATCAGTTCCTGCCTGCCTTCGCCATCGTCGGGCAGTGCGGCGAATTCCTCCGCCGTTAGTAAACGCTGCGATTGCATCGTCGTTATCCTCCTCTGCGTTGACTGTAGCGTCACGAACCGGAGCGAACAACGTGCACAATCGGACCGTGCGTCAGTTGATCGTCAGTTCTTCGCTTGCGCGTCGGATGCGCGGTACACCGCGACCCTTCGACACTGGCCGCAACGCAGAGCCGCTCGAAGCCGATGTCTTAGCAGTGGGAGGTCTCGTAGCCCTACCGCTTCATCACCTCGAGCGCGAGCTCGATCTTGCCGAAGGGGGCCGAAACCTGGACGCCCTGCACGTCGGCGTGGACGGCGTCGAGCATCTCGCGTGCGATCGCGATGCCCTCGGCGAGGGCGTGCTCTTTTGAACGCTCGTTCGCGCGACGCATGCGCGCGATTATGGGGTCGGGGACGGTGACGCCGGGTACCTCGTTGGCGAGGAACTCGGCGTTGCGGAGCGAGATCAGGGGCCAGATGCCGGCGATCACGGGGATCGCGGGCGTGCCGGAGTCGCGAACGCGGGACAGGAAGCGCTCGAGTTGCGCGACGTCGAAGACTGGCTGCGTGATGGCGTACTCGGCGCCGGCATCGACCTTCCACGCGAAACGGCGCAACTCCTCGGCGAGGTCGATCGCGGCGGGATTGACGCCGACGCCGATGGCGAACCTGGTTGGAGAGCCGATGGGGTTGCCGCCTGGGTCGAGGCCGCGGTTGAGACGGGCGACGAGGTTGGTGAGGCCGATGGAGTCGATGTCGAAGACGGCGGTCGCATCGGGGTAGGGGCCCATCTTTGGCGGATCGCCGGTGATGAGGAGAAGGTTGCGAAGGCCCATCGCGGCGGCGCCGAGCAGGTCGCTCAGCATGCCGAGGAAGTTGCGATCGCGACAACAGTAATGCGTGACGGCCTCGATACCCGAGACTTGCTGCTGAATCAAGATGCTGACGAGGACGGCGCTCATGCGGCTCTGCGCCCGAGGACCGTCAGGCACGTTCACCGCATCGATGCCCGCGTCACGCAGCGCGGCAACATCGCGCAGCATGCGCGAGGCATCGACGCCGCGCGGCGGCACGATTTCAACGGAGGAGACGAACACGCCCTTAGCCAGCTTCGCGGCCAGCGAAGACCGCTCGGCGAACGGCACGGCCGGCACTCCGGTGTGGTCCATCGGCGAGATGACGCCACCCGATAGCCGCCCACCGCCCGCCGACGCCGCCACGGTCGCAT
>DASRDS010000259.1:0-2644 GCA_035652495.1 Gemmatimonadaceae bacterium
ACCTGGCATTTCCATGGCTGCCACTCGGCCTTGGCGTTTCGACGTGGCCTCATTTCGCGCAACTCGCCGACGTGAGTGGCGTTCATGGTCTTTCATTTTGGTTGGCGCTCTCGAACGGTCTTCTGGCGGATATCGTTATCACACGTCGCCAAATACCCGCCCGCGTCATTGGCATCATCGCGTTCGCCGCGGCCGTGTACGCATACGGGGCGTGGAGACTCGCCAATACGTTATTGGTGCCAGTCGGCCGTGTGATGGCGATCCAGCCCAATGTGCCGGAAGACGAGAAAATCCAGGAGGCCAATAGGCCTTTCTTCATGGGGATGATGGCGCGCGACACCCGCGAGGCCTTGGCGAAGACCACAGAAAAACCGTCACTGATTCTCTGGCCGGAAGCATCGCTGCCGGACTTTCTTTCGAGCCACGTCGAATGGCGCGACTCGCTGCGGGCGCTGGCATCCGTGTCGCACGCCTCCCTCCTGTTCGGCGTCCTGGACGTCACGTGGCTCTCGCCCACGACGTACGGTTTCTTCAACGCGGCCGAGCTAGCCGACTCGACCGGCGTCATTGGCGCGCAGCCGTCGTATCATAAGGAGTATCTGGTCCCAATCGTCGAACGCGTGCCGTTCCTCAATCCGCACTGGTTCGCGGGCCTCAAGTACTTCGGCGGATTCGGCCGCGGCCACGACCCCGAGCCGTATCACGTCTCGATCGGCAACGTCGGCGTGCTGATCTGCTACGAGTCGATCTTCCCGGACCTGTCGCGCCACTACCGCCTCCACGGCGCGGACCTGCTGGCGAACATCACGAACGACGCCTGGTTCGGCCGCAGCCTGGCCCCGTACCAGCACGTCGCCCATCTCCGCCTTCGCGCGATCGAGAATCGTATGGGCGTCGTCCGTGCCGCGAACACCGGCATCTCGGAGTACGTGGACCCGCTGGGCCGCGTCCACGACGCGACTGGTCTCTTCGTCCCCGCGTCGCCGATATTCAATGCCGAGACTTCACACGTTCGCACGCTCTACGTCGCCTGGGGCGACTGGATCGGTATCGTCTCAGCCGTCTGCACCCTCGGCTTATGCATTGCGGCATACGTCACAGCTCGATCGCGGGAGCGGTTCATCTTCGAGGCAGGCGCGACGACTCAGAATGACATCGACCATCTCGCCAATCACGGCGGCGACCGGCACTAGTTAGAGGACGTAGACGCGGGCGGAGATGAACGTCCCGAGCAACTCGGAGTCGATCTCTCCGGCCTTCGCTTCGCGCTGCAAGATGTCGAGCGCCTGCTCGGGGGTCACCGCGCGCTTGTACGGCCGGTCCGCGGCGGTGAGCGCGTCGTAGATGTCGGCGATCGTCATGATGCGCGCCTGAACGGGAATCGCATCGCCGGCGATCGCGCGGGGATACCCGCGGCCATTGAGCTTCTCGTGATGCGCGAACGCGATCTCGGGCACGTGCCGGAGCTCGCGCGTCCACGGAATCCGCTGCAGGAACCGATAGGTGTGCGTGACGTGCGACTCGATCTCGCGCCGCTCGTGCTCGTCGAGGGTGCCGCGCGCGATCGATAGCCAGCGCTGCTCGTCATTCGTGAGCACCGGGCGGCACTCGCCATCCAGGTCCTGGTACGTGAGCGCGGTGACGGCCGCCAAGGCATCGTCCTGGCGCTTGCCGTCGATCGACGGCTCGTTGGCCGATAACACGGCCTGGAAGAGCCGGTCCAACTCCGCGCGCCGTGCGTCGTCGGCGGTCTGCGCCAGCACCGCGAATCGCAGGCGAATGAGATCGACGTTGAGCGGGTACAACTTCTTCTGCTTGACGAGCACCTGTTCGCGCACGCCGACCTTGCCGAAGTCATGCAGCAATCCGGCGTAGCGCAGCTCCCGCAGTTGTTCGCGCGAGAATCGCACCCGCCCGCCGCGATCGACGGTCTCGGCCAGCGCCACGCTCATCTGCGCGACGCGGGATGAGTGTCCGTACGTCGTCGGGTCTCGCGACTCGATGGCGGTGACCGCCGCCGTCACGAACCCCTCGAACAGTCGCTCGATGTCCTCATAGAGCAGGCTATTCTCGATAGCCACGGCTCCCTGGGATGCGAGTGCGGTCACCAGTTCGACGGACCGGCCGTCGTACGGGATGACTTCGCGATCGGTGATCTCCGGATCACTGAGGCAAGTGTCCGCCGAGCGCTTGCGATTCAGGAGCTGGAGGACGCCGACGACCTCGTCCCGGTGCGTTTTCATCGGCAGCACGAGCATGGATTTCGTGCGATAGCCGAACTTTTCGTCGAAGCTGCGATTCTGCTTGTACGAGACGTCGCTCGGCAGCAGATACACATCGTCGATGACCAGGGCCTCGCCGCTGGCCGCGGCGTGTCCCGAGACACTCGCGTGGTCGATCGGCACGGTGAATTCGCCGAGCGGCAGGTTGGGCAGCGAGAAGTTCTGCGAGAGCTTGAATTTGAGCCCGGTTGCCTGGCCGTCTTCGCCGCGCTCGACGAGATAGATCGAGCCCGCGTCGCTGTCCGAGATGCGGCGTGCTTGCGTCAGAATCTTTTCGAGCAGCGTAAGGAGATTGCGCTCGTTCGAGAGCGCGACCCCGATTTGGGTGAGCTCCGTCAGCTCCCGATAGCGCCGGGCCTCGG
>DASRDS010000260.1:0-1466 GCA_035652495.1 Gemmatimonadaceae bacterium
GTAGTGCGCGTCGGTCGTGGTGTCGAACGTGGTCGATGGCGGGCCGCCGGCATTGGCGAGCAGAATGTCGACGGGACCGAGCGAGTCTTCGGTGAGATGCACGCAGCGCTCCGCGGCGCCGGCCTCGGTGACGTCGGCCGGAATTACGAGTGTCGGCCGCGCGATCTCCGCTGCCACCCGCTCGAGCTCCGCCGCGCGGCGCGCGACGAGTGCCACGGCCGCGCCTTCCGCCGCCAACTCGCGGGCGATCGCCGCTCCCAATCCTGATGACGCGCCGGTAACCAGCGCGACCTTGCCACTGAGTCCAAGATCCATGGGCCGAATGATAATCTCGGCGAGAACATTACAGCGGCGCGACCAACGTGGATCCGGCGGGTTCGAGTGGGACGGCGGTGGATTTGCGGCGCATGCCGAAGTAGCGGGCGTCCAGTTCGGCGGCTGTGGCCGGGCGCGCAAAGTGGTAACCCTGGCCCAATTCGCACCCTAACGCACGCAGCTGCGAGCGCTGGTCGGGCTGCTCGATGCCTTCCGCGATCGTCCGAACCGCGAGGGTTGATCCGAGATTGATAATCGCTTGCGCCAGACCCTGTCGGCCCGTCTCCTTGCCGACTTCATCGACGAACGGCTTCGCGATTTTCAAAATGTCAATCGGGAATCTTTGGAGATAAGACAACGAGGAATAACCTGTGCCAAAATCATCAATGGCCAGGCGAACCCCGAGTGATTTCAGCGCTTCGAGCGTCGCCAGCACGGTTTGGGTTTGCTCGGTGAGCACACTCTCCGTCAACTCGAGAATGAGCGAGTGCGGATCGATGCGCGACTCTTCGAGCGCGATCCCGACGTCGACCACGAGCTGCGGCGTGTGCAGCTGGCGCGCCGAGACGTTGACGGTCATGGCGAGCGGCGGTGCGTTCGGGTCGCGCTGCTTGAAGCGGTCGTGCCAGACGCGCGCCTGGCGGCAGGCTTCGCGGAGGACCCAGGCGCCGAGGGGGACGATCAGACCGCTTTCTTCGGCCAGTGCGATGAACTGGCCGGGCATGAGGAGTCCGCGCCGCGGATGCTGCCAGCGCACGAGGGCCTCGACGCCGGTGATCTCGCCCGTCTCCAGGATCACGATCGGCTGATAGTGCAGCACGAACTGATCCGACTCGATCGCGCGGCGCATGTCGGTCTCGATCTCCATGCGCTCCAAGGCGACCGTCCGCATTTCCGGCTCGAAGAAGACGCACTGACCTTTGCCGTGCGACTTCGCCATGTACATCGCCACGTCGGCGTTGCGCAGCAGATCGTCGGCCGTGTCGGCGTCGCCGACGGTGGCGACGCCAAGGCTCGCGCCGGCGAAGATGTTGCGGCCTTCGATCACATACGGGTGGGCGAGCGTCGCCAGAATACGCTCGGTGATGAGCCGGCAGCCGTACGACTCAACGGGATCCTCGATCAGGATCGCGAACTCATCGCCGCCCAGC
>DASRDS010000261.1:0-70322 GCA_035652495.1 Gemmatimonadaceae bacterium
TGCGCCTCGCCGTAGCCGCCGCGTTGTTCGCGTTCCCCGCGGTGACCTACGCTCAACAAGACAACGGTGGCGGCGGTGGTGATCGCGGCAGCCGGATGATGGCCGCGCTCTTCCAGGGGATCACCCTGAGCGACGCCCAGCAGAAGCAAGTCGACTCGATCCGCGCGGCCTACCGGCCGCAGATGCAGTCCGCCGGCCAAGACCGCGGCGCGCGTCGCGACCTGATGCAGAAAGAGACCGCCGACATGCGCACCGTGCTCACGTCGGATCAGCAAAGCACGTTTGACAAGAACCTGGCCGACATGCGCTCGCGCATGGGCGGCGGCGGTCGCCCTCAGTAGGGGATCTTCAACCAACCACGAGACAAGAGAGCGGGCGACTTGAGCAGGGATTCTGCCAGGTCGCTCGCTTTGTCGCGTTCGCCCACCTGCGTGTAGATCCGCCACAGGATCTGCTGATATGCGGGCCCGAGCCAGGTATTCTCGGGCGGTGGCGCGAGTCGCACGGCCTGCTCGCCTTCCTTGATCGCGTCCGCCTTCCGTCCCATGTACGCGTACGCCAACCCCAACTCCGCGTGTAGCGCGGGCGAGTCTCCCGCGCCTCGCACCGCGGGCTCGAGCACGGCGCGCGCGCTGTCGGCATACACGCGTGCGCCGCGCGTGTCCCCGAGCAGCGCGAGACTCTGTGCGAGCCCCATTCCCCATGTCGCGCGATTGCCGCCGAACGCATGCGGGGTCAGTGTCGAGACGAACCGCCAGGTCGTCGTGTCGAGCACGCGGAGTGTGCCGAACACGCCGGCCGCGTACGCGTAGAGCGCGGCCGAGTCGACGTCGTGGGAGCCGGCGATCATGACGGCGCGGGCTGCGTCGCGGTTGCCCGCGCAGATCTCGACGAGCGCGCGGTCGACGATCGCGTCGGCGCTGCCGGGTGCCAGGTGCACGGCCTGCTCGAGCTCCTCGCGCGCCTCGGCGTAGCGTCTGAGTCGCAGCAACGTCGTGCCCCGCGCGCGCGGCGCCGCGCTGCCGAACGGATCCACTTGCTCGGCCTGTGCGAGTCGCTCGAGCGCGGTGTTCCAGCGGCCGACGGCGCGATCCGTCATGGCCGCCGCGACCAGCAGGTCCGCGTCGTTCGGCGAGTACTGCAACGCCATTTCGTACTCGCGTAAGGCGGCCGCGTTATCGCGCGCGATGGTCGCGTCGTAGCGCGCCATGGCCCCGTGCGCGGCCCCCAAGGTCGGCTCGAGCGCGAGCGCGCGGGAGGCCGCGTCGTGCGCCGTCCGTGCGACGACCGAGTCGGGCCCCACGTGCTCCCACCGAAGCGTGAGCGCGTTGCTGAGCCGTGCCCACGCCAGCGCGAACGACGGATCGAGCGCGACCGCGCGTGAGTACTGTCCGCGCAGGAACGCGTCGTATGCCGTCAGGTTCGAGGTCGGCCGAGTGGCGCCGTCTTTGCCGCGGAGCCGCAGTGCGCCGGCGACGCGGCCGACGATCGAGGATTCGACTGAGAAGACGTCGTTGAGCGGGGCGCTGTAGGGCATGGCCCAGGTTTCGCCGGCGCTGGCGACGTCGAGCAGCTCCGGGTGGACGACGACGCGCCCGTTCGTGCGCGCGACGGTGCCGCGCAGCACGTAGCGCACGCGCAGGGTGCGTCCGATCTCCTCGGGTGTCTCGGTCGGGTGCCGGTACCGCGATGCGCTGCTTGCGGCGATGACCTCGATGCCCGGCACGGCGGCCAGGTCCGCGCGCAGCCCGTCGGTGACCCCGTCCGCGAAGTACGCCTCGTCCGAGTCGCCCGTGTTCTGGAACGGCAGCACCACGAGGCGTGCGGGCGGCGCCGGCCGACCGCGCGACGTCGCGGCCAGCCCGAATGCCGTGACGGCAACGAGGGCGGCGGCCGTCGCGATGGCGACCAGTGGCTGTCGGGTGCTCATGGGTCGGGTGAGTGTGTGGCCTCGGGCAGGGGTCGTCAAGTCACAGCACACGGAACAGATGACGGGGGCTAGTTTTTGAGCCGTGGCGAGTGTCTGGCGAGCGATAGGTCGGAGTGTGGCGGGCGCCTCGCATCATCGGGCGAAGCTGCCGAACCAGGATGCCCTTCGTCTCTGGAACCCGCATGGCGACGGCCAGTCCGTCATCGCCGCCGTCGCCGACGGCCACGGCAGCGCGACGCACTTTCGCAGCGAGACCGGTTCGCGGTTCGCGGTCGAAGTCGCCGAAGCGGTGCTGCGCGATTTGGACGCCGCGCTCCGCGATGGCGCGGTCCTCGACGCCGAGACGGAGCAATGGATCCGGGAGGAGATTGTTTCGCGTTGGCGGGCGAAGTGTATCGCGGACGCGGAGGCCAACCCCTTCTCGTCCGCTGAGGAGGTGCGGCTCATGGGCGCGGGTGCGCGCGATCAGATCTTCGATCGCGCGCTCGCGTATGGGTCCACGTTGCTCGCGGGGCTCGCGACGGAGGGGTTGCTGGTGTTGTTGCAGATTGGGGATGGCGACATTCTGGCGGTGGATTCGGCGGGGACGCAGTTTCGGCCATTCCCACGCGACGCGCGCCATGTCGCGAACCTCACGACATCGTTGTGTCTCCCGAACGCGGTCGATGATGTCCGTGTCACGTCATTGCAGCCAGGCGACATCGCGGGCGGCTCACGCGAGCCGGTATTGTTGATCTTCGCGACGGACGGCTACGCGAACTCCTTCGCGTCGAGCGCGGCGTTCGAGCGCGTGGTCGGGCCGCAGATCTTGTCGCAGGTACGCGAGCGCGGCCTCGCGTGGGTCGCGCAGGTGTTGCCGCGCTCTCTCAAGAAGGCGGCCGAGCGAGGGGCGGCGGACGATGTCACGATGGCCATTTTGACGTGCGAGGATGCACCGGCTGGTGCGATTGCGCCGGGGCAGGGCCGAGGGGATGCGCCGGTCACCCTCGGCGGGTTGCTCGTGTCGGTCGGGGTCGTGGTGCTCGTGGCCCTTGGCCTGTGGCTTTGGTACGCGCGCTATGGCTGATTCGCGCCAAGGCTATTCGCGCTAAGGCTGGCCTGCCGTGCTCGCAGTTTGGTCGCCCCAGATGTAATGGCTGAACCAGTCCAGGTTCTCCTGCATGACGGATCGCTGCTGCTTCGGCTTATCGATCGGATGCCCGAACCCCGGATACACCACCATACGCACCGGCACGCCCTTATCGCGTAGTGCCTGATACAGCTCGAACCCGTTCGGGATCGGCACGCGCTTATCGCTGCCGCCGTGCTGGATCAGGGTCGGAGTCTTGGCGGTCTTGATGTACGTGATAGGCGACGTCTTCTTGTAGATCTCGGGATCGTCCCAGGGCGTAGCGCGCAGGTATTGTCGCGTGAAGGGGTGGATGTCGGTGTTCACGTAGTACGTCATCCAGTCGGAGATCCCGGCGCCGACCGACACGGCCTTGAACCGATCGCTGAACGTCGTGATGAACGCCGAGATGTATCCGCCTTCACTCCACCCCATTGACCCCACGCGCGAGCGATCGATGAACCCGCGTCCGATGAGATAGTCCACGCCCGAGATCACGTCGGCGTAGTCGCCGGTGCCCAGGTCGCGCACGTTGAGTGCTCTGAACTTCTCCCCGTATCCGGCCGAGCCGCGATAGTTCGGCCGCAGGATGACGGCGCCTTTGGACGCGAAGAGCTCGATCGGGTAGTACCGATCGGCGCCGAGGCTCGTGCGGTCGACGCCGGTTGGTCCGCCGTGGATGACCACGAGCAACGGGTATTTCTTGGTCGAGTCGAACCCGGGCGGCGTGATCATGACGCCTTCGATCGTCCCGCCCCCATCCGAGGATTTCCACTGGACGAGCTGGCGGTGTGCCGTTTTGAACTTGGCCAGTTGCTCGCCCATGGTGGTCAGGGTCTTGGGCGCGAACGGTTTGATCTCTGAGACCGCGATCTCGGGATACTCGTTGTCGCCCGCGGTGACGAATGCGACCGTGCTGGCATGGCGCGCGATGGAGAAGCCACCGTCGATGTGCTTGGCGTTGGAGAGAGTTTCGACGGCGCCGGACGTTGGGTTGACCCGGTCGAGGGTTTGGTATGTACGCTGGAGCGGAGAGAAGTAGATCCCGTCGGCGGTCCAGGCGATTGGTGACGCGTTCTCGTCGAACGATGTCGTGATCGCCCGCGGTGCACCGCCGTTCGCGCTGACGATGGCGATGACGGAGTTCGTGTAGTAGAAGTACTGACTCCCGTTCGCGGTGTTGAACGCGATCTCGCTTCCGTCGGGTGACCAGACGGGGTTCGTGTTGGGGCCGGGAGTCTCGACGATTTTTTTGACGTTCTTGTCGGCGACGGTGACCGTATAGATGGTCGCCGTATTCGATGAGCCGAGGTCGGGGTCGCGCTGGGCGGAGAACGCGATCTTGGTCCCGTCCGGTGACCACGCGAACGACCCGACCGTAAAGTTGTCGCCCTCGGTCAGTCGGTGTGTCTCGCCGCTCGCGACGTCGATGACCCACAGGTGGCTCATCTGATAATCGGAGCCGATGATCTGGACGTCGCCGTAGGTGCTATCGCGATCCTTGCGCGCTTTTGGTTTTGCGTCGCGGCTCACGAACGCGATCGTGTGTCCGTCGGGTGACCACTCGAGGTCGGAGACGCCGGTCTCGATGCGTGTCAGCTCGCGGGCTTCGCCGCCCGAAGGCGCGATGAGGTAGATCTGCGTCGAGTCCTCGAGCTTCCCGCCGGGCAGCGTCACGGGCCGCGTCGACATGAACGCGATCCATTTCCCGTCGGGCGACCACTTCGCGTTGAAGCTCGACCCCTTGCCGCTGGTCAGCTGCACGCGTTGCGCACCGTCGGCGCTCGCCAACCACAGCTCACGCTCGAACGCGTTCGCGTCCCAGTTCGTGTGGGTGATTTCGTAGGCGACCCACTTGCCATCGGGCGAGATACGCGGGCCGCCCGCGCTCTTCATCTCGAGCGATTGATCGATGGTTGGAGCTTGCGCGGCGACGGGAAGCGCCACGGCCAGCCTGAGAAGCAGGGCGAATACTCGCATGTGCGTGAATGTAGTTGCTGTCTGGCGCACCGAACGACCTTGCAGGGAGCTCATTGCCGTCCCGCATCCTCGGGTAGCCTTCCGCTTGGCGTGCTGCCTAAAGGAGTCGTCGGAGTGAGCTCAGACAAGCTGAGCTCGAACCGCGAGTTTTCGCATGCTGAACAATGTAATCATAATTGGCACAACTCGTTGCTATGTGGGCAATTACAGTGGGAAACATGCGACGCCTGGCCGATACGTATCCGCCCACACAAATTGTTGCCGTGAACGGCTCGATCTCCGACATCAACCGGAGCGCTGACGCGCTCTGGACCGCGGTTATTCGACTCGTGGGCGCCGACTACGAGCTCGCGGGCGAACTTGGTGCGTCGATCGACGGCCGTCGGACCGCGTATGTCGCGACGTGTCGGACGCCGGGTCAGGAGCTCGTGCTGCTCGTGGTCGAGCGCGGGGCGGATCCGGATGCGTATGAGCTGTCGGTGCATGAGATGCTCGACGAGAACGTCCCGGCGCGCGATCTGTATTGCCGGCAGTGCGCGTTCCGGTTGGAGACCTGGTCGGCGGTCTGTAACGGTTGCGGACGCAGCACGGCGCTCACGACCGCGATTCCGCGCGGCCAGGCGTCGGATCTCAGCATCCGCTCCGCGATCATTTCCGCCTTGGGCGCCGACAGCACGCTACTCGGCCAACTCCCGACGGCGGCTGGCGGTGTGGCGGTGTTCGCGCGCTCGGGCCGCACGGGCGAGGTCGTCGTGTTGACGCTTGAACGCATTGGTGGCGCGACGGGTCCCACGCGTGCGGTGCCGATCGTTCGTCTGCAGCGGCATGACACGGTCGATGTCGCGGGAGCGCCGCCCGAACCGACGCTTCCTCCCACGCAAAAACGTCCCTCGTCTCCGCACAGTGGGGAGATCGGACCGTTGCCAGAGCGGGACCGGTCGCTGGTAGACCCGCCCCCGAGCGAGCCTCCTCGGGTTCTCGTGTTGGTTTGCCCCAGCTGTCGCTCGCGCTACGAAGCGGGAGAGCGGTTCTGTCCGGTGGATGGCTCCGAGTTGCTCCCGATGAGCGAGCAGGAAGACCTCGTCGGTCGGTTGCTCGGCGGGAAGTTTCGGGTGGAGAAGCTGTTGGGGCAGGGCGGGATGGGCCGAGTGTATCTCGCGGAGCATGTCCGGATCGGCCGGCGTTGTGCGCTCAAGGTGTTGGCGCCGAACTTGGTCGGCGATCCCAACTCGATTCGGCGGTTCGATGGCGAGGCGCGGAACGCCAGTCGGATCGTGCATCCGAGTGTCGCGGTTGTCTACGACTTCGAGGAGACGCCGGACGGCCTCGTCTACCTCGTCCTCGAGTACGTCGACGGCGAGACCTTGGGCACGATCTTAGGCCGCTCCGAGAACCAGCGCATCGATGTCGACCGCGCGATGCGCATCGCGCGCGACGTCGCCGACGCGCTGCAAGCCGCGCATGATCTCGGCATTGTGCACCGCGATCTCAAGCCCGACAACATCATGATCACGCGGATCGATCGTGTGAAAGTCGTGGACTTCGGGATCGCGAAGGCGGTCGAAGATGGCGGCGGCGCCGCGGCGCACGTGACGCGCACGGGTTTCGTTGTCGGCACGCCGCGCTACATGAGTCCCGAGCAGCTCGCCGGCGCCGACGTCGATGCCCGCACCGATATCTACGCGTTGGGCGGCGTCCTCTATGAGATGGTCACGGGTCGCGCCGCCTACGACGCCCCGGTCACGGCCGAGCGCACGCTGCGCCAGCCCAAGTTTCGCGAGGATGCGCCGCGCGCGCTGGATGCGATCATCATGACGGCGATGGCGCGCACGCCTGATGGCCGGTTCCAGACCGCGGCCGAGATGCGTGATGCGTTGGACGCGCTGCTCTCGCGCGGCCGTGCCGCGTCGCGTCGCGCGTTGTTCACGAAGATCGCGATCGGCGTTATCGCGCTCGCGGGCGTTGTCGCCGCGGCGTTCGCTATCGTGAACCGTTTGCGCGTGCCGGCGGCCGCGGTGTCGGCGCCGGCGGTCGCCTCGGTCACGCCGGCTCCCGTGGGTTCGGCGGCGGCGACGCCGATCCCGGTGCCCTCAGCGCCGACGACGCCAGCTACTGGTACGAAGCCGGTCGTCCCGGTCCCCATAAAATCGCCACCGGTCCAACCGTCCCTAAAGCCGTCCGCGCCGCAAGACACGATCTCGGAGTATCTCGGTCGCCCGGTCCAGTATCTCGTGCACATGCGCCGCGTGATCCACGGGGAGTGGGTGCAAGCGCTCGACGGCCACAATCCGGCGGGCCCGGAGCGCGCCGAGTATGCGATCGGGCTAGATCAGAAGGGCCGAGTCACGAAGGTCACGCCGGTCTTGCTCGCCGGTCAGGCCGCGTATGACACCCCGATTCAGACCGCGCTCCACCGCATCGTCACGTTCGGCGCGCCGCCCCCGCGGGTCGGCCACGAGGTCCATGTCGAGTTCCATGGGTTTGGGATGACGGTGAAAGCTGGAAGTCTAGAGACGCCGGCAGGCCCGGTCCGTCAGGCGAACCCGTGAGCTGATTCGTCAGTCCAGCCGGTAGGCCCGGTCGAAGATGCGCCTATAATTGGCGCATGGCCAAAGATGATGCGACGCTCTCGCTGACCGACGACCAACGCGCGAGGTTCGCGCGGGGATTCCTGGACCGGTACCTCACGCCGGCCTTCGGCTCACTCACCAAGTCCGAGCTCGATCTCCTCGTCTTCTCGCTCCTCCACGAGGTCGGCTACTTCCGCCCGTCGGACTCGCAGTATGACATCGCGCGTCGTCTACGCCTCACGCCCACGCGCGTGCGCTCGCTCACGATGCAGATGCAGCTGCGAGATACGTCGCAGACCGAGACATCACTGGTCGCGCGCCTCGTCGACTGCCTCTCGACGGCCCGCTTCGTCAAAGACGGCGCGATGATCTCGTTCGGCGTCGAGGACCCGTTGCTGTCGGCCGACATCGCCGCCCGTCTCAAGTCCCTCGGTGCGATCACGGATTCCTCGTTCAACCGCGAGATCGTGAAGATCCCGCGTGACGCATTTGCGGATCTCGTCGGCACGCTCCTGCCGCCCGATCGCCGGGAGATCGTCCGCAAGGCTCTCATCCAAGCCGGCGTCCCCGACGCCAGCTGGAAGGGCGTCCTGCGCGGCGCCTTGGCCAAGGCCGCCGCGAAGCTGGCCGGGGCGGCAGGTGAGGAGGCCGTCAAGGAAGTGCAGGACCTAGCGGGCCCGGCGATCAAGGACCTCTTTGCCGCCGTCGGGAAGCAGATCACCTCCCGCTGGAAGATCCTTGTGACCTAGCCGGCAATTCGCCCGGCTACTGATTGCAACCCAGTAACATCGCGGTCACGCTGCTGGCGAAGTTCGCCTAAAGGAGCACTAGCGGGCACACAGTGTGGCGCAGCGGTCGCACCCATGAATGGGCGCCTTGGGTAGAGTGCGTGATCCCTTTCACACCTCTCGAGGCACTCATGCGCCGGCTCGCCCCAATCGCAATACTCGCGCTGCTCGCTTTGTCCGCGTGCGTCAATCCTTCGGCCCCGCGTGATTGCGGTGGTGGCGGCACGGGCTCGAGCACCTGCCACTAGCTAACGGGACAGGACAGTCTCCCGAATGATCGCAATGGCCGGACGACATCGCGGCGGCAGAGGCAGTGGGCTCCGCGGTGTCGTCCGGTCCACGCGGTCTCCGTCGAGTGCCCGGCGGGCGCGGCGCTCGTAGTCCTCGATGCCATTGAGTTGCGCTGTGCCGAGGAGCGCGACGTATGTCGCGTGCGACTGCGCGTCGTACCCTCTGAGCGCGTAGCCCTCGGCCACGGTCTCGAGGAACTCGCAGGTCTGGCGGGGCGAGAGGTCCAAGATCTCGATCTCATGCCGCAGCCGATCGAATTCAGCCCATTGTGCGGTGTAGGCCGCGATGTCCAGCAGGTTGATCATCTGGACGCGTCGAGCGTCTGCCTCCAGGCTCTCTTCTCGCACACACGCGAACACGTCTCGCGCCATATCCAGAAACCCGAGCTGACGGAGTGTGACGCCCACGTCAGCCAGGACGCGGAGTTGGTCGGCACGGTTTTTCTGGACTTGCAACGACTCCGCGAGATCGATCAGCGCGTTCTCGAGATCCCCTTCGAAGTTGCCGAGCATGCCGCGGTCGTGCAGGGCCAAGGCGAGTGGATGTCGCAGGTCGCGCTTTCTGGCGGCGACGATCACGCGGTCCAGCTGTGTGCGTGCGATACTGTAGTGGCCTTCTTCGATCGCGACCTTCGCGCGTCCGACCTTCGACAGCAGCTCGGCCACGTGATCGCCGATTTCCTGCGCGACGGCGGCCGCGGCCCGATATGATTTTTCCGCCTCGCGATATCGGCCGATATTTCTGAGACAAAAGCCGACGCGCACGAGCGCGGCCGGCGCCAGTTTGAGCCCGTGTTCGCGCCGCCCAAGTTCGGCCGCGAGCTGATACACGTCGGCGGCCAACTCGTATGCCGCGTCGTTCTCCAGCGTCTTCCCGTATTCCATGAGCGCCGGCCCGGCGGGCGCTTGCGGCTCGGCGTCGATGACGAGCAACAGCCCTTCGAGCGCATGCGAAGTGGCCCCTTCGGGTAGGGTATCTACCACCACGCGAGCCATATCTATATCAGAGAAATCGGCGGTCACCCGCGGATCCACGCGCTGCGCGATGGCCTGCAGGATGGCCAAGCCGGCGGTCCGCGGCACCCGCTCTTTCTCCGCCCATTCCGACGATCGAAGCTGCTCGCGAAACCGACTCAGGAGCATCGCTGGGTGCAGTATAGTCCGAGGTTGACCACGCGCGCTGAACCGGAAACGCGTCAGAAAAATATCTGATTACGCGGGCGGGGACAGATGATATCGAGACGGTTCTGACCGATCCATGGCAACTTTTGCACACCCATTGTGCATGAATCTGTTTACTCCCGCCGTGCTGCATTTACGCCGGGTGTAAGTACGCATCATCACAGTGGTTAGATGTAGGGGATCCCCGGACGCGGGTGTCCTAAGCCTGTCCGTAAACGTTTCAACACCGCCGTCTCGATCCTGTGCCGGCTGCTCCATCGCTGACCAGGTGCCCATGCTCTGGTGTTGGCAACCGCAGCTCCTTTCCACACTTTGATATTGATGATCCGCGACGAGAACGACGTCTCAGGCCTCCTCCAACTTTCGCGCGCACTCGCGAAGGGCGATGCCATCGTAGTCGTCGGTCCGGAGCTCTCCAGACTCGCCGGCGCTCCCGCACCTATCGACCTTGCAAGCACCTTGCGCCGGGACCTCAATCCCTCGACGCCGGCGACCCCACTCGCCGCCGTCGCGCAAGCGTTCCGCGACCAGTTCGGCGACTACGCCCTCTACGCCCGCCTGCGCGCCGCTCTCGAAGCCAGCGCCCAGGCCCCAACGCCCGCCCACCGTCTCCTCGCCGAGCTCCCGTTCCTCGTGCATGTCACGACGAATCCGGATGCCCTCGTCGAGGACACGCTGCGCAAACTGCAATACCCAATCCAAGTCGTCGCCGACGCCGCCTCTCTCAGCGGCTGGAACGAGACGCGCTACGTCCAAGTCGTCAAACTCCACGGCGACCTCGCGCGCCCCGACACGATCGCCCTCGCCGAACGCGACGTCGCCCACGTCCTACGCCGCGGCTCCCCGGTCCGCACCCAACTCGCGGACCTCGTGCGTTATCGCACGGTTCTGTATGTCGGCTATGGCATCAACGACCCAGAACTGCAGTTGCTCCTCAAGATGCGGGACGAGGACGACCCCAAGCCCTCTCGTCCGGCATTCGCGCTCACGTTCGACACTCATCACGACCAACTGGCGGAATGGCGCCGGCGCATCGTGCGTCCGATCGCGATCGATGCGCCGCCGGAGAGGCGTGAAGACGCGCTCTGCAAGACCCTCGAGCACCTGACCACCCTCGTGCAGTCGCGTCCGACCGGCTGTGACATCCTGATCGTCGACGACGAGCCGACGCTCCGCACGGCGTTCCGGATGATGCTCGAGCGCGGCATGCCTGGCGTCACCGTCGATGCCGCCGAGAACGGCGTGGCGGCGATGATGAGGATGGCGGCGCTTCGGCCGAAGCTCATGCTGGTCGATCTGATTATGCCGGAGATGGACGGGTGGCGGCTGATCGACGCGGTGCGGAAGGAGCCGAATTATGCGGGCGTGAGGTTCATCGTGCTCACGGGGATGGAGAATCTCGAGTGGATGCAGCGGGCTGAGAAGCTTGGGATTCCGTATGTCATGAAGCCGTTTGAGCGGGACGACTTCTTGAATATCGTGCGGTTGCAGTTGATGCGGGTGGGGGTACGGTAAGCGTCGGGTCGCCCAGGCGACCTATCAGTGTTGAGTGTTTGACAACAGCTTAGCATAACCGTACGATTTAGCGCGGATTGAAATACACCTGCTGAAAGAGGTGTTGGCCGTGCTAGTCGTGCGATGGAGCTAGCTCCACCGGTACAGGTGGTGGCTGCAGTGATTGAGCGCCGCGGATGCTTCCTCGTCGCTCAACGACCCTGCCACAAGCGACATGGCGGCCTTTGGGAATTCCCCGGCGGCAAACTTCAACCGGGCGAAGATTTTCTTGCCGCAGTGCGGCGCGAGTTGGCTGAGGAACTAGGGGTTGAAGTGCGGTCAGTCGGTCCCGTCGAGTCGTCAATCGCGGACCCCGCCTCAGTCTTTGTTATCAATTTCGCGCGTACCGAGATCATCGGTGAGCCTGTAGCTCGCGAGCACGACGCACTGGCGTGGGTCGCCCCGGCCGACCTGTTGGGGTATCAGCTTGCGCCAAGCGATCGACAATACGTGCTGGCGGCGTTTGCGGATCCGGTAGGCGCGGCGTGAATCCCTTCGTAGTCGGACAGGAGTATATCCGTCGCGAGATTCATGATCAGTATGGAGGTGGGCGCCAAGGTGGTATTAGCCCATCTCGTCGATATCCCCTGGTCCTTCTATTCACCGGCAAGACCGGCGAGCAGTACGGGTACAACGACGGTTGGGACGCCGACGGCGTATTCTGGTATACAGGCGAAGGGCGCATCGGCGACATGACGCTGACTCGTGGAAATCTGGCGATCGCCAAAGCCCATGCGGAGAACCGCCGACTCCTCCTGTTCGAACAGCGACGACGCGGGCGGGTGACGTTTCTTGGCGAGTTCCGTTGTATTGCGCAACGCGAAGTCCAGAATCTTGATCAGCTACAACAAGCGCGGCGCGCTATCCAGTTCGGGCTGCTGGAGACGGCGGAGGCGGCCGCCACTGCAGGGACAAACTACTGGCTAGAGATCACCGATCGTGACGATCTCGGTGTGAATCTCAAGGCGCCGCAGGCCAGTGAGGACGGGAAGCCGTACTGGAGTTACTCCGTGATCAAGGAGATTCAGCCGGGCGACATCGTCTTCCACTACCACAAGCACGCCGCCGGGATCGTCGCATGCTCGCGCGCCGTCGGGGAGGTGTGGGAAGAGGCAATTACCTGGGCGGCTAAGGGTACGTCGGCACGTAAAGAAAAGACTGAGCCGCATCGCCGTCCGGGCTGGTGCCTGGGTTTGGAGGCATTCACTCCGCTCGAGGACTCGCTCCGGCTTGATGCGATCCGGGAGCGTGAAACTGAGATTCGGGCGATTCCTGCATCGCAGTATTCGCCCTTCTCGCTCTCACCAAACCGGCCACTGCGGCCGCAGCAGGCTTATCTCACGCGATTTCCGCGGGAGTTTCTGGCGTTATTCCCGACCTTGCAGCTGGCTGCATCGCGGATGACGGCTTCGACTGCGCGCCCCACTAAAATCGGCAGGGATTACGTATGGGCCAACGAGGAGGTGGCAACGTCCGAACGAGATCCTTTCGCCGTTGATCCAGCGATAGTTGAACGGGGCAATCGAGCGCATCGCAAGACGCAGAATCTGCTCGCCGATTACGTGAAATCCCTTGGCGGAGACCCGCGTCTGCCGCTGCCCGAGGAGCCGAGCTTTGATGTGGCGTGGGAGGGTACTGAGACGATTTATGTGGCCGAGGTCAAAAGCGTCACCAAGCGCAACGAGGAACGCCAGCTGCGACTGGGTCTCGGACAAGTGCTGCGATATCAGCATGTCCTCGCGGCGTCGGGAAAATCGGTACGCGCCGTGTTGGCCATTGAACGAGCGCCAAGTGATCCATCGTGGAGCGCGCTATGTCGTGAACTAGGTGTTGCTCTCGTCTGGGTTGGGAATTTTGATGTACTCAGTGTCTAAGTATCCTGCTCGTCCTGTTTGTCCACTTCAGCGGGGAGCCATGTCGCAAGGGCGCTTCCAGTATAGCCTCGTTGCCGCCGACGTGTGCGTGAGCAACATTGAGGTGAAGTGCTAAGGAAATTCTGAGATATCCCCTGATGACGGGCTAGATGGCTAAGATCAAGACCAAGACCAAGACCAAGAATGACGATAGTGCCGCCACCTTGGGTTTCGAAGCCAAGCTGTGGGCCGCCGCGGACGCCCTACGCAACAACATGGATGCGGCCGAGTATAAGCACGTCGTTCTCGGCCTCATCTTCCTCAAATATATTTCCGACGCCTTCGAGGCGAAGCACGCGGAGTTGGACGCGGAACGCGCTCAGGGCGCCGATCCCGAGGACCCCGACGAGTACCGCGCCGCCACGATTTTCTGGGTTCCGAAGGAAGCCCGCTGGCAGCATTTGAAGGCTGCTGCTCCGCAGCCCTCTATCGGCACGTTGGTGGACGACGCAATGATGGCTGTCGAGCGCGACAACCCTTCGCTGAAGGGCGTGCTCCCGAAGGATTACGGGCGACCTGGCCTCGACAAACAGCGCCTCGGTCAGATCATCAATCTCGTGAGTGATATCGCGCTAGGCAGTGCTGCTGACCGCACCAAGGACACCCTTGGCCGCGTGTATGAGTATTTCCTGAATCGCTTCGCCAGCGCCGAGGGCAAGAGTGGCGGCCAGTTCTACACGCCGTCGCACGTGGTGCGCGTGCTGGTCGAAATGCTCTCCCCCTATCGAGGCCGCGTGTATGACCCCTGCTGCGGCTCAGGCGGCATGTTCGTCCAAAGCGAGAAGTTCATCGAAGCCCATGCGGGCAAGCTCGGGGACATCTCGATCTATGGTCAGGAATCGAACTACACCACGTGGCGCTTGGCGAAAATGAATCTTGCGATCCGTGGCATCGACGGCCAGATCGCGCACGGTGACACGTTCCACGCCGATCGCCATCCCGACCTCAAGGCTGACTACGTACTGGCCAATCCACCCTTCAATGACAGCGATTGGCGCGGCGACCTGCTGAAGGACGACAAGCGCTGGGTGTTCGGCCTTCCTCCTGCCGGGAACGCCAACTACGCCTGGGTCCAACACTTCATCCACCATCTCGCGCCGACCGGTCTGGCCGGCTTCGTGCTCGCCAACGGCTCAATGTCATCCAATCAGTCGGGAGAGGGCGAGATCCGGAAAGGCATCGTCGAGGCGGATCTCGTGGACTGCATGGTGGCACTCCCGGGCCAGTTGTTTTACTCGACGCAGATCCCGGTTTGTCTGTGGTTCCTCGCCCGGAACAAGAAGAATGGCCGATTCCGCGATCGGCGTGGTGAGACGCTCTTCATCGATGCACGCAAGCTCGGCACGATGGTAGACCGCGTGCACCGCGAGCTGACCAACGCTGACGTCACAAGGATCGTCGGCACGTACCACGCGTGGCGCGGCGATCGCGGTGCGGATGCGTACGCCGATGTGGGTGGTTTTTGTAAGAGAGTGATGATTGATGAAATCCGCAAGCACGATCATGTGCTGACGCCGAGCCGATACGTCGGTGCGGCGGTGGTCGAGGACGACGGCGAACCATTCGAGGAGAAGATCAGACGGCTCACGACCACGCTCCGTGACCAGCAAGCCGAAGGCGCAAAGCTCGATGCCGTCATCGAGGCGCACCTGAAGGAGCTCGGCTATGGCGGGTGACTGGCGCCTGTCGACCTGGGGCGATGAGATCTCGCTGGAGTACGGCAAGGCATTGCGTGGATACGATGAGACATCGGGCAAATACCGTGTATTCGGCTCCAATGGACCAATCGGTTGGACCGCCGAAGAACCTCTCGCACCCGGGCCGGGTGTCATTCTCGGCCGAAAAGGAGCCTATCGAGGAGTCCACTACTCGCGTGACCCCTTCTTCGTCATTGACACCGCCTATTTCGTCGTGCCAAAGCGTGAGCTCGATATGCGGTGGCTCTACTATGCGATGAAACACTACAAACTTGGTGATGTCGACGACGGATCACCGATCCCGTCGACGACTCGTGCCGCGGTGTATGTGCTCGAGTTGGATGTTCCCCCTCTTCACGACCAACGTACGATCGCGGAGGTTCTCGGCACGCTGGATGACAAGATCGAACTGAATCAGCAGCGGAACGAAATGCTTGAGGCCATGGCGCGCGCCCTGTTCAAGTCCTGGTTCGTTGATTTCACCCCTGTCCGTGCCAAAGCTGAAGGCGAGAATCCCGGTTTGCCGAAGCCTATCGCCGATCTTTTTCCTGACTCCTTGCAGGACTCACCGCTCGGCGACATACCGATGGGTTGGCGGGTTGAGTCCATCGGCGACTTGGCAGAAGTAGTGGGGGGCAGCACACCGAGCACGACGAACCCCAGCTATTGGGAGGGCGGACCGCATTCGTGGGTGACGCCAAGGGATCTTTCACGCCTCTCGATACCGGTGCTGCTCGATACGGAGCGACGCATTACGGACGCCGGTCTCTCGCAAATCGGGTCGGGTCTTCTCCCTCCGGGAGTTGTTCTGCTCTCTTCCAGAGCGCCGATCGGGTACGTGGCCATCACGGAGATCCCCGTTGCGATCAATCAAGGGTTCATCGCGATGCAGCCAAAGGTGGGTGTGTCGAATCTCTTCCTGTTGTTCTGGTCCGGCGCCGCACACGACGCCATTGTTAGCCGCGCCAATGGTTCAACGTTCCTGGAGATCAGCAAGGCGAACTTCCGCCCGATTCCGGTGGTCATCCCACCGGCGTCCATCATGCGCGCGTTCGACGATCGGGTGCGATTGTTGTTTGACCGCATCGTCCTCGCGGCTCGCGAATCGCTGACGCTCGCCGCCCTCCGTGACGCGTTGCTGCCGAAACTCATCACCGGCGACGTCCTAGTAGGTCGCAACTGATCATGCAGGAAGCCCTCAAGGCACTCTTTGAGGAGCAGGTCGAGTTTCGACTGGAAGACGGGACGTCAGCTGAAAACGTATTCATCGGCGAAACCGAATTCCTCCCCGTTGAAGTCCTGCGCGCGGATGAGAGTGCCTATCGCTACGAGTTCAACCGATGGCTCTTCGAAGATTGGCTGCCAGAAATGAGTGAGCGGCGCGATCAGATCCTCGCGCTCCATGGGAACGGCAGGCGGTTCGCCGATCTGTGTGCGGCGACGACCCGACAGCAGGTCATCCCCTTGATCGGGTCGGGGATGTCCGTACCCAGTGGCCTCCCGACGTGGTCTGATCTGCTGCGTAACATCCGACACTCGACCAAAGTCGCGGAAACGACGCTCGAAGGGTTGCTCCGGGCGGCCGCGTTCGAGGAGGCGGCGGATCTGCTTGCAGCCGCAACCAACAAAAATCGTCTGAATGAGTTGGTGGACCACGGGCTACGCATTGACGATGCGGCGCTGATCTACGGGCCAATCCGGCTGTTGCCGGCGATCTTCCCGAACCTCGTGCTGACGACGAATCTGGACAACGTACTCGAACAGTACTATCGGCGATGCGGGACTGGGTTCGACTATGTGCTGGCTGGACAGGAGCTCGCACGATACCGGCAGTTGAAAACACCCACCGCGCGGTTTCTGCTAAAGCTCCACGGTGACCGCGGTCAAGCTGTTGGGCGCGTGCTCCACACGAAGGAGTATGATGCGGCCTACGCTGCCGGGAGTACGACGCGTGAAGAGCTGACCCTGCTCTACCGCAATAACAATATTCTGTTCGTGGGCAGTAGCTTGGGCCCGGACCGTACCGTACGGTTGATCGCCGAGGTCGCGCGGAATGACGAGTCCATGCCCAAACACTACGCATTCCTTCCGTTGCCGGACTCCAACGAGAGCTGCATCGAGCGAGAGAACTTCCTGACCGAACGGGGCATCTACGCTATCTGGTACGACGGCTCACACGACGAAGCAATTGCGGCGTTATTCGCCGGATTACTCGACGTGACCAAAGCTGGTCGCGGCGCGACGCAAACATGACCGAGCTCTTCGAGTCCGAAGTTGAAGAGGCGTGCATCAGCTGGCTCAGTGAGCTGGGATATACCGCGCTGTACGGTCCCACGATCGCGTTCGGTGAACCTGGCGGGGAGCGCAGCGATCCGGGCTATCGCGATGTGGTGCTCGAGGCGCGGTTACGCGCTGCGCTGGCTCGTCTAAACCCAGATTTGCCACACCACACCTTGGACGATGCGTTCCGACGACTGGTGCACGCCGATGCGCCTTCGCTCATGGAGCGCAACCGAGCAGTGCATCGGATGCTCGTCGATGGGGTGACGGTGGAGTATCGGCACGCCAACGGCTCGCTCGTCGGGACGCAGGTCCGTGTCATCGACTTCGACACACCGCTAAACAACGACTGGCTGGCGGTCAGTCAGTTCACCGTATCTGAAGGTCAACACACGCGCCGCCCGGACGTTGTGTTGTTTGTCAACGGGTTGCCGCTGGCTGTGATTGAGTTAAAAAATGCCGCCGATGAGAACGCGACGGTTTGGACCGCCTTCCAACAGCTTCAGACGTATCAAACGCAGGTTCCGGTACTCTTCTCCGCTAACGCAGTGCTGATCGTTTCCGACGGCGTGCAAGCGCGCGTAGGTTCGCTAGGTGCGGGCAAGGAGCGGTTCAAGCCTTGGCGGACGATCACCGGGCGAGACGATGCCGCAGCGGGACAATCGGAGCTTCGCGTCGTATTGGAAGGTGTGTGCGAGCAGCACCGATTCCTGAATTTGTTGCGATATTTTATCGTGTTCGAGGACTCATCGATTGATGCCAGTGGCGGCAGCGTTCAAAAGAAGCTGGCCGGTTACTACCAATTTCATGCTGTGAACGCCGCGTTGGACGAAACGCTGCGCGCGGCCGAGACGGTCGCGCGACAGCAGGTGGCCGAGCGGCCGGCGGGACGCTATCGAGCGGGACACCCACCGGGTGGCGATCCAGGCGACCGCCGCATCGGTATCGTCTGGCACACGCAAGGCTCAGGCAAGAGCCTGACAATGGCATTCTACGCGGGTCGTGTGATCCTGCACCCAGGAATGGAGAATCCCACGATCGTCGTTCTCACCGACCGCAACGACCTGGACGACCAACTCTTCGGGACCTTCGCGCGGTGCCAAGACCTGCTACGGCAACCGCCCACCCAAGCCGCCGATCGAGCTGATCTTCGCCGGAAGCTGGCAGTTGCCTCGGGGGGAGTGGTCTTCACGACCGTACAAAAGTTCTTCCCCGAAGAGCGAGGTGACAGGTACCCGGTGCTATCGGATCGACGCAACATCGTCGTCATTGCTGACGAGGCGCATCGGAGCCAATACGATTTCGTCGACGGCTTCGCGCGGCATATGCGCGACGCCCTTCCTCACGCCTCGTTCGTGGGTTTCACCGGTACGCCGATCGAGAAGGCTGACGCCAACACCCGCGCGGTGTTCGGCGACTACATCAGTGTTTACGACATCCAGCGCGCCGTCTTTGATGGGGCCACTGTGCCCATTTATTACGAGAGCCGACTCGCGAAACTGGAGATGAGGGCATACGAACGGTCCAGAATCGATACGGATTTCGACGAAGTGACCGAAGGAGAGGAAGTCGAGCACAAAGAGCGGCTCAAGGGCCGGTGGGCCCAGCTCGAGGTCTTGGTCGGTTCCGAGAATCGTATGAAGCTCATTGCACGAGATCTCGTCGAGCACTTCGAGAACCGACTCTCGACGTTGGATGGCAAGGCGATGGTCGTGACGATGAGCCGTCGCATCGCCGTCGAACTGTATAGCGAGCTCGTCGCTCTGCGTCCGCAGTGGCATGGTGAGGATGACGACCACGGAACCTTAAAGGTTGTGATGACGGGCTCCGCATCGGATCCACTCGCGTGGCAGCCCCACGTTCGCAACAAGAAGCGCCGCGAAGTCCTGGCCTCACGCTTTCGAGATCCGAGCGATCCATTTGCCATTGTGATCGTGCGCGACATGTGGCTTACCGGTTTTGATGCGCCGAGTCTCCACACGATGTATGTCGACAAGCCGATGCGGGGACATGGGCTGATGCAGGCGATCGCCCGAGTAAACCGCGTGTTCAAGGACAAGCCTGGTGGACTGATCGTGGATTACCTAGGCCTGGCCGATGAACTGAGGCAAGCGCTGGCGATTTATACGGAATCGGGTGGCACCGGGAAGGCCGCGTTCGATCAGGCCGATGCTGTAGCGCTGATGCTCGAGCACTACGAAATCTGCCGAGGGTTATTCCATGGTCTCGATTGGCGTCAGTGGAAGACGGGTCGGCCGCAGGATCGACTCTCGATGTTGCCCGCGGCGCAGGAGTTTATTCTCGCCCAAGTAGATGGAAAGGCCCGATTGCTCCGGGCCGTGTCAGCGCTCTCACGAGCCTTTGCGCTTGCGGTGCCGCACCCGGAGGCCCTTCGCATAAGAGATGACGTGGGCTTCTTTCAGGTGGTGCGTTCGATCCTCGCGAAAAACAGGCCTGGTGAGGCCAAGTCTGATGAAGAGATGGAGCATGCGATTCGGCAGATCATCTCGCGAGCGGTTGTATCTGGCGAGGTGGTGGACATCTTCGCCGCCGCGGGACTCAAGAAGCCGGACATATCCATCTTGTCGGATGAATTTCTCGCCGAAGTGCGCGGCATGCCGCAGCGGCATCTGGCGGTTGATGTACTGCAGAAGTTGCTGAACGGTGAAATCAAGGCGAGGGCGAAGAGCAACGTCGTCCAATCGCGCTCATTCGCTGCACTGCTCGAGCGCTCAGTACGCCAGTATCAGAACCGCGCCCTCGAGTCGACACAGGTCATCGAGGAGCTCCTGCAGCTTGCCAGGGACATGCGCGCCGCCGATGCGCGAGGAGATGAGTTCGGTCTTACTGGTGACGAGCTGGCGTTCTATGATGCCCTCGAGACCAACGACAGTGCGGTGCAGGTACTCGGCGATGATACGCTCAAGGCCATCGCGAGGGAGCTCGTGGCGACGGTGCGCAAGAACGTCACGATTGACTGGATGATGCGCGACAATGTTCGTTCGCAGCTGCGGGTGTTGGTGAAGCGCATTTTACGGAGGCACGGCTACCCGCCGGACAAGCAGGAAAAGGCGACGCGGACGGTGCTCGAGCAAGCGGAAGTGCTGTCGGAGACGTGGGCGGTAATGTGACGGTGCGCGTTATGCGCACCGTGACCGGCCACCCGCGGGTGTGAGTAAATGGACTTCGATGACGACCGCGTCGGGCGCTTGCTGCGTCGTGGCGGAGGTCAGCGTGAGATGCGAAGGGTCGACGCACACCAGCCCCGGAAGTCGCGGCGGCGGTAGGTTCGGGTCCCCTGTTGCCGCGGCGAGATGCTGCACTAAGTCGATCTTCACCTTTTGATTGACATACTGCGCGATCTGATCGTGCGTCACTGCCAGAAACCCGTTGAATATCGCATCGCCACCGCCGGACGCCACCTCGGTCTGGGTCATCCGAATCGCGTTCTCTTGAACCGAGGGGATAGCCGACAAATCCAGCGTCCCTTGCACGCTCGGCGCAAAGAACTGACTCATCGGGTACGTCCCGTGGATGTGCACCGACATCATGAGCCGTGATCCGTCGGTCTTGATTGTTGGCTGACTGAGCGCGATGTCATGTCCCCAACTGTCACACTTGGACGCTGGTATCCGACAGGGAAAGAATGTGCCGCCGGTGTCAGTGAAAACCACTTGATTGAGCATGGCCATCATTTCGTCCGCACGAACCAAGACGGTGTACGTCGTATCTCGCGCGAAATCAGCAGTAGGCCGCCGCGTCACCTGGCCGCGCCCTAAAAAGGCGCCCACGGCAAGCAATGCGGGGGCGGTCCGGATCAGTTTGGTTGGAATCTCAAGCATGCCGAATACTACACAGCTTGAGCCTCTAAGCTCCCCCTCCTCGCTGGCTTAGCTCAAGTGAACTGGTCGAACGACCCAGGCCACGGCAATTCGCCGATCCCCGCGAGCGTGGGGTCATCAGCATTCGGGATCGCCAGCATGTACCCCATGCTCGGCACCGTATGCAGGATGATCGGTTCCCCCGGCCCGTGAAGCTTCTGCCGCAACCGCGAGATCCTCGGCAGCAATGCATGCTCGCTCGAGGACTGCCGATCCTCCCCCCAGACCTCCTCGCGCAGCCGCTCCGATGACAGCGGCACTTCCGGCCGCTCGATGAAGTACAGGAGCAACTCCGTCTCGGACGGCGTCAACTGCATCGGCCGCGTGCCGCGGATGCAATGCCGAGTCGCGAGGTCGAGCGACAGGTCGGCGTAGCGGAACACGGATTTCTTGACGGCCGCCCGCCTGAGCGCCGCGATCGTTCGCACCTGGAGCGACTGGTCCGAGAACGGCTTCCCCATGATGTCGATCACCGCATTGTTGATCGAAAGCAAATGCGCGTCATCGTCCTCAGGATGGCTTGTGGTCAGAATGATGCGCACCCAGTTCCCTCGCGTGCGCAGCCGCTGAATGACCTCAGTACTAGCCATGTTCGCCAGCGCGAACTCCATAATGATGAGCTCCGGCCGCGGCAGCGACAGCGCCGCCCGCAAGCCTTCGACGCCGTCCTCGGCGAGCCGCACGGACAGCCCAAGTGCGCTCAGCTTCTCGCTGACGAACTTCCGCGTCTTCGGATCCGGATCGATGCAAAGGATTCTTGAGCCGGCGAGATCAGAGATACCGGTGATCATAGCGGTACCATATAAATGGACGATGTGATCGCGCTCATCGCGCGTGTCTTTTCTCGGATTCCATAAAGACGTGGCACCCGCGCCATCGGGTGAACGCCGTGACACAACGAGCGGCGCCTGCACCCCATAGGAGCACGGCCCAATCGGCACTTGCGGTCTGAAACACATCTGTGCATTTTCATGGTTCTTCGCGAGCCGTTTGTATTTCGTGACGGTCACGGGTGCACTGAATACGCGTCACAATGGGTTTCGGACTGTCGCGTCCTTCACCAGCGAGTCTCTCCGCTGGTTGTGCCATAGAAATTTTGACCTCCCGATAACGGGGCGGTTCCCGTGAGATCGGATTCGATGCGCTTATTCCCGCGTAGTTTGCGGCGTCCGCCGGCGCCGCCGCCGATGGATGTCGAGGACCTCGGCGGTGTGCTTCGGCGCAGCGATGGGATTGGGTTCAAGGCGATCTTCGACGCCTACTATGTCCCGCTTGTCCATTACGCCGCTGTCGTTGTCGATTCGCGCGAGGACGCCGAGGACGTAGTTCAGGGCGTGTTCACTACACTGTGGTGTCATCGCCGTACCCTCGACGTCACTTCCGCTTCCTCGCTTTACCTGTACTCCGCGGTCCGGCGCCGGGCGTACGACTGTCTCCGTCAGCGGGCGACTCGAGCGCGGGCGCTTACGACGGCCGAGCAGGTTGGGGTCCCGGCGGCGAATCCCGAGGTCAAGCCAGATCCGATAGCGGGAGCGTCGGAACGCGAGACGGAGTTGCTCGCAACGGTCGAGTTCGCCATCGCCGCCCTCCCCGAACGGCGTCGACGGGCGCTGATACTCCGTTACAAATGCGAGCTCCCGGAGCGCGCGATCGCTGAATTGTTGGAAGTGGAAGTCGGGACGGTCCACACGCATCTCCGGTTGGCGCTCAAATCATTGCGCGAGGAACTGGGCGAGCTGCGTCGCGACGGCTGACGCGCGGTCGTTCCTCGCTAATTCTGCTTCGGGTCGATCGGGCGACGTTTCACGAGGTGGGAGCGCCGGGCGACGACCTCGATAATCGGGGTCAGCTTCGGAACGGCAGGCGGAATAACTGCCGGCTCAATTTCCACCTGCTCCACGTCCTCTGGCTGCGCCGCATCCGGTTTCTTGCCAATGTGTTGCGCGATTTCCCGGTGCAATTCTCTGATGAGCGCAGGGAGTGTTTCTTTGTCCTTGAGCGACAGTTTGCCCGTTAGGTAGCGCTCCCAGATCGAGTCTGGTGGTCTGCGCCGCTGGGGAGCCAGTCCATCCGGTCCGTCTTTCATCCCGCACCTCCGACGGTGCTGCAAGTGAGACCGCCACGGCAGGTACTAATGGATGTCAATCCAGCCGTTTATTCCCTACGTGCGTTTTCGTTCACGTTGCGAAAAGGGTCTGATTTCGCAGCGTACTATAAAGTCGCACGAAGCGGCCGACCTACGTATTAGGCGGAATAAGCGCTACAGAACTCCCGGTGTCGGCCAGCTGAGCTGTCGCTGGAGCCGAGGCGCAAAGTCGCCAACATGATTCCGCAGGATCTCGAGATCATCGGCCCAGGAGTGCTTGCGAAGTCGAGAGTACTATCAAGGGTAACAGTATTGCGCGGGCGGCCTCTGATCGGCGGTCTACGGGCCCGCCTCGACAACGGCATACGCAGACGATCGACGCACTTCGACTGGGTGTGCGGCACCACACACTCTTCACTCAGTCGGAGGACGTATGCTATCCAGGACGAAGACGCTGCTCGCCCTTGTCGTGACCGCGGTCCTACTTGCGGCCTGCACCAGCGCGACCGCACCCACGCACAATGATTGCGGCGGTGGCGTACAGACTGGGACCGGCACCTGCCACTGATCCACCACAACTGACCGGCAGTGGGACAGCGCGAATCGTGCCACTGCCGGTCCGCCTCACCCTAAATACTGGATACTAACTCGCCCCCTCCGCGAAAGGCGTTGCGCCGAGCACCTTATATGGCGACTGTATACACGTCCGCCGCACGCCGGCCTGATCGACACTCATGTCGTACCTACCGTATGCCCCAGCGCTCTCTCAAGCGTCGAACCTTTCGTGCGCCGGATCCCGCGCGCCGCGATGGCCACGCGCCATTTCTCGAGGTCCTTGGCCGTGTACGGGCGCGCACGCCGAGGTGGTATCGCTGCCGTGCGGGGCTCATGGTGTTGGAGCTCCTCGACCGAGTTTGGTCGACGCGACGCCGGAGTACCACCATCGGTCTCCATCGTCGCCTGGCGATTCGCCGTGCCGTTGCGAAGGTGCGTCCAAAGGCGACGCGAGTGGTGCTCGACCAAGTGCTGCATCTGGTGGCGCCCGGCACGGGTCCACATGCTGAGGCGTTGGCAGCGCTTATGGAGTACGGGAAGCGCCTGCAATACGAGAGCGAGTTTCGGTTGGCGAGCCACGTGTACATGATGGTCATCGACTACGCTGCTCAGATCGGGCACACCTCTGTGCTTCCCGACGCGTACGAGCGCCACGGCAGGTGCATGAGCGAGCGTGGTAGCGCGCGTGCGGCGATGGCGAGCTATGCTACCGGGCTGGCGCTCGCTGCTCGACATCGGAATGTGCCGGCACGCCTTCAGATTGCTGTCGCGAAAGCGGAGCTCTACTGTTCGCTCAAGGATTCGAGTTCTGCGTGCAGGCTCTTAGATCCGCTGCTGCCTCGAGCGCGGAAGCTGGGCAACCCTAAGCTGTTGATGGAAGTGTTGCACGTGCGGGCGAATGTTGCCCATAACTTGGGGGACGACCTGCAGGCGCTGGTGTTCTTCGCTGGGGCATTCGAAAACTGCCAGGATCTCAAGCACGGTGGTCGGCTGTTGAACGACATGGCGCTGACGCTCCTCACGTTGGGATTCATTAGCGAGGCGCGAAAAGCGTTTCTCGTCTCGTCGTCGTCCACGCGGGGCGACAGTTTCGCGAAATGGGCGGCGATGATCAACCTGATGATGCTCGCGCATCGCCGCCGGGATGAAGCGGGATTCGATCAATATCGTCGCATGCTGGAGCCGGCGCCGATGTCTGCGCGGCTTTTGGTGGCGTACTGGCGAGAGGTTGCTGACGGGTCGAGCGTATTTAGTCGGCGGGCCGAGGCGCAAGCGGCGTATCGACGTGCGGCCGGCTATGCGGCTCGGTATGGGTATTTCGAAGAAGGGAAGGAGCTGGATCGGTTACTGAAAGGAGAGTTGTCACCATCCGCGCGGGTCCCACGACCACCTGCGAATCTCCCAGTGTCCGCTCAGGAATTACTCGAGAAAGTGCGAATGCTGCGTTCGCTGCCTGAGTTTCTCAGCCGCACCTCGAGTGGCGATGCAAATACCTCATCGGTCACCGGGTTGCGCACAACGTTGAAGCGCGGCCCGCGACCGCGCGCCGCGATCGTCTGACGCGCAAATAGTTCAACGACCCGAGCTCGACTTAAGACCCGGCGACTGATCTCTGGAGAGAGAGCAGTCGCCGGGATCTTTGTGCACAATCGGACATTGACTAAATGCGCCAACAACGACACGGTAACTGTGTTGTCGGACTGAGATGGTATAGTCGGCGAGCGTGGCAATATTTCGCATACTGTGCTCGATGACACCTGATAGTGCATGCTGGTAATGTCCTGCCAGCCGTTTTGTGTTGTGACATTCACGGCAAATTGTCTCACACAAGTGACTATAACATTGTCAAATAAGAACATACATCGACTCTCAGCTATGGTAGCGCGGTAATAAGTGACTATCAATTGATGTTAGTTCGCATCATTTTTGATTTGCTATAAAATTCGAGTAACAGATCGATACGTAACTCACCCGTTACGCTCACGTCGTAGGGTTCTATTAAACGCATCTCACATAGACAGATGCGACCACGGTTCGATAGCGCACGGTTGGAAATTGTGAATAGCAAATGGCTCCAATTTCAGTAAACGGATGAAAGTGTAGTAGCAGGACGGTAAGACCTGTCAATATCGAGTAGATGCGGCGCCCTCGTCGCCCGCATTCGCCGACTTCATGACGGCGACTCCTCGGCGCCCGCCAATCCATTTCGCATTTGCGGTTCAGGCCCTTTAACGACAGCGGCTGAGCTATGTGCGGTGCTGATCGCGCGTCGTTCATGACGCCGATACCACTGACCTTAACACCAGACGCAGGAGACCCACCTGTGCGTGATCAGCGCGACAGTGAGCTGTTGGCGTTACTACGCGGCGTTTTGAAGAGGCACCGCGAAATCATGCGCGGCGGTGCCAGGTACTCGGCGCTCGGTCGTAGGTCGCTCGAAGACATCACCGAGCGGCTCAAAGATCCAGCTCTACGGGATCGTCTCGACTCCCGCATCTCCGCGGCGATCGCGCGGCGGGAAGCGCGGCGGCAGGTCGATCCAGAGCACAACGAGAGCGACTGCGTCAAACTCATCCAGACCCTGGCGGGGCTCGAGCTTCCTGAGCCGCTGGCCATCGAGATAATCCAGGAGATTCTCGAGGCTGAGGCGACGAGCAAGATCGCGGACTCGACGGACCTCGTTCGGGGGATTCAGGAGCTGGAAGACGAGATCTCGCGAGATCTGCTTGGCGTTCGTCAGTTGCCCCGGAAGGCCAAGAAAAAACGCAAGACAAAAATCAATTGGCGCATCGTCGCGCTTATTGCTGGGATAGGGTTATTGGCTGGCAACGACCACGTGCCCATCGATCATTGGTGCATCTGCAAAATAGCGGTCAGGCTGATCAACTACGCATTGCGCGGGAAGGGTGGCGATGACTAACCATCGCAGCGTTGCTGACGATTCGTGACACAGGACCAATGCATGGAGAGCCCGAAGACCCTCATCGGGATCGGGTCAGTAAGCACTCCCAATGTGCCGGGCCCTCGGCTGATCTGACGTAAGAATACACCCAAGCGACATCACTATCTCTCAGGGGGATCCGTGGCCAAGCGCGACGTGACGTTCACTGTTAGAGAGCAAGAGCTGGCAAGGCAGATCTGAACTGCATGTGAAACGAGATGGGCAAGCCTTGGGTCGTCTGCCACTGTCCAAGGGCATGGTCGAGGCGAGGCGAATGCATTCCTATTAAGCCTGCTCCATTCGTTGCTCCAGAACGTGCACTATGTTGGTGAAGGTCTGGAGGTCGTTGCCGGACTGAGAATTGTCAGGAGCTTTGTCAGGCCGTTAATCGGCCGGTTAGGTGTAACGGTCACCTTCCCAAGTCTCTTGGGATTTAGGCAAAATGTGGCGGCCATAGGTCTCATGGTTCGCGGGCGCCTTCCTGCGGTACAAACGCCGGTATTCCTTTGCCACGAAGATCATTTTGCCAGCTCGTTGGCCAGTGTGTTGCGACCGATATGGGCCGACGCCTACCTGCGCCGCGGACGCTGCTTGAGAGATTGGGTCTGTCCAAGCGGTGCGATAGGGTGCTACCGGGCCGGTCAGCGGGCGGCTCGCAGGCGTCAGGATGTCGTCTCCGAAGTTGAGATCGCAATCGGCAAGGCCAATGTCTGCAATTGGCAGGGTCTACGGAGGCGAATTATTGAAATCCTCGACGAAGTGTTTCGGCGAGCGTTGACCACTACCATGACGGACCGCATGCTTGCGCCGGGATGGCACGAGCGCGGGATAGTTCGAATCTTGGGTGTTGTTGGCCGCCCGGGCGAGAGCATAATGGAGCGCAGACGATCGTTTTATGCGTGTCCGGTGGCTGGTGCCCCCGCCTGCGCCTGGCAATGCTATACGACAAGCAGATACTTGCTTTAGGACTCGCCGGCCATTCTACAGTTGAGAGGGCTCGACGTACGATTATGGCGCCTAAAGTGGGCGACACTGACGCCGCCCGATGCCACTGTCCTCGCGGACGAGTTGGCGCTCGCAGCTGTCACTTGGAGAAGATAGCGTTGAACTTATTTACCGAGTTGAGTCCGTGCCCATGAGGGCGAATCGCAGCGGAATCGATGAAACACTAACAAAAAGACTTTCACGATCATCCGGATCGACATTGGAGGAACGAAAAGATGGAATACGTCGCCCCGCAACTTACACCGCAAGGTGATATGCTCCTGAGGACTCTCGGCCTAGGGTACATCACTTTTGAGTCTGGGAGGGAGACGAATACCGAGACGAGCTCCGGAAATACAGCTGCGAGCGCGTCCCCTGACAATACGTAGCATCTCGAACTGGTTGTCGAAAAGAGGTGCCGCAGCCGAGCTGCCCGCCCCGGTAACTCTTCTACACACGATAAGGGAGAGCTTGGTTGGATTCGCCGGCTCGTCTGTAGCAAGGAAGCCTTGACGCAAAATGATGTGAACTGAAGCACGGGGACACTAACGCCGCCTGACGCGTCATCGTCGTCCTTATGACTTAGCGCACTCGCAGTTCGTGCTGTGGGAGAGATAGCGGTTAACGGATTTGCCAAGCCGATGTCCGGCCCACGGCGGGCGGATCGTACCAAAAACTAACAAAGCACTTTCGCGATCGTCTCAATCGACGACGGAGGAATGGAAAGATGCAATACGTCGCCCCGCAACTATCGCCGCAAGGTAGCATGCTCCTGAGGACCCACGGCTCGCCGGGCTTCGTCACGTTTGAGGCTGGCAGAGTGACGGATCACGAGACGAGTTCTGGAAGTACAGGTGATAGCGCGTCCCCCGACAACACATAGCAGGTGGCTGTAGAAGGAGTTACCATAGCCGAGCCCCGTCAGTTTTTACTTCTCGAATAATGGCGCGGGCTGTTGCGCCTCAATCGATTGCTCGCTAGCCTCGTTGCAGCATCGGTCTAGATTCAAGTCCTTGAGGTTGGGAGACGAACGTCCACAGTCGATTCCGTGCGTCCAGCTAAACTGCCCGATCTCAAGCTTCGGGTCGCACGGCTGCGGTAGCCCGCCTCTACCTAAGGTCTCGAACCAAGGGGCAAGCCTCTGAATGAGTGCTCGCCCCACAGATCGTCGAACGAGTTATGGTGCGCCTGTTGTTGCTGCTTGCGCCCCTGCCGCGGGAACCAGCACCAGCCACCAGAAATCTCCATTGGCGTCCTTGTGGGCCATGAATAAGCGGTGCGTTCTTTGGTCGACAACGATGCGCGCGCCATGCAATAGTGGATTGACGAGCGTTGTACGCACTGTATAGCGGTCGGGCGAATCCTCGTGAATTACCGTCACGCCTGCGTTGCCCAGCGTTGAGGAATAACCGTTAGGCATGAATATCAGACCGGTACCTGGGTCAAAGGCGTTCTCGTCAGCTTGCCCTGGAAGAGGGAGAGTCGCTACGATGTGACCATCATCGGCGGATACGGCGGCGAACAAGTGATGGCAAGCGACGAACAGTCGTCTGTGAGCGCGGTCGATCGCGAGTCCTTGTGGAGATGTGCAAGGAGCAAGGGACCATCCGTCGATACGACGCAACGTTCGCGTATCTATGACTGCGATTGAATCCTTCGAGCCCAGGTTCAAGTACAGGTGTCCCGCACCGTCGGCCACGCCCGACTCAGCGGCCCCGGGCACTACGATCGTTCCGGCGACGACGCCTGCGGCCAAATCTACTACGGCAATTGTGTCCGCAAGGAGGTATACGCGATCCGTGGACGAGTCATAGACACTGGCATCTCCTCTGATCCGCAAGTGAGCGATGACCGCTCCGGATTTTAGGTCGAATATCGCGCCATGGCGGGTGACACCACGTTGAAGCCGTTGTGACACCTGAAAGCCGCCCGCCATGATTGAGTCAGCGATCGTGCTGGTGACCTTGAGTGAATCGATGTCAACTATCGTGTTCCCTCCTCCAAGTAGGAGTCGACTCGATTCATCTAATGTGTAAAAATCCCACACAAGGTCGTGGCCGGCCTTAACGAGTTTGGCGAGAGTATACTGGTCGTCGCTACGCTGTGCGAGCAAACGAGGGCAGGAGAAGATCATCAATCCCAAGCAAAGTACGAATGCACGCAGATGTATAAACCACTTCGGGCGAGGAACTGCGTATCGGGCCTCAGCAAGCATGTTTGGCAGCATTTCGGTGGTTTGTGTAATGGGTGTCCAACATTCGAAATCTAAGGCAGCGACTACGGCTATTGACTGCACGAATGCCAGGGCGCTCCAAAAGGCTTTTAACCTGGCTGTTTGCCTGCGCGAGTGTGCCGTTGGACGGCATCGATCACCCGACATGATGTGTTGACACGGCCGGCCTTTTAATCGCGCATCACGATGTGCTTGTTCGGGTTATTGGCGGCGAAGATACGTAGTTCAAGCGGCTGGGAATGTGCATTCACGCCACGCTACTAGCAACGCACACGAGCGGCCATTCGCGGTCACACGCGGCATAGCATTCAAGCTAGGCTTCGGAGGCTCCAGGGCCGAAGGCCGCAACATGTAACGCTGTGGAAAACGAAGCTCCGCGAATGCGGTAGTGGGTAGGGCAACCGATAAGTACACTGTCTTACAAGAGCATTGTAACACTACACTGCGAAAGATGGCCGCAACGCCGTACGAGACGTTGACGAGTGTCCTGTAGACCTAGCTAATCATGCTGGGTCGCTTGAGAGGCGATAGCTCGGAGGCGCTCGAAGGGCGTTTAAGACTCCTCAGCACCCCAACCCAACGAAGTGTGTTGCCGGCACAGGGCCGGCTGGCGCTTGGATTGCTGCGCGGCTGCTCGGTTCAGCTTCAGTTCGTCAGCCATCGACTCAGGCCGCTCATACGGAGGAGGGGTGCCGCTCGACAACATCTTCTTGGTCGCTGTCACGGCGTCATGTTGCCTCGTCACAGCTCTCGTGGGCTCGGATTCTCACGCCCAAACAATGGCAGCACTTCCCGGCTTCGTGCAGCCACGAGGTAGCACAGTTACAAAGAGCGACACCGCGATTTTAGATCGCGTCATTTCGCTAGACGCCGACCAGCGACCACTGGCTTCTGTATTAGACGATGTTTGCGAGGCAGCGCGTGCCACCCTCGTCGTTCACATCCGGGACTCCACGGTGCTGGCGAGAAGGGTGACTCTCCACCTTGCGCGGGTGTCTGTGAGAACGGCTTTCGCGCGTGCGCTGAGCGGCAGTGGACTGCATGTCACTTCTGTTAGTAATGGGCACAGTCTTGTCGTGTCCCCTGACGAACCAACGCAAGAGGCGCTGATGCCGCAAGGCGGCGCGTCGGTGACCGGGACAATATCGGATTCCGCAACCCAAATTCCGTTGCCCAGTGCTGAGGTTCGCGTTTCTGGTGTGGAAACGCGCGCCATCACAGGTGCGAATGGTGTGTACTCTTTAAAAGGGTTATCGGCTGGCACTCACACGCTTGTGGCGCGGCGTCTTGGCTATGCGCCCGTAACGAAAGTAGTGTTGCTCGAGGACGGGAAGGTTCGCACGGTGGATTTTGCATTGCCTGCGTCCAGTGTTCTCTTAGATCAGGTTGTGACTACTGTCACCGGCGAGCAACAGGTACAGGCTCTGGGAAATAGCATTACGATTCTCCGAGCAGACTCCGTACTACAGAGCGCGCCCGTGAACAGTCTGTCTCAGGTCCTGAACACCCGAGTGGCGGGCCTGGTTGTCTATGACAACTCTGGGCTAACAGGGGCCGCTCCGCCCATCAATATTCGAGGGCAGAACAGTCCGACTCTGTCAAATGAGCCCCTTTTGTACGTCGATGGTATTCGCGTCGACAATAGCACGGCGGGCTCCTATTTGGGCGGCAACGGTCAATCAAGTGGCCGCTTCGACGACATTGCCCCGGAAGATATTGAATCCATTGAAGTCGTTAGGGGTCCGTCCGCTTCTACGCTCTATGGTACGGATGCGGCAAATGGCGTCATTCTCGTACGTACTAAACGACCCGAAGCCGGGCCTGTTCGATGGACATTCGATGTCAAACAAGGTGCGATAACGCTTGACCGCGACCGATTCCCAGAGGTCTACCATGGTTGGGGGACTGCCAGCACTGGCGGTCCAGTTGAATGCCACTTGTTGGACGTTGCAAGCGGCAATTGTCGAATCGACAGTGTCTCTGACTTTTCACCACTTCGCGATTCTTATACAACGCCAATAGGCACTGGCAACTTGGGTGAGTACACCCTTCAGGCGTCCGGCGGTTCAAAGACCCGATTTTTCGTATCCGGATCATACTACAATGAAACCGGCGTTCTAAAGCTGCCTGATGCTGACAAAGCTGCCCTGTTGGCTACGAATCCAGGGCAAACGTTCAGTTCCGCAGCACTGCATCCAAATGCCCTCGCGAAAGCGAGCGGCAGAGCAACGATGGCTACGGCTCTCGGCACGACGGCCGATCTCACCGTGTCGGCGTCAATACTGTCGGATGATTCTCGAATTCCGGCAAGCACCGCAATTAACGCCGGCTTCTTCGGGCCGGGCTACCGTGACTCAACCGATGGATGGGAATTCGGCACGAGGCCTGCCGGGTTCTTTTTACCTCGGCACGATGAGGACTTAGATCACTTTACGAGTTCCGTTGGTGGCAGCTGGCGGCCTTCGACATGGCTTACCTTCCGATCAACCGAGGGGTTGGATTTCGCATCAGATTATACAGATGCACTGACTCCGTTGGGCGAAGGTCCGCCTGGCGATCCAGGCGAGCGCACGAACGCCCGGGCTAGTACTGCGATTTACAGCGCAGACGTATCGGGGACGGCATCGGCGCGCCCCTTCGGATGGTTAGAATTGCGATCGTCTGTAGGCGCACAGTATACTCGTCGCTCCCAGCTGATAACTGAAGCTCAATCCCAGAACCTGTTACCCGGCTGCTCTACCGTTGCCTGCGGCGCGCAATCTGCTCAGGAGTCAACGAACGAGTCTGTCGTAGCCGGAATATTTGGCGAAGAGACTTTTACTTTAGGCGATCGGGTCTTTCTTACTGGCGCAATTCGTACCGATGGAGCCAGTTCTTTCGGGAGCAAATTCAACACGGCGTTATATCCGAAACTAAGCGCCTCGTGGAACATGCTCCGCGACCCGCTATTGCCAAAGGTGTTGGATATTTCGAGTCTGCGACTCCGCGCTGCGTACGGAGAATCAGGAATCCAACCGGGACCGACGGACGCGCTCGCGTTGGAGCAACTGTCCCCGACGTACAACAATGGAAGCAACGCGACAGGTGCGCATCTTACCAGTTTGGGCGACCCGAACCTGAAGCCGGAGCGCACGCACGAAGTCGAGCTAGGCTTCGATTCAGATTTGTTGTCAAATCGCCTTCATCTTTCCGGCACGTACTATCGAAAACAGAGTACCGATGCGCTTGAGCAGGTCGCGCTTCCGGTGTCACTCATCGGATCTTTCGGCAGTACGCAAATCGAAAATGTCGGTTCGGTCTTGAATTGGGGATACGAATTTACCGCATCGACCCGCCTGATAGACACGAAGCCAGTCGCCATAGACATTGCAGTCAATGGTTCTACCAATACGAACCGCCTTATCTCGTTGGGGAACGGTGTCTCGTCTGCAATTCAGGATTACGGCAACGGCAGCCTGAGACCAGGCTACCCCTTGTTCGCCCTGTTCACTCACCCTTTCCAGTACAAGGATTTGAACGGGGACGGGATAATTGAACCCAACGAGTTGAACGTGGACTCGTCGTACTCGTTCGTGGGTCAGGTGTATCCCAAAACACAGCTATCGACCACGTTCGCTCTAAGCTTTTTTTCCAGCGCGATACGTGTTGCCGCTCAATTGGACTATAGAGGCGGCTTCAAGCTCATCAATTTCACGCGTGTGTATCAATGCTTGGACGGCAATTGCTTGGCTGTCCTTGATAAGCGCACGCCTCTTAGCCAACAAGCAGCGATGCAGGATGCGTTGGTTAGTGGGCTCGCTAACGAGACCGGGTTATACGAGGACGCTTCGTTCACCCGTCTCCGCGAAGTGTCGGTTACGTGGAGGCTTCCTCGGTCAGTCGTAGGCTTCGCCAAAGCGCGTGGCGCCGCTATTACGTTCGCCGCCCGCAACCTTGCCCTGTGGACGAAGTACAGCGGCACGGATCCGGAGGTGCTCACGTACATCGGCCTGCAATCGTCCCCCTTCTATGACGCCGGGTCTTTGCCGCCTAGTCGGTATTTCACGGGGCGACTCAGCTTGGAGTATTAACGAACCATGCAGCTTACATGTGAGATGCAGAGAATCTTTTGCGTCAGCCTGCGATCTGCGCCGATGATAGCTCTAACTGCCTTCGCGACAGCGTGCGGTGACCTTACACACGTAAGCACGCCCGACGTACTTCAACCCAGTTCGCTCGATAGTCCAGATGGTGCTCGAGCACGCGAATCTTACGCCATCGGCATATTCGCCACTGCGCTTGCCGAACAGGCGCAGGCGACCGGCACTCTCACGGACGAGTTCACGGACATTAGCGGGCAGTTCAATGGTGTCGATCAGCGCCGCGTACCGAGCACCGCATACGTTTTCGGGTATCCGTATCCTGATCTTACGCAAGCCCGAATAAGTGCACTACGTGCGGCTCAATCGCTACGTCGATTTGTACCGGACTCACCTGCGGAAGCGGGCTTGATGTATAGGCTCGCAGCGCTAGTCGAGATTTATTTTGCTGAAAATATGTGCTCCGGTGTACCTCTCACATCTTTGGCGAGCGACGGTACGCCGATGTTGGGTGCGACCGTCTCGAGGAGTCAACTCATTCAGCGCGCATTGGCGCACCTCGACAGCGCAAGCGTCTTCACACCGACTGGCGACACGGGAGTCGACATCATTGCAGTCTCGCGCGCACGAGCTCTTGCCGACAGCGGTGATCTCGCGTCTGCCTCTCATGCCATCGCGGGGATTACTGCAGTGTTTAACGTATCACCGCCCTATGATGGGGTTAATCAGATCAATGCACTATACCAGGATATAGTTCAAGATCTGCAGTTGTCGGTTGCTGATCACGAGGGTTCGAATGGGCTTCCGTTCAGAAGCACTAACGACCCCCGTTTGCCTCTCGCCAATCTAGGGATTGGCGCCGACGGTCTGGATTCCGTCTACGCGCCAAGCTTGCTGACGAGCGGTGCGACGCCGGTCGTCGAAGCGACGAGCATTGAAGTCGAACTGGTCCGGGCAGAGGCGATGTTAAATCACATTGGAGCGCCGACAACGCACGCGTGGTTGGACACGCTGAACGCGTTGCGCACGTCCGGGTCATACAGCGTCACATCAGGAGGCGACACTGTGTATGCTGCAGGCTCGGGCGGCGTCAATGGGCTTGCTCCGTTAGCCGATCCCGGCGCTGACAGTGCTCGCATTGATCTGCTATTTCGCGAAAGGGCATTCTGGCTTTTCGGTAGCGGACATCGTCAAGGCGACCTGCGCCGACTGGTTCGCTACTATGGGCGACGCGAGCAAGATGTGTTTCCGGTCGGCTTGTATGAGCATGCCGGTACTTCTTATGGCACCGATGTCACTTTCGTACCGTTTGGAGAAACAAACAACCCCAACTTCGCGGGCTGTTTTGATAGAAAAGCGTAGTGCCACTAAGGATGATCGACCCGATTCGAAGGGTGCCGAGACACGCCGTTGGTTAGTCAGATGCTGGTTAGTAGTTGCGGCGCTCAGTGATCCAAGCAGCGCTGCAAGCCAAATGGAACCGCGCGCGCTTCATCCGATGCGGGTCGGCGATGTCTTGGCCACATCCGAGCTGGGAAGCATCGCAATAGCCGGCGATGGAGGAATCGCCGTCACAGTTTGGGGAGGGCCTTCAGGAGGTTCTCTTGAGAGCATGGCGATCTGGGCTCGGCGTGGTCAGGACATTGGAAGTTTGCGACAGGTATCGCCACGTCTCGCATTTGAAAGCTGTCGCTCGCCGTCCTGGTCGCCTAATGGGAAGCAGCTAGCATTTCTTTGCACCAACACGGCGGGCGGTGCATCGATCTTCGTTGCCGATTCCACGCTAACGAACGCACGGCGGGTTGGGTCAGAATGGGTTGATTTCGCGACCGATGTTATCGTGGAAAGGGGAGCACCACCTGAGCCGTACGTGTGGATCAGTGATAGCACGATCCTCTGCACTGTGCTTCAGGCAATCAATTTCTTTCCTCGGCGTCCGCAGGACACTGACTCAACACACACCGCCCTAAGGATAGGTCCTCCCAACGTAAGTGCGATTGAGAGTGGCGGAGTAACATCGACGGCGGACAGTGTAGTTGTCTCCGTACTAAATGTTCGCTCGTCAGTGCTGCGGTCGATAGTCAATCTACCAAGAGTCGCGAGTAGCTCGTGGCGGGGAGCTCCTCGCACCATTGTAGTATCGCCGACACGGACTTATGCAGCGATTCTCGCTGGATCCGATGACACGGGCCCCCAAGGAGTTCCAGTAGTAGACCAAGTTGCGACCAACGCCGGTCCGAGGTTGGGGATGCGGCAGCGACAGTTCGCGCTGGTGCCATTTCACGAGCGTCGTTCAACTGTGCTTTGGACGACCGTCGATGTGCCGGTTGAACTGACTGATGATCAAGCGGCGGCGCTATGGTCTATAAGTGGCTCGACGTTGGCGCTTTTAACATGGGATGATGCGAATGAGCGTTGTTCGATAAAATTTGTTGACACGACGGCGCGCTCACATTCTGTGTCGTTGCAGTCGTGCCGCGCACTTACAAGTGCATATTGGAGTCCAGATGGGTCACTGTTCGTCCGGTTGCGCAACTCCAGTCGTGTAGGCAAGTGTAAGTGCGGTTCGTCGCAGGCTAGCGCGTGGATTGCGGTCGATCGAAGCTCATCGGCGCCAGCTGTCCTGCTCAGTTCTGCAACGGATGACTCGTTGCCCAGCCGGTTATTCCCTATTCCCGGTGAGAGTCAGCTGTTGGCGCTGCGCAGTGGTCAGTTGTATACGATAGATCGGACAGGCAAGGTTCGTGTTCTGAGATTGTTCTCTGACACCATCGACTATCGTGTGTCTGCTATAAGTACGGCCAATGACACCGAAGGTGTCTTCGTGGTCACTACTAGTTCGCGCGAGCATCGCAGCAAATACTTCCTGTTGAGTACGTCCGAACGTAAGATGCGAACTAAGCTCATCACAACTCCATTCGAGGATGCGTTCTTACTAGGCGTCAACGTTCGCGCAAATCGTACCTATTTCGCACGCGAGGCACCGTCCGGTGAACTCAGTATATCTGCAGGCGAGATCACAAGTAGTCTCTACGCGAGCGTGTTGAATCTGAACGAACAGTTGGTGGACGTAACCGTGGGCAACCAGCTGCTGTTCCGGTACATGAGTACAGATGGAGATTCGCTTACCGGCGCTCTATTGTTGCCAATCGGCTACGTGCCTTCACATCGGTACCCGCTCATAACGTGGGTATATCCAGGCACTATTGTATCTCATCGACCCTTGCCAACCTTTGCCAAGGCGCAGCGTAGTCCATTCAATTTGAATCTTCTCTCGGCGATGGGCTATGCTGTTCTAGTGCCGAGCATGCCGTTACCGAATGACACATTGGGAACGGATGCGCTGTTCGAGGTCTCGAAGGGCGTATTTCCTGCCATCAATAGAGTGATAGAGCTCGGTGTAGCCGATCCAAATCGGCTAGGACTGATGGGGCATAGTTTCGGCGGATACTCCGTGGATGCACTGGTTGCGCTGAGCAATCGATTCAAGGCAGCTGTATCGGCATCGGGACCTAGTGACCTCATCAGCATGTATGGCACACTATCGGGTCAAAATAGGTACACAAACGGAGGGTACAGGGACGTCTATGGCCCATCCCTGCTAGAGGGTGGTCAGATCAATCTTCAGACCCCCATGACGGACGATGTGTTCCGGTATGCTCGGAATAGCCCCGTATTGTTGGCTAATAAGATCAATACACCGTTGCTCCTGCTGCACGGTGGTCGGGACTATGTCGACATGAGTCAAGGAGAGGAACTTTTTATGAACCTTTATCGCTTCGGAAAAAGAGCTCGGTTAGTGCGGTATTGGGATGAGGGCCACAGGTTCGACCGATTCTCTGACATCTGCAATATGTGGGAAGAAATTCTAGAATGGTTCAACAGATACCTACCTGGTGACGCCGCTCCTACTGGCAGTTCATCTCGGGTATGCAGTGACACCACGATTACGCCCGCAGTCCCACAATTGCGTGCGACGGCTGAGCCTGTGCGTTAGAGCCAACCAAGTGCTTGTAGGCGATATCCAATCGAGGCTATACCACGCTCTCAATCATTAAGCCGTTCCTGTCAGCGTACTCGCATCAATCAACTGCCTAATGGCGTCAGCGACAGCTACGCCGGACTTGGGTCGCTGGTCGATCCTTCTGTCCAAAAGCGACCGGACCAATCTGACCAATTCCGCAGCAACTTCTGGTGTGTCTGGAAATGTGACGTCCTTTGATATTCGTGACATTACGAAGGGACCCGCTGCAACGGGTGCATCCCAGGGTTGATGGCGAAAGCCAAGGCGTTCGACGTTTGCAAACGGGGTCGCCCCCCAAATGCACTCATAGATGACAACGCCGATGGCATACAGGTCCGTTTCGGGAAACTGCCGACGCCCTGTCAGCTGCTCGGGCGCCATGTAGTTGGGCGTGCCAGAGGTGCGACCACGGGAGTCATAAGTTGAAAGTAGTGCGGCCGTCGAGTGTTCCGCTGCGACGCCAAAATCCACTAACTTCGCAGCAGACCATTCATACGCCAGGCAGCTGCTATCGAAAGGGATAATAATGTTGTCCGGTTTTACGTCTCGATGGATCACTCCGGCTTCATGCAGAGCTCCCAGCGCTCGCGAGATTGACTCAAGAGCTTCCAGGGATTGCCGAATACTACGCGCGCTGCTTCGCCACGCAGCGCCAAACGTCACGCCGTCGATCCACTCCGATGCCACGTAGGCACGTCCGTCAGGAAGTTCACCGTGATCAACTACTTTGGCGAGATTGGCGTGCGTCGCGCGAGTAGCGAGGCTCGCCTCACGGATCGTCATGCGTCGTCGATTGGTGGTCGCTTCGTGCGTAATTTTCAGGGCACAAGGTTGTGTGGTTCGAATGTCGATCGCCTTGAACAAAGTGCCAACGCCGCCCCGAGCAACGTAATGTTCAATTCGATATTTGCCGTCGATGACAGCGTCGGGTTGCACTATCTGGCAATCGCTCATCGTGTTGCTACGCTTCAGTGCCGCAAAGTGGCATTACTAAATCAACGCCTTCGACTCGCATCGTTCATGCACGAGTCGGCGCGCAATGCCGGTTTGCCCTTGCGCGCCGCTGTATCCACCCCGGTTTACGTCACGAATTGTGAGCATTGGGCAGGGGTGCCTCGATGTGCACTGCGATTCTGTTCGCACCACACTCAGTCAGGGGCCGGCAGTCTGTTACTTGGATGACGGCACTACCGCCGGCGTGTTGTATTATGTGTTGTCGGGCGAGGCGCTCGCGGCGGTGTTGTTGCCGCTCGTCTCAAGGATCGTTTCCTTGGCAGATTCCAACGTCACCGAGCCAGTCGGGCCCAGCGTAGCCACGCGCATATCACCATGCGCTGTGAGTTTCGGCGCTGCGTACATAGAAACCTCTCTTCAGTGGTTAGGTTGAGACAGTTGTAGCTATTGAATGCAAATCATGGGGCGGCAGGTCATCAACTGCCGGCCCGTCTGACCGAGTGCGCAGCCATGTTTCGAGTGACAGGGTCGCAATTAGAGGCACTATCTTGCGAAGTTTGCAACTTTCAGCCTGCTGTATTGTTTCACGCAACCGTTGGCCGGAGATGCAGCCGAGTTGCTCAAGTATAGGTTGCGCGGTTAGCTGTTGTAAGAATGATTTTTCCTTAGTCAGAGACCATCGTACACGCGCACCTATTGTGCCCTTTCCCGGCCTACTGCGCACCGTCTCGGGCAGTATGCCACGCATGGCCTCTCTGAATATCCACTTATTCTGATTCGGTTGAATCCGAAGTGCCAACGGTAGTTGCAGTACGAACTCCACGAGAGGACGATATAAGTACGGGTACCGAATGTCGACTGCATCAGAAAGCGGACCTCGGTCAATTGCGGTCCAAAGTAAATCGACTTGATACGCGACCTCAAACGCGCCCGGCGTCCAGCGCATACGCCCTTTGCCGATCGGCTCCAGTAGTCGCCCCTTCAGATCAAATGCGTTAACGAACTGCTCATCGAGCCAATCACCCGTGTATGCGCCTTGCCGCCTGCGAGCCGCGCCTCGTCCGCTCCTCCACAGTGGCATGATCATGCTACGCCATACCGTTTTCCAATACGACCGTCGCTTCACGGTTGCCCAACGATAAGCGCTGCGCAATCCATCAATGGGATGTCCTGCCGCAACCCTGTCTGCCAAGTGTAGAGATGTGCCTCCGAGGTAGTGGTCAGGGCCCACGCCGCTCAAAAGGACGTCCGATCCGGCGCTCTTGAGAGCAGCCGCCGTCGATCGATCACGTGTCCAAAATGGGAACGTGATGTACGGCAAGTCACTCGGCACAACCCCACTGCGCATCGATTGCCACATCCAACAATCTTCGAGTCGAATCGTTTGCCAGTGATGCCCTGCTAAAACCGCATCAACAAAAGCCCGTTCGTTACCGGCACCCAAAGAATCATCCCAGGTGACGGTCCCGGATAGCGGGCGTTCCAGTAGCCCCTGTTCGTACATGGAGCTCGCCAAACTCACTAAGCCGCTCGAGTCCAGACCTCCCGATAACTGTGACCACACATTGGTCGCTCCCGAGCACGTTCTCACCAAAGACTGCTCAATCAGCGATCGCAGCTCGAGCGCCGCTTCGGCCGAGTCGACCCGATCCGTGCTGGGCGGGAACTGACACGCACTCCAATAAGTAGATGTGTGTCGTGCTTGCCCCTTCGCAGTCAATGTCGATGCAGGAAGTACAGCGGCTACATCGCTATAGATCGTCCTATCTCCGAAATCGTCCCCGCAAGCCAGCAACTCCGCGATGTATTCAAGGTCATACTGATCAGATGGCGCCAGCAGTTGTGCGGCCGACGCGATCCAATTCGTTGATCCCTGGCGCGAGACGTATGCCGCTTGGATCCCAAATGCATCGCGCATGCATTGCATGGACCCATCCTCGATATCAATAGCAGCGAGCGCAAAGTCTCCAAGGACAATTGAAGCATCAAGCCCAGTTGAACGCCGCAGCAAGCGAGCAACCAACTGCAGGTCGCTCAGTTCGCATTTCCTGGGGAGTGATACGCGCTCCAATAACTCCAGTCGATTATCTAGACGCACGGTGCCCACCAGCGCAATCGGCTTTGTGTCATCAGGAGCTGGTGCGTCAATGGCGCTAGGGGGCGCACAAACTGCGAGCCGCCCACCGATCCACCACGGCGCGTGGCGCAACAATCCAGAACGGTCTCGAGACCGCAGCACACGCGCGAGCTCATCTCGAGTAGGCAGGCGCTGATCAGCCACTATCGCAACAAAATGCGTCATTGCGGAATGACTGGCAAAATGGCGAGTCGTCCGACGATCTCATCGGTCTGGCCGATCGGTCTTCCAAATACTTCAACCCAAGCATGCGCGGTAAATTTGTGCGGACTGACTCCCAAGCGGAGCGAGGAGGCCACACCTCGTCGCCGTAAAACGGCGTCCAAGGCCATAGCTTGCTCTAAACATCTAAGACGCATGGGAAGTAGTGCGGCCACGCTGGCGATTCTGTCTGCAGCTTGAGAACACATATCGGAGTTCGTCATCGCGCACAAACGCTGTTTGTCCTGGAACGATTTGACCACGTGTCGATGGTAAATGCGATACGCACGGCCGAAGCCGTAGACTTTCAATAACACTCGCACGGTAACCAAGTGGAACGCGCACTCCGTCCAATCCGGCAGAAGCGGCGCGATGAGAGTTGGCTTCGACCCATCGCTAACAGTCACGGTCTGGCCAGGCGGTGTTGTTGGAGAGCAAGCACTAAGGCGCGAGCATCTTCTTCTAGGGTGCCCGCATCCGGATACCGTTCACGCAACCGTTCAACGATAGTCGCGAAATCGACGCCGTCGCAAAGAAGCGCCCAGATTATTCCACCCGCCTCGTTGAGTGAATAGTATTGACTGTTTTCGATATCCAGCAGTACGGTAGAGTCACCGAAGCGCGTGCCGATAACATGCGGCAGTGGATGGCAGGTCAAAGGCAGTTGAGGGATGGACATGTGTTACCTCAATCGAAAGGGCGTGCGCCCGTTGGCATCATATCGATGGCCGCGGCGATCGGTAACGGTAGCGCCAAGCCCGATTGGCTGCACAGGTCTTCGGACGGCTACCTAGTGACACCATGCGCCATCCAATCTTCCGGAACAACGGGTCGTGAACGCCAACGTCCAGGCTCATAGCCTTGTGCTATCGATGACCTCCGCGCGACCGTCCGACTTGGTGCCGTCATGCACGTCCTATAGCGCGGAGTTCTGTCCGATTGCGAGTGTGGCTGTGGACGCGATCGCACTGGGAATCTCCCACCCACATCTTCGTGAAAGCGACGGATTGCCGCTAGCTCACGTTTGTCCGAGCGTCTTGCGCCGTCCAGGCGCCACACTCAGCCAGACGGCCGTGATTCGCCTATCGATCGCATATCGGGCGTGTTGTGTCGCTTTGCATCCTCTTAAGTACAAATATCGTCCCGGCCACAGCTCTGGTCCGTCTCATCTCACTTGACTAACCAATCTCACAATGCAACTGGTCGCGTATAGGATTGCCAAGACGCCATTGGATGTGCGCCCGGCTCCCGTCCAGCGTAGGTGGATGGATGAATCGCCGGGCCGAAACGCCTATCATTGCTTGCCACTGGTTATCGCAAACTCGCATGGTTGGGAGGTACTGTGCCGTGAGTCATTCGAAGCTGTTTGGAATGGCGGCCGAGAACCGGAGGCAATTGAAATTGTACCCGACCCGAGCCGCGCTAACCTCGGTGTATCCGGGCACTTTGGGGACGGAATACTTACCTTCGATCTGGGATTTCTAGTTCGTACGCAGGCCCCGTATCAGCTATTTGTTAGTGGCCCAATCAACTCGCCCAAGCATGGTATTCACCCACTTTCCGGCTTAGTTGAGACTGCCTGGACGCAATTCACATTCACCATGAACTGGCGGTTTACGGCGCCAGGTGTGCAAGTACGATTTCAGCGCGGCGAGGCCGTGTGCCATTTCTTCCCGATTGATCCGAGCGTGGCGGAAGCGTGTGAGCCGACGTGGCAAGACATACAAGACGACCCTGACCTACAAGCGGAATACCGACAGTATCGCGAGTCGCGCATGCAAGCCAACAAGCAGTACTACTTGAAAGGTGACGCGCTGCACGAAGGTCAACATCAACACTTCTACCATCGTGGTACCGATGCCGCTGGCAATTACCGCGCGGTGAATCATCGCACCAACATGAAAATACGCCCTTTCCAGTCGTCGCCAGTGCGCAACGATCGCCTCAGGGAATCCGATCAGCAGGTCGGCAACGATCAAACAGCTAAGGGTGCTGTGCGCGACTAAGATGGGCCTCTCATATCCACTGGTGCTTCCTCGAATCGGTATCCCGCATCGCTAAACCCGCTAATGCGATCCGACTCGGACTCATTGGCGGCCGAAAATGGGAGCGATTCACTCCTCCCCACTCAATCATCTACCGGTTCAACCGATAGTGAGGGTGACGCTCTCTACGTTAAGGGACTCCAGACGACTAGTGAGCGGTTGAAGGTCCGGTTGAGCAGTGTGAAGGCAAAACCGCAGGTGGTACGTTAACGCGGGCCGTACTCACGCAGGGGTCGTACATCCGCAGGTGTCGCGACGGCTCCCCTTAACTCGCGAGAGCTTCCTCAACGCGACGATGAGAATCGATTCGCAGACCACTCCGTGTCACGCAATAAACTGGTACACTGGTACCACCTCCATGTGCTCCGGGTTGCACCCTACCATCATCTGCAGCGGGCCTCCGCGGTATTTATGAACACGCCGCCAGTCCGCACTTTGGTTGGCGCGATGAGTTAGCATTCGCGTCCGCCCGCGCGTTGTGAAGTGCGTGTCACTTGTAACCGGCAGCTTGCATGGTAAAGAGTTCTTGGTATAGGCCAGCATGACTGACGAGATCCTCGTGAGAGCCATGGTCAACCACCTGACCCTCGCGGAGAACGATGATGCGGTCAGCCATCCTCACTGTAGAGAACCGGTGAGAGATGAGAACAGCGGTGCGCGCTGTAGTCAGCTCCGAAAACCGCACGAATACTTCGTATTCGGCTCTAGCGTCGAGTGCCGCCGTTGGTTCGTCCAGGACAAGGATCTGAGCGTTTCGCATGTAGGCTCGCGCCAGCGCCACCTTTTGCCACTCACCACCGGATAGGTCAACCCCGCCTTCGAACCTGCGCCCCAGTACTTGACGATATCCTGCGGGCAGGCGTTGAAGTACTGTCGAAGCAAGGGAGCGCTCAGCGGCACTGGCAATGGCTGGGAAGACAGGGTGCTCTTGAGATCCGTTGCCGTTGTATAAGTGTGCCTGGGCGCCCGTGATCTCTCCCACCGCGATGTTTTCATCAAACCGAAAATCGTACCGCACGAAATCTTGAAAGATCACCCCGATTGCATTGCGCAACGAGTGAATATCGTACTCGCGCAGGTCGATGCCATCCAATAGCACACGACCTTCCGTCGGGTCGTAAAGGCGTGTGAGCAGCTTCGTCAGCGTCGTCTTGCCGGCGCCGTTCTCGCCGACCAAGGCGATCCGTTCGCCAGTACGCAGCTCGAGATTGATGTTGCGAACTGCCCAGCGTTCACTGTTCTGATATCGGAATCCTACATTCTCGAATACGAACCCCGACCGAATCGGCTTTGCCACGAGCACGCCTTCCTGCCGAATGCCAAGGGCGGGCCGGACGTCGAAGTAAAGGAACAGGTCCCGCAGGTACAGCGTTTGATCGTAGATCTCGCGGAACGTCTGCAAGATGCTCTGGATGTAGCTCCGGCTACTCGAGAAGGACGAGGCCAGGAAAGTGAGCGTGCCGATCGTAATGCGCCCACGTACGGCGTCGGATAGAATCAGGACATATGCGACGTAGTACCCGAGCGTGCCCAGGATTGGGAGAATCCCGCTTACCCAGGCGCGTTGGATGGCGAGAGCCTTGTTCTCTTCGTAGAACAGCGTAGACATCGATCGGAATCTGTCGATCAACCACGGCGCCAAATCAAACGTCTGCACCTCCTTGGCTGTCTTATCGCACGCCCCAACGTACCGCAGATACTCGAGCATGCGTCGTCCTTCTGTACGGCCGAAGAACAACGAGTACGCCCGTCGCGAGTAGTGCGTCTCACCAATGAAACTCGGGAATATCGCGAGGATAAGTAACCCCAGCAGCCACGGGTTGAACGCGACGATCGCTCCGCTAAGGCTCAGGAGTGTCAATGCGTACTGACACACGCTCAGAATCTGCCCGAGCAGCGTCAGCCGCGCCGTCGAATTCTGCCGCGCACGTTCCAGCAGGTCATAGAACTCCGGGTTCTCGAACTGCTCGAGATCGAGCGTCGCAGCGTGTTCCATGATTCGGGCACTCACGTGGTTCGTAAACAGATCGCCGAGTAGGCTCTCGACCAGTGTCGACGCCCGTGATATCGCCTGGTCCGTTATCACGATCGAAATCTCAATGGCGACGAGCGTCCACAAATGTCGCCAATCAGGCCCAAGCTGCCGTGCCTTTACGACTGCGTCGATGATGAGTTTCGCCACCCACATCGTCGCCAGTGGCGTCGCCGCTCTCGCGATGCGCAAGGTCATCATTGTCAGCGCTAGCGACCAACTCGTCTCCCAAATCAACCCAACAAATTTGGGAACATAGCGCAGCGCGGAAATCCGATCGCGAAGCTTGGGCGGCTGCTTGGCCGCGGTACCATTTCCGTTGTTTGCCACTGGCGTCAGTCAGCGGTCAGTGATGCGCCGCGGGTTCGGCAGACGTCGCGGCAGACGAGGCAAGCGGGGAGGGTGCCGAGATCGCGTGCGCCGCGGTCCGGGTCGAATGGTGTCGTGCCGAGCGGAAAACTGAGCACAGCGGTTCGAACGCCAGCGCAGCCGTGTAGACGGCGGCGATTAGGCCCGCGCTCGTGAGCACGGCCAGACGAAAACGCAGTGACATCGATGATCTCCTGCTTGTCACCGCAACGTAAGGTTCGCTGTTCGCGGCCGATACGAACCACTGGGCGAATCTGTGCCGTCCACCTTATGAGTGAAAACGGGGTTCGATCAACTTCCGGCATTTGCAGACGGTGTTCAGCCTCAATCGACTGGACGGTAGGCGCACATAAACCACGCTCATCTAGCGATCGCCTCTGTGGCTTCAGAAGCTTTAGGCCACGACGAGTATTTGAAAATCGACGAGGGTCTGTAGGTAATCCGACCCGACGCCTAGGACACCACCGGCAATGAGGCCGCCCAACGCTTCCTCAGTCGACCGCACTCCGTTGAATAACGGCAGTAGTTCAGCAAAATGACGTGGAACTACCAGTTGATCATCGGAGGAATATCCGGTGAGTCGCATCAACATATCACCATGCGGTCTCATGACACCGTTGAATCGCAGACGATTTGGCAACTCACGGCGCAGCAACTGCGCATGGGCGCTTTGAACGAGCGATGTCGCTAGGCCACTGTCGATGCCGCAGATCGCCAGTACCTCGGGCCACGATAGGCGCTCGACTGCATCGCTCGCGGTGATATAGAAGTGGCGCTCTCGACCGAACCAGTCACTTCCCCACAATGATCGTCTGTAATGTTCGCCGACATCCAGATCCATTTCCTCAGCGCTGATCTTAGCCTGTGCCTCCTTCTTCGTCTTTCGCCGATCCAAAAGTCTTTCGACAACGTCGAGTTCTATTCCTACTCTCGCCAGGCACCACTTCGACAACCCATGCTCAACGGAGGTGAGTAAGGCCAAAAGTCGCTTCCAAAATCGCTGGCCAGCCGCTCCGCGCATATACTTGCATTGAAACGTGCTACAAACGGCATTCCGCTGCTGATAGATCCCGCACTGCCCAGTGTCATTAATGTAGTGAGGGCACCGCATTCTCTTACTGCGACCGAATAATGTCGATCGGTTCTGGTTGTAGATCAGCCCATAGTCATCCGGGATCTCGATTCCGAGCGGCGTGACCCCGACGCCGGCATTGAGGCGCGCCTCGATCGTTGCCATGCTTTGCTCGAGCGCGCCATCTCTGAGAATCGAGCCGACCAAGAAGTTCGGCAGCGACGGATAGAAGGAGCAACACTTCACGTCCGGCTTGAAAACGCGCTCGTTGTACGTAGCACGCGACCGAGTGGAGGCACACATCGCACAATCCGAACAGGTGGCATGCTGTTCGGCTGGAATCGGGCTCGGCAGGATGTCTTTGAGCCAACGAGCGTAGAGTGGCGGGAGCTGTGCTTCAAGTTCCGGGGAATCGCCGAGCGAGCGGGGTGGCGCGCTAGTCTGAGCGGAATTTGCAGCGACAGTCATTCTTGACGACTCACTCAAGCGGCAGCGTTGCGGTGATTACCTGCCAGTTACAGCAACGTAAGGAGCGCTGGTGTTACCCGATACGAATCACCAGGCGAATCCCTGCCGTCTCACCACAAACACAAACGTGCGCCCAACTTGTGAGCGCGCGCCTTTCAATCAACCGTCAGTTGCCGTCAGAAATCGTCGTCGTACTCCGAATCGTCATCCCACCGTCGCGGCCGATTCGGATCGTCGTCATCCCACCCGAGCACGTCATGCGGCAACGGCGGCAGCTTCAACCGCGTCTCATTCGCCGCCCACGCCCGGCGAATAATCCGCTGCAACGTCTCGTACGCCGATACCATCTTCCACCCGTCCCGCGTCGGCACGATGATCGGATCCTCGTCGCGATGCGTCATCTTCGCCCGTAGCGTCCGGAACGTATTCCGGTACTCGGGATGCACGCTCGTCCACGTGGGATCGAAGTACGCCTCGAGCAGCGTATCGTGCGCAATGCTCTTGCCCGGGAGCATGAGGAGATGGAAGAAGACGTCGAGCTCCTTGTCAGTGAGCCGCGTCGTACGATCGCCACGCGTGACGTAGCGCGTGTGCAAGTTGACGGTGATGCCCTGGCTCTTCACGATCGGCTCACCCGGTGGTTCCGGCGTCGGCGCGCTTTTCATGAAGCGCAGCATCTGCTCGAGCAGTTGCTCGGAGTCGAACGGCTTCTGGATGCAGCTTAAGCCCAGCTCGACCTGGTCGATCGCGACCATCTCGATCGGGTAGCCGGTCATGAGAATCGTGGGGACCGTCGAGCCGTACTTGCGCGTCAACCGAAAGAGATCGAGGCCCTTGATGTCGGGGAGGAAGACATCGAGCAGGAAGAAACTCGGCGGCGGGATCGTGAGCATGTAGCGGAGCGCGCGTGGCGCATCCGGGGCGGCGCGGACGGTGAAGCCCGCGTCGCGGAGCGTGCGAGAGGCCATCGCGAGGACACCGCGATCATCCTCGCAGATCACTACTGTCCGGCCGGTCAGTTCGGCGAGTGTGGAAGTGGTCATCGATTTCTGCCGGGAAGAGAAAATCTCCTCCGGTAGGAACTACAGACAAATGAATCACTTTGCAAGGGCCAGCGGGCTGGACAATAAAAGAATTTGCTGGCGTCCTGTGACGATAACGGCTATATGACCTCTCAGGCGATACGTAATCATCACTGTTTACGCGTCTACAACCTTGGGTGAGGAGGGCCGTGCACTGTTGGATATGAGCCTCAACTGACCAAGTTTTCGCTTTTCCCAACAATCAGGGTGTTGTTATCCCTGAGTAAGAAGGGGAACGCAAAATGTGCCGGAAAAACAAGCTCGCCGACGCATTGCTGGGCATGATCCGTTTGCGGCTCGCCGGCGGGAGAGCGAGTGGGTCATCGCCGCCGGGAATAAACAGGTATAGGCCCTGCTTACTAAAGGGTACGTAAGGGCTGTTTAAGGCCAGCTGCCCAGCCAATGTCGCGACTCGGTTCGATCACAGATCCAATTCCACGCAACAGACGTATAACCGTGCAGCGTATAGTGTGTAGCCGCATAGGGTACGCATGCGGCAAAATCCACCACGTATGACACCACAGGCATCGCGGCAGCCTATGCAGCAGACTGTGGAACGGCCAGAGGCCCCGGCCCGCATCACGTTCGCCACCAACGTGCGGCGCGCGCGAATGCAACTCGGTATCTCTCAGGAGAAACTCGCCGAGCTCTCTGGGCTCCACCGCACGTTCGTCAGCTCCGTCGAGCGCGGCGAACGCAATATCTCGGTCGATAATATGGAACGCGTGGCTTCCGCTCTCCGCGTGAAGCTCGCGATCCTGCTCACGCCGCCGCTCGGCGACTGAGCAACGACCGATGGACCATCCGGCCGGCACAATGCTTCGTGCCGGTCCGGCGTGCCGAACGTGCGGTTAATACAGACGTCCATTTTCCGGAGCGTCGCGAGGCCCACGCCTACTCGTCGTCGCGACCGTGGCTAATGCCGCTCTCGTCGAGCCGTTAGTCGCACGACGCCTTTACATGCAAGCCAAACTGAGACGCTTCCCGGAAATGAGCGCCCCAGCCAAGCAACCCGCTGCCAACCTACGCATCGTCTTGCCGACGGTGACTTCTCGGTTAGTCCGACAACTCCTTTACATGCACGCTAAGCTGAGAGCCTAGTCGGAACTGAGCGTCAGCCAATCGACTGCCCGTTGCCAACACTACGCGTCTTCGCGCTGACGATGACCCCTCGTTCGTTTAGTCCAACGACTCCTTTACATGCACGCTAAGCTGAGAGCCTAGTCGGAAATGAGCGTCAGCCAATCGACTGCCCGTTGCCAACACTACGCGTCTTCGCGCTGACGATGACCCCTCGTTGGCAACGGATCCAGCTCCTGCAGCGCTTTCCCGAACTCCCGCCAATCGATCCCGAGTCCGACCAGCAGCTGACGGATCTTCCGAAACCCTACGTTCCGCTCCGCACGCTCCACCGCGCCGACAAACCCGCGATCGAGATGCGCCTCATACGCGAAACCTTCCTGCGTATACCCGGCCGCTCGGCGAAACGTCCTGATCACCTCGGCCAGCGGTAACAACTCTTCATGGCGTTCCACGGCGGGAACATATCGACGTACCTATGCACCGATACAACGGTGAGAATACATCTTCGCGCACCGCGATGATGCATATTCGCAGACGGTGGATTGAGCACCGGTGAATTAATCTCGCTGGTACGCGCGGTCAAATACCACATCGCGCGAGACGACCACCAGAAACGACGTGCCGCGGCGCACCGTGATCACCGGCGCCAAACGCGCATCGCTCCGCAACGTCTCGAGACTCTGCTCCGTCATCTGCTGGCCCACCGAGCCCGCGATCACCTGTCCCGGCGTCGCGACACCATACGGGACGCTCGACGGCGCCTGACTCAGTTGCGCACCCGCACCGACAACCGACAACAAACCCGCGTCGAGATACGCGTGAGCTAAATGCGAGTTCACCGCGCCGCGCAAGCCCGACGTGCCGGCGAGATCCGCGGACTCGAGGTCCGGGAGCGGGAGTGCCCGGCCATCCGGGAAGATCACGCGCGTCCAGACCACCGACAGCGCATCTTCGCCCTGCGCGACTTTCGAATCGTAGCGGCCAACGAGTCGCGCGCCGCGCGGGATCAAGAGGCAGCGCATCGAGGGGGTGTCGTAGACATCGCGATCGACTTGCGCGAGGACGAGGCCTGGGAGCGTCGAGTGAATCTCCGTCACTAACGACGCGGAAATCATCGCGCCCGACAACAGCACATAGGGCGATGCGGCAACCGACGACGTCTGCAATGCGACGGTGTCGGCACGCGCAACCCGCACAGGGACGGTGAGCGCGCTGCGCCAGGCACGCGGCAGCACCTCGGCCTCGGCCGGAATTCCCGCGGGCCGAGCGAGGGGAAGTGCTCCGTGAGGGGCCTCCGATGTCTGCCACGACCGCGACGTTTGCGAGTCGATCCTCGACGAGATCGGATACGACGGACGCTGCGGTACCACTCGGCGCGACGCTAGCGTCGCCGCATCCGCATCACCCGCGGCGTCGCGCGCGCGAGGGTGCGTGCACGACATCATCCAGAACGCAAACCCGAACGTCACCAACGCCAACGCTCCCGCCAACAACAACGCCACGCGGTTCAACCGCGTCGGCTTGGGCGGCGGCGGGCGGAAATGCGTCATGGCGTTTGTCCCTCATGTGCGTTCACACGACGCTCGTTCACGATCTCGATCTGCCGACTCCCCGCCCGCAAGATCGCCCGCTCGAATATGCGATCCGTGACATACGTGTTGTTTGCGACGACATACGGCAGCAGCGCCGTCGTCTTGTCGTCTCGCTCCTGCACCAACACCGGCAGATCATCGCGCTTCGCCGACTCCGGCAATCGCACATAGACATGCGTGCCATCATCATAGACCGCGACCGGCGACCAGACGCTATGACGGTCGGCCGTCCACCGATACGTGAACGACAGCGACTCCGGATGGAACTGTGGCTGATTGAGTTGTTCTATGGAGGAAGCAACGACCGCACCCGGGTACGTGAACCGCACCCGCCGCGTATACATCACCGCGCGATGCGCCACACACACCGGCGACTCAAGCGCGAGATCGTACACCCGCCGATCCGTCGAAATCACGACGTTCGTCGCGATGTCACACGCCGTGGGCTTGACGATGAGGAGCGGCGTGTGCACACCCGTGATCGCCTGATCGACGAGCCACCGCTCGGTGTCGCCGAGCGCGGTCGCCAACACGCGCTCGCCCGCCTCGAGCTCGATCGAGCACGCGCGGAGCGGCGCGCACGTGACCGTGGGCTGCGAGTGGCCATACACGAACACAACGGCGTCACTTGTTTCCGGCGGGGGCGCCCACCCCCTGCGCAAACACCCGACCAGTCCAGCCCGCCACAATCATTAGATGTGCAACCAGCGGCGACATGCGCATCAGACCGGCGCCCCGACGCGCGTCCACGTGATCGACGTGATATAGACGCCAAGTGGGTTCCGCTCGATCGACTCCGTCGTCTCCGGCGGCGACAACCGGACCGCGACATACGCCTCCCACGGACGCGCCACCGGCGTCCCGCCATCCACCGGATACTCGGTCTCCGTCCACTGCACCCGCCACCCGCCCCCCGACGGCAACACCGCCGTCACCTCGGCCATCCTCGTCATCACCCTGGCCAACGCATGCGGGTTGTTCCGCGGATCCGTGAAGTACGCGTTCAAGAACGCCGCGCCGCCCTGATCCACGAACGCATACGCGCGCGCCATCACCTCGCCCTCGGCGACATCCGACGGCACAATCGTCCGGACATCACGCACGAACTCCGCGATCTGCGCGACAACGAGCCGCGTGTCCGCCCGTCGCAACGGCTCGACCGGACCGAATGCACGCGCCAGTCCGAGCTTGTCGACCTCGACGACATACGGCGTCACCCGCGCCGTCAACGACAATCGCACATACCCGATCGTCTCGATCACAAGCACCACGACGAGCCCGAACGCCATAAGCTGCCAGTTCCGCTTCCCCCGCGCGAGGTTCGCATACACACCCTCGAACTCGGCGCGCGCCTTGAGCCAGGTACTCATATCGGTGCTCATACGGCCTTGAGCGCCGCGGCCAGCGAGAAACTCTGCCGCCCCGCGATCCACGACGACCCGACCTCCGGCACCCGCGTCGCCAACATCGCGAAGAGGAGCGCACCCCCGACGACCTGGCCGAGCGGCGAGCCGGGACCGAACAACTGGTCCGCGCGAATGAGATCGATCCACCCGCGCGAGAGCTCACTGCCCAAACTCACCATGAGATACAACAGGAAGATCTTCACGCCGACATGCACGGCATAGCCTAAGAACCCCTCCGCAATCCCCGCCGTCCCCCGAAACGCCGCAAACCCCAAGAACACGACCCCGCCACTCAGCACGACATAGCTCTCGACGAGCACCATCACGAGCTGCGCGGCCACGGTCACGTACGCGAACAACACGAGACACGCCGAGAGCCCGGCGACGATCGCCATCGCGGGGTTCGAGAGCACGCCGACGACGTCGAGCGACGACAAGAGCTTGCCGGCGAGCGCGACGCCGATATCAATGACATCCGAGGGGTTCACCGTACCCGGCGCGCCGATCGCACGCTCGCCCGCGGCCGCGAACCCGGCCACGAACGGGGGCATCCAGAACGCGAACGACGTGATCAGCGACAACAACACCGCCAACACCGCGAACTTGAGAATGAACCGGGCGGCGACATCGTCGAGCGATCCGCGCCGGAACCCATACACGATCGCCGAGATCGCGACCTCGATCCCCGCCAACACCGCGAACGTGCGCTGCGCGACCGGCACGAGCCGCGCAAGCCAGACATGCGACGCGGCGGCATACGCGCTGCCGATGCCGTCCAGCACCTGACCGTCAGTGGGGATCGGCATACGACACCAGTGGCCGACGCGGCGCCGCCGTCGACGCCATCGCACTCCACAACGCCCGCGCACTCTCATCTGACTCGGCCTTTGCATTCACCTGGTGGGCGTAGTACAACGCCTGCGCACTCGTCTGCGCCGCGACCGCCTGTCGCAAGAGCGTGAGCTCCTGCGCGGTGTACACGTGCACGGTGTTCGCTAGCTCCAAGGACTCCTCATGCCCCCGTGCTCCGGAGACCTGGGTCTTGAACCGGTCCAGCTGAAGGGCACCCGGCGCCACGGTCGTCGACGACGTTTGCGCGGCATCCAGCACACCCTGCAACGCCGCCAACGTCGACTCTGACCGCCCGCGATCCTCGGCCGGGTAATCCCGCGTCGCCACCGCCCCTGGAAACACCGTCGAGAACCGGCGCTCGAGCGCGACTCCCGGCGACTGCGCCTGCGTGGCCGCCGACACGGTCGACGTGATGTCACGCCACTCCGGATGCGCGAGCTTCTGAAGCGCCCGCAGCTGATTATCGATCTGCGACTGCGCGAGCCGGATCTGCTCGACCGCCTTCGTCACATGCAACACATTCTCGGCGTAGTTCGACGCATCGAACACCGCGAACTGCGCGAGTATGAGACTAAGACACAGGTGCATCGGATCCTCCGATCCAAAGGTCTAACCAACGGTCACCATGCTCGCGCTCGAGTTCCGCGGCGCGCGAGCGCACTGAGTCACCAGAAGCGAGGAGAGAACGAGCGATGGGCCCAAGCGAGAGCTCGAACATCCGGCTCCCACGAGGCGACGTGAAGTAGTAGTCCCGCTTGGGCGCGGCACGCGCGATCGCTGCAATCTCACGCGCCGTGAGCCCGAGTCCCGCATAGATCGCGGCCGTGTCCGGCGACGCGGCATCCGCATTCGGGAGATAGATCCGCGTCGGACACGAGCCCCAAATGATCGGGACATCGCTCAGCTGCGTCACGCTGTGCGCCACGAGCACGACCGCGGCGTTTTGTTTTCGAAGCGTCAGCAACCATTGCTTGATCCGCGACGCGAACTCGGGACGCATGAGCGACGCCCAGACTTCCTCGATCACGATCAGCGTCGGACACCCATCGAGCCGGCGCTCCACCTGACGGAACAGCGCCAGTAGCGCTGGTACGAGCACACGGTCGTCCATCTCCAGCAACGAACGGAGCTCGAATACGGTGTAGTGAGAGCCGGTATCATTCTGCCCCGAAGCATCGTCGGCGACGCCGTCGAGTACACCGGCATACGAGCCACCCGCGAGATACGGCACCAGCGCCGCGGCTACCGCGCGGTCCTGGACTTGCCTCGCAAACTCCGCCAACGTCCGATGCGCCGGTTCGCAACCCCCTAACAACGCCAGTGCCCGCTCGATTCTTCGACGATCCGAAACGCCGCCGACTCCGACCAACGTCTCTACCCACTCGGCGCACCACGCACGCTCCACCGGATCGTCGACATACCGCAACGGCTGCAACGCCGCGCCAGCCGCACCGCCCGCGGTGAGATCGACATGCCGGCCGCCGAGCGCACGACACAAGAGCCAGGAGGAGTAGCCGACATCGAACAGGAAGACGCGCGCGCCGGGATAACGAAGGAACTGCGCCGACAACAACCCGACCAACGTCGACTTCCCCGCGCCAGTTTGCCCGATGATCATCGTGTGCCCGACGTCCGACACATGCACGTTCACCCGAAACGGCGTCGACCCGTCCGTCGCCGCCCATAAGAGCGGTGGGCTCTCCGGCGGATAATACGGACAGGGGTTGTGCGCGAGCCCGGGCCAGGTGCTCGTCACCGGCACGAGATCCGCCACCGCGGCCCCACTCACGATCGGCCGCCGGACGTTCGGCGCGCCATGCCCGGGCAACGTGCCCAGGAACGCATCGACCGCGTTCACCGACTCGATCCGCGCCCCAAACCCCGCATCCCCAAACGCCCGCACGATCGACCGGGCCACCGCGTCCGCCGCCGCGGGATCGTCTTCGATCACCACCGCGATCGCGTTGTACACACAGAACCGCGCCCGCCCGCTCGCGTTCTCCGACGCCGCTTGGGCGGCATCATGCGCCATCCGCGTGGCATCGTGGTCGAGCCACATCGACTCCCGCTCCGACTCACCCTTGGCCATCTCATGCACCCACTCGGCCGCCCCCTTTCGTTTCTGGAACCATCGGAGCTGATGCCGCCGAATGAGCCGCGCGGCCGTGGGCTGCGACAACGGGAGGATCCGATGCGACCAGCGATACGCCGCGCTCAAGTTCGCGATCGGCTCCAGAATCCCGGGCGATGACATCTCCGGCCACCCGATCACCGCCACACACCGAATCGACCGCCCGCCGATCATGGGCTCGAACCCGCCGACCAGCTCCTGCGTCGCGAGCGCGAGGTTCAAGTACGTGCCATCCGGCGGCGACCGCTTCGTCGTCGTCGAACCCGTGAGGCACGCGTGCAAGTGCGTCACGAGCGCGTCCGCGTCGAGCGGCTCGAGCACGAGACGCGATCCCAATCGATCCGACAACGCACGCAACGAGCGGCGATACGCGCCGAGCATCTGGTCCCAGTCCACCCGCCGCGCGCGCCGGCCGGAGAGCATCAACGACCGCAGTCGCGAGTCCGCCTCCGACGGCGGCAGCCAGGTGACACTCAACACATACGAGGTCTCGAACCGCTGGCCCGCGCTCGCGTACGCGGCCCGTCGCTCGTCATCGATCAGCGCCGCCGCTCTACACGGAAACTCCGACACGGGATACGGCGCGGCCGGCCGGCGCACGGCGTCCAAGTGCCAACACCAGTCGTCACCATACGCCAACAACGCCTCGTTCACCGTCCGTGACAACGCGGCTCGCTCGGCGTCCGTCGCGGCCGTGACATCCGGACCGCGATACGCGAACGCGGACAAGAGCGCGCCGTCCTTCTGGAGGATCACGCCGTCGTCGACCATGAACGCCCAATTGAGGAGATCGGCGACACCCTGGGGCGAGGAGCGATGCTCAGCGAGCATCGGCATGCGGTGGGTAGTAGTCGCGGTAGCGGAGCGACCGGAGGTAGACCGCGACGATCGCCGGATCATCGCCCGTGGCCCGGGCGACCAAGACGTGGATGACGCCGAGATAGAACGCGATCAGGGCGATCGTCATCACATGAATGCCAACGATGGTCACGAGACCGAGGCTGATAGCACCCTCGGTGATCGCTACCGCGGGCTCGACACCGGCGAACAACACCGGCCGATGCAGCGACGCATGAATGATCGCCATGATGGCCGCCCTCACAGCGTCGCGCCCGCGAACTGGAGCAACCCGACGATCTGCACCGCGCCGAACATGAGCGCGATGGCGAAGATCGCCTGGCCGATCCGGCGCGCGCCCTCTTCGTGCCGCGTGAACCCCCACACGACGCCGCCAATCACGAGCATGAGCCCGGCCATCACTCGCGCGGTCGGACCCGTGAGGTTCGCGAGCAGCACCGAGAAGGGAACGTTCCAGGGCATGTCCGTGCCGCCCGTGCCGGCGCGCGCCACGCTGGGCGCGAGCGACAGGCAGAGGACGACTACGCTAAGGCGAGCTCGCACTGGTGCTCCTCCGCGTCGCTCAAGATCTCGACGTTGAACCGGGACCCGTTCCACCCGCGCACGCGCGCCAACGTCTTCACGCCCCGCTCCACACCCATCACCACCACCCAATCGATAGCCTCGGCGATGAGCGCGGCCTGCGACGGCACGCGCGCGCGCTCCGCCAAGCGGTCGAGCCGCATGAGCGCGCCCTCGGGCGATCGCGCATGTATCGTCGCCACGCCGCCCGGATGACCCGTGGCCCACGCGTCGAGGAGATCGAGTGCGGCCTCATCGCGCACCTCGCCGACGACGATGCGGTCGGGACTCGCCCGGAGCGTGGCCTTCACCAGCTGTGCGAGCGTCCCACCGGCCGGCGTGCGCAGCGCGAGGTGATCCGCCGCGACGCACTGGAGCTCGGCCGTGTCCTCGAGAATGACGATGCGCTCTTTAGGCCACACCATCGACATCTCGTGAATCAACGCGTTGGCGAGTGTGGTCTTGCCGCAGTTCGTGGGGCCGCACACGAGCACGCTCTCGTGCGACCACACGGCGGCGCGGAGGTGCGTGCGATGCGCGGGCGAAAGCCGAGCCTGCCGCACATAGTCGTCGAGGCCGTACACGATCGCCGGTGGCTTCCGGATCGTGAACGCGGCCTCGCGCACGACCGGCGGCACGAACCCCTGGAGCCGCGCCCGACGAAAGAACTCGTCCGGCAGCGTCGTCTCCAAGAAGGGCGACTCGGGCCGCAGCAGCACACCGGCCCGCGCGGCCGCGGCGTTCAAGAACATCTCGACCTGGTCGCTCTCCATCCGGCACGGAAACTCCGTGCGCCCACCGGAACGCGTCTCGATGCGTACCTGATGGTCCTGCGGGTTGACGTACACCTCGGTGACGTCATCGTCCTTCAACGCGCCCGCTAGCACCGGTCCCAAGTGCCGGATCAGCGGTTCGGATTCGTCGATCACGGGGTTCTCCTGTTGATGGTCTCTACCATCTATGTGTCAGGTTCCCCCGTTTTTGATCAACGCGCCTCGAAACTTTCTCCCGCGTGAAGGAATCGATTGGCGCCGATCCGCACGGTCCCTTCCTCAACCGACACGCGCACGGTGGGCTCCCACGGGTTCGCACGCACCGTAAACACGGTCCCGACCGCCGTGACGATCACGTTGCCAGCGTGAACCTGGAATGGGTGCACCGCATCGGGTCGCACCATGAACCTGGCCTCGCCCTCGAGCTCGACCGATCGCGGCGGGCGGAAAAAGGACGCGCGATACCGCACCCGCGCGAGCGGCTCCAGCACCGCTCGCGAACCATCGGGCAGCCGCACGGTCGCCGGACCGACGTAGTGTTCGTCTACGTGCCCCGCGATCACAGGCGCAAAACTCAAGTACGTCCCGAGCCCAACGATGAGGAGCGCGGCCACGCCGACGATCCACTCCAATCGACGCAGCGTGCGTCGCACGGTGAGACGGGCTGAGAGATCCCGCCATCCCAGATCCACATCGAGCGGCTCTTCCGCCGGCAATACACTCTCAGCCAGCGCCAGCAATCGAGCCGCCCGCTCGCGCGCCGGATCTCCGGCGATCTCGCCCGCGAGCACCTCGAGATACTCGGCGTCTTCCCTTGGCAGCTCGCTCATCGCGACTCCAGAATTTTCGCGAGCGCGTCCGCCCACTCGGTCTTGGCGAGGCCGCGCGCGATCATGTGCAACGCCCGCGCATGGTGGCGGTTCACCGTCGTAATCGTGAGACCGAGCGCGGCGGCGATCCGGTGCCGCTCGAATCCATCCACGTGATAGAGGAGATAGACCTGGCGCATCCGCGTCGGCATGGCCGCAATGATCGCGTCGACCTGAGCCCCGAGCTCCTGGACAACCGGCCGGTGTGGACCGGAGTTGTCGACCGTGAGCTCCGCGAGCGGCGATCGACGGTCGACCGTTCGGCGTCGCTTCATCCCCAACTTGCGGGCACGATACCCGACCGACGAGTACAGGTAATGATCGAGCCCCCGGCGCACCGACCATCGCGTGCGCGTCCGCCAGAGACTCAAAAAGAAGTCCTGCACCAATTCCTTGGCGTCCTCGATCGCCAACCCGCCAATCCGGCGGGCGAATTTCACCAAAGACGGCCAATACGCCCGGTAGAGGTCCTCGAACGCCTCCCGGTTGCCCGCACGCACCGCCGCGATCAACGCCTCGTCTTCCCGTCGCATGTGACGTTTTTAAGACCCGGTCGTATCCCGCCAGATGACCTGTGTAGGCGAAGCTGGTGGGTCAGCGTCGGCTGGGCAAGATGGCGATGAGGCGGTTGATCATCCGAGGCGCGACCCCACTCATCCGCGTTCCGGCGCTGTGTTAGGCCTCCTCTCCCTCGTAATGGCGGCGTGCGCGGGACACGCGGCGCCATCCGCGAAGCGTGAACCGCCATCGCCAGTAACCGCCGCTCCGTACGTCCCGGCGCACAACATCGTCAGCATGAGCGCCGCGCAACGTCGCGCGAACATGCAGCGGATCCTCGACACATACCGCGCGCACAGCACCATCCCCGGCGCCGTCCTCGCGGCGCATTTCGCGGACGGGCTCACGATCTCGGTCGCCTCAGGGCTCGCCGATCGCGAGCACGGCACGCCGATGCCGGCCGACGCGCGCATGCTGGCGAGCGGCGCCGCCAAGACGTTCTTCGCGGCACTCGCCGTGGAGCTGGCCGGCGAAGGCCGCCTCAACCTCGACACGCCGATCACCGCGTATCTGCGCGGCGCGCCGTGGTTGCACCGGCTGCCGAACGCGGACAAAGTCACGCCGCGCATGTTGATGCTGCAGACGAGCGGCTACGGCTCATTCACGCAAGCCTTCTACGATGACCTCGGCAAGGACCCGCTCCGCCCGCGCGAGCATCTCGAGATCTTGAAGTCGCTGTTCGACACGCCACCCAAGTACGAACCGGGCGAGCACTTCGAGCCGAGTGATCTCAACTACGACCTGCTCGCGGTCGTCGAGGAAGCGGTCGCGCACGAGAGTCCGTACACGGAGATCGACCGGAGATTCGTGCAACGACTCGCGCTGCACGCCACCGCGCCGGTGCACGGCCCGCGCGTCGTCGGCCTCGTGCCGGGATACTTGGGCGTCGAGAGTCCGGTCGGCAACGTGCTCACGACTGACGGCACACTCGTTGTGAACCCCGCCTACGAATGGGCGGGCGGCGGTTATGTGTCGACGGCCGCGGACCTCGCGCGGTGGATCGCCGCGTACTGCCGCGGTGAAATCCTGACCCCGAAACAGTGGGCCGATGTCGCGCACGGCGTCGATGCGCCCGGTGGCCAGTGGGGCGGGGGACTGTGGATCGAGCACACGCCACTCGGACCCTCGTATCGTGCCCAGGGTATGTTCCCCGGGTATCGCACCGAAGTCCGTTGGTATCGCGATCTGGATTTGAGTGTAGCGATTCAGGTCAACATTAGCGACACCGAGGCGCTGCCTGTCGTCCTTGACGATGTGGCGAGAACGTTATCAGCCGCGCCAGGTGGCGGACCCGCCGCGAGTAATTAACGGCTGAGGTTGGTCAAGACTTGTCCAAGCAGGATAACCACACCACATATTGCATGGTGGAGTGGAACTCGGGTGCCGACGTTGATTGGACATACAACGTCCAGACCGGCACGGTGAAAATGAGCGATGGCCTCGAGACCGCGTTCGGCTGGTCTCCGGCCACCGTAAAACCTCGGCGGTGGTGGATCGACCGGCTACACCCCGAGGACCGCGAGCGCGTCGTGGTCAAGACTGACGACATGCTGCGTGGCGCCGAAAAGGCGTGCGGTCTCAGTTATCGCTTCCGACATAAGAGCGGCATGTACGTGCGCGTCCTCGATCGGTGGTCGGTCGAGCGCGATGGCGATGGACGCGCGACGCGGGTCACCGGGAGGATGGTGAACCTGTCGATGCGCGGCGCCGCGCAGGCCGAGGCGCGACTGCGGCTCGCGCTCGCCGCCGGTAAGGTCGGGACGTGGGACTGGGACCTCGTGACCAACGAGTGGAGTCTGGACGGCCGCGGCCGGACCATCATCGGACTCGCGGAGCCCTCGACCGAAGGCTTCCTCCAGGTTGTGCATCCGGACGACCGCGAGCAGGTGGCCGCGCATCTCGAGGAGATCCGGTCGGAAGCCGTCACGGACTACGAGGACTCTTTCCGCATCAACCGCCAACCCGACGGCCAGCGTTGGGTGCTCGTCAACGGCAAGGTCCTGAATGACGGGACCGATCGGCGGCTCTTGGGCACCATCGTCGACATCACCGAACGGCGCGCGTTCGAGACACGCATCCTGGCCGCTGAGAATGCGCGGCGGATCGACGCCGAGGAAGCGAATAAGGCAAAGGCCGAGTTCCTCGCGGCCATGAGTCATGAGTTGCGGACGCCGCTCAATGCGATCGCCGGCTACACCGAGCTGTTGGAGCTCGGTGTGCATGGCGGGCTGACCGACCTGCAGCTCGAAGACCTGCGGCGCATCCGTCATGCGAGTCAGCACCTCTTGGGGCTCATCTCGGACATCCTCGACTTCACGCGCATCGAGGCGAAGCGCATCGACCTCAAGATCCGCGACGTCGCGCTGGATGCGGTGCTGACGGAAGCGTTCGCGATGATCGAGCCGCAAGCGCGGACCAAGGGCGTCACCGCGACATACATGGGCCCACCGCTGAGTTGTACCGCGAAGGCTGACGCCGAGCGGGTTCGACAGATCGTCCTCAACCTGCTCTCGAACGCGGTCAAGTTCACACGCGCCGGCGGCTGCGTCGTGTTGGCCTGCGAAGTCATCACCGGCGGCGGCATGAAGGTCACCGTCCGCGACACGGGTCGCGGTATCCCACCCGACAAACTCGACGCGATCTTCGAGCCCTTCGTCCAAGTCGGCCGCCAGCTCGCGCCCGGCGAGCACGCGGGGGTCGGCCTCGGTCTCGCGATCAGCCGCGAGCTCGCGCGCCGCATGTCCGGCGACCTGACCGTCGAGTCGGTGCACGGCGAGGGCTCCACGTTCACGCTCACGTTGCCCGCGGGTGGAGACGCCTGAGGCGATCGTAGGAGCCGTCCGCGCGCTCGTCGAGTACGAGGCGTCGATGGCCGAGTACGTAGCGCTGGCTCGCCGCGCCGTTATTACCGGCTCCTCTCGACGTCTAGCCGTCGAGCGCGCCCGCCTCTCCGCCCACCGCCGCCAGATCCGCGAAGAGTTACGCGCGATGCTGACCGACTACTGCGCTGCGTTGCGCGCCCAGGGCATGCCGCCCGAGCGTATGGTGATCGCCATCAAAGACCTCGCCTCCGAAGCACTTGGCACGCGATCGACGCTGCACACGAATGCGCTGCGCGGCGATCTGCTCGCCTGGGCGATCGAAGGGTACTACGCATAGCTGCGCGCCTAACCGGTGCCGCCGACTTCCGTGTCGCTCGCTCGCCACGACTCGGCCAAGAACTCCCAGCAGCCGGCCGAGTCGAAAAAGATCCGAAAATGCCGCAGCACCCAACGGTCGCGCCAATACTCCGTCGTCTCGGCTCTCACCTGAGTCGCCCAGGGTGAGTCGTCGATTTCGACGAGCGTGTCGTACGCATGCTGAATCTGAGTGGCCGTGCAATGGATCTCGGCGCGGTGACAGTACGCGCGAGATTTCACGAATTCCAGCTGACCCTCGCGCGCACGTCCGTTCAGATGGTACCGGAATGACAGCGTCACGGTCCCTCCAGGATCTCGCAGCTCGACTTCACCATTGAGGGCCGTGGAAGGGACCGGCAGCTGATATCCAGTTGGGCGCGGCGTCACGTATACACTCTGATTAGGTCGCGCGCGATCGCCCGGAAACTCAGCCGCTGCTCGAAATCGGCGGCGGCATGCAGCGAGGCCTGAGGTAAGGGTCGCGCCATCGCGCGACGGAGGGCCGCCGCGAAGGCGTCGGCATCGCCCGGCGTGAAGAGCTCGCCGCTCGATCCCACGATGCGGCGGAACGACGGGATGTCGCTTACGACTGGCACCACGCCGCACGCCATCGCTTCGAGAAGCGCGTACCCGCTGCCTTCGTTGTGGCTGCCGAGCACGAAGTAGTCGGCGCCGTTATAGATGGTCTCGAGCTCGGCGTGCGGTCGCTTGCCAAGGAAGGTGATCGCGGGGTGGTCGGGGATCGCGCTGCGAAGCGTGTCGTCGGCGTACACCATGTACAGGTGCGCATCCACCGAGGCGGATAAGAAGCCGCGCACGATCGTCAGTGGGTCTTTGAGCGGAATGAGCCGACCCACCCAGAGCAACACCGGCACGCGATGCGCGGCACGATCGACGCGGCGGAAATGCGTCGACCCTTCGGTGATCTCATAAATCGGCTGACGGGCTGAGATCACGCCCGCGTCGAGCCAGGGTCGCGCGTGATCACGCGTCATGAACAGGAACGCGTCAATCGGCCGCAAGCTCCAGCGATGCAGTGCGCGCAAGCGTCGCGACGGTGCGCCGGCGTGATCTTGGACGATGAGCCGTGTCGTGGGCGCCAGCGCCGATCGTAGTGCCCGAAGTTGCAACGGGAATGTGAGTCCGTTGGCGTGCACCAGTGTCGGTGCGAGTTGGCGAGCCATCCGGTGAAGTCGCCACGGGATCTCGAAGCGACCCAATCGCGGACTCAGGCCATCGGCGTGGAAGACGTATGTCACGCCGTTCCGCTCCAACCGCGCGTCGCGGTCAAAGCGCTGGAGGACGGTGATCTCGACTCCTTCCGCCGCCAACGCCTCGGCGGTCCCGCTCACGGTGACGTAGCGAGCCAGCAGATCCTCGGGCGCGAGGAATCCTCGGTCGTACGAGTAGTTGAGGTAGAGAACGCGCAGAGCATAAGCTTAAGGCCTCGGATGACCCTCATGCACTCGCGCTATCTCGTGCCGGTCATGCTGGTGGCCGCCGCGGCGTTTCTATACGTCAACCTGTTCCTGCTCCCGGCGACGCCGTTCCTGACGGAGGGCGACCAGGTCTATTTCTGGTACTTCGCCCAGCGCCTGCTCGCCGGCGATCAGGTCTACCGCGACTTCCTGCAGTTCACGCCGCCCGGGACGGATCTCCTGTACGGCGCCGCGCTCTGGCTGTTCGGCATTCGGATCTGGCTGCCGAACGCGATGGATCTCGTGCTCGGCGTCGCGTTCTGCGCGACCTGCTTCGCGCTCGCGCGCCGCATGATGGACCGCGGATCCGCGCTGCTCGCGACGTTCCTCTTTCTCGTCTGGGTGTTCGCCAAAGCCTTGAACGGGACGCACCATTGGTGGAGCGTGCTCGCGATCCTGTGCGCGGTGCTCGCCGCCGAGCGTTCCGCCGTGGCGGCGGGCGCGCTGCTCGGTCTGTCGTGTTTCTTCACGCAGACCCATGGCGTGTTCGCGTTCGTGGCGTACGCGGTCTGGCTGATCTGGACGCGCCAACCATGGCGCTCGCTGCTCCTCGCGGTCGCCAGCTTCGCCGTCGTATTCGTCTTGCTCGAGGCACCGTATGTGGCCTCCGTCGGACTCGCGAGACTCTGGTACTCGCAGATCACGTACTCGTTCAAGTACGTGGCCCACGGGCACAGTCAGTCGCTGCTCGGGCTGCCGTTCACCTGGCACAACCTGCCGAATCTGATCCAGCGCGTGCTGGTCGACCTGGCGTTGCCGGTCGTCTATGTCATGGCGATCTGGCGCGCGCGCGACCGCCAAGTCAGACTCCTCGCCCTCGTGGGCGCCGCGCTCTTCCTCGAGATCGCGCTCAGCCCGAACTGGGTGCGCGTGTATGCCATTGCGCTGCCTGGCGTCGTGCTGCTGGTCTGGTTGCTACCGCAGCGCCTTCATCGTTGGGCATGGGTCGTCATCGCTGCGCTGGCCGTGCAACAGACCATCGGCCGGCAGCGCGGGATCACGACGATCGTGGATGTGCCATCTGGCCGACTGGCGACGGTGCCGGTGACCGCCGAGAAGTTGCGATGGCTCGCCCAGCGAACGCGTCCCGGGGACTACTTCTTCCAAGGCACATGGCCCGAGCTGTATCTACCACTACGTCTGCATAATCCCGCGTTCTTGAGCGAGATCACCGAGGACGAAGCCACGCGGCCCGAGGACGTCGAGCGCTCGATCCGCGAGATCGAGGCGAAGCGGGTCCGCTATATCCTCTGGTCACCGTATAACGTCCCGGATCCGCGACATCCGCTCGAAAGCCACATTGGGGCGCTGCGTACGTATCTAGACCAGCAGTACCGCCGCGTGCAGGTGTTCTCGGATCGCGAGGAGATCTGGGAACGGCTATAGAGGCAACAGGCCGACGTTAAAAGCGGCGTCCCAAGCACGATCCGTCGCTCCATGGACGTGTTTCCTTGATTGAGTCACACGCCGCGCCTCGTCGTCGTCAACTCCGCATTTTTGTCAGCATTCGCCGTTACTCAGCGCGATAAAACGATCCGCAATGGCCTCCGCGACCCACGGACCGCCAGGCCCTCGTGACGAGCGGCTCACGTGGTACATTAGAAACTATGAGCCTCCTCCAAACGCTCGCCGCACTGGTCCCGACCCCAGTGCGGCGCCGTTGCTTGGAAATCATGGATACCGAGTTTCGCGGTGTGCCTCTCGCGTTACGGCGTCACCCAGGGGGCGAGCTCCGGCTCACGCTTGACATGGTGCTCGCGCACTATCGCATGCAGCACCCGAATGTGTGCTATCTCCAGATCGGTGCCTTCGATGGCATCGCCGGCGATCCGATCTACGCGTTGATCGACCGGCACGCGCTGCGCGGCATTCTCGTCGAGCCCCAGCGCCGGGCATTCGACCAACTCAAGACCAACTACGCGCGCTTCGATACGTCGCGATTCGTTTTCATCAATGCGGCCGTGGCGGCCGAGAATGGGTCCAAAACGTTGTACCGCGTCGCACCCGCCGACGGTGATCCCGAGTGGCTGCCCCAGCTCGCGAGCTTCGATCGCCAAGTCATCGCGAGCCACGCGCATCTGATCCCGAATCTCGAATCCCGTATCGCGGCGGACCAGGTCCGGTGTGTTACCGTGTCGACCCTCCTCGAGGAAGCCGGGGTCGAGCGCATCGACCTGCTGCAGATCGACGCCGAGGGATACGACGCGGAGATTCTACGATTGTTCGACGTACCGCGGCGACGGCCGGCGATCGTGCGGTTCGAGCACAAGCATCTCTCGCGCGCTGACCACGACTCCGCGGTTGAGTCGCTCCTCGCATTGCGATATCAGGTCGCGATCGGCGACGGCGACACGCTCGCGTATCGGGCGACCGATGGAGCGCCGTGAAGTCGGGTGCTGCGTGCTATCTTGACCAGCATTACTGCCGCGTGCAGGTGTTCTCCGAGGAGGTATGGCTGCTAAAGGCAAGCTCAGCCCCGAGCAAGAATCCCAACTGCGCGCGCTCTTCGACCGCATCATGCTGACCATCGATTTTTCGGAGAGTGTCGGCGGGTTCCGCACGGCAGCGCTTCCGGACATGTTGCGAAAGAGCGCGCGGCAAATACTCGACGAAGGCGATCTCAGAGATATGCGTCGGATGGCGCGGGAAATTGATGAAGCGTCGACTTTTGGGCTGCCCCCTCGTCACCGCGAGGGGCTGGAAGCGATGCTCGCCAGCAGGCTTGGCGTCGACGCGGACGCGGAGCGCGCCGAGATGCGGGCGAAGGCGGCGGCGGCCATCAAGCGCGGAAAGGTGGGGAGCGAGAAAGAACGTCGGCGACTGGAAGACTATGCGGAGATGCTCGAAGCGACGGGTGGCGATCCCGAGGAGATCGCCGCCGTCCGGCGACTGATTGGTGCGTAATTTTCAATACGGCGCCGGCGCCTCGTGTTCGTGCAGCACGTCTAGTGCGTGCGACCAGGGGGCAGGTCAAAGGATGGTGTGAAGGCCTCTAACGTGTTCTCCTGGGTGTAGACGTTGCCAGCGACCACATGCCAGACGATGCCGCCGCTTCGAATGAGAAACACTCTATGACCGTGTAACACGCGAGGCAGCGGGGCCAAGATCGGTTCCGCCGCATGCGTGTCGGCGAGATCGATTGCGATGCCCTTGAAGTACGAGGGGAGGTACACGAGCTCGACGGCGTCAAATCGAATATCGAAATTGGTTCTGTTGCCATTCGTCATCGGACTTCTGATCAACAACTGCGAATGTGATGGGGTGAAATCCCACAGGGTGAATCCCCGATCACTTTGGATGAGCGCCATCAGAGCTCCTCACGCCGTAGAGTGCCGATACAGAGTCGGCCGCCATGATACGAAGGGCCGGGTCGGTGTTCAACGTCTCCACCGTCTCCGACCATTGCGCTGAGCGCTCCGGCGGATACGTGCGGCACAACGCGACGTAGTTGACCGGTAGCGTGCGCACGTACGCACCCGCGGCGCGTTGGTCGATCGCCCACCAGAAGTCCGTCCACCGCCCGTCATGAAAATCGTCGCCGATCGCGCGATACCCGCGCACCTCGAGCGCGTACTTGAGCGGAGATAAGTTGACGAGATAGATCGGACCGGGCTCCGGGATGTGCATCGTGATCTCGCGCATCACCGCGCCCTCGCATGAGCCGAGATCCGCGAGCGGGTCGCCGATCGGGATCGGGCGGGACCAATCGTTCTTGATGTACTGCAATGCGGCTGGCGTGGGGCCGATGAGGAGCAGCACGGCCACAAGCGCGGCAACCCATGGTCGGGCACGCGCGAGCACCAGCCACAGCACGTACGCCGCCGCGATGACCGCGAGCGGCAAGAACGTCGCATAGCGCAAGTGATATGAGGTCGCGAGCCAGACGATTGTGCCATACCATGCGGCGACGATCGGTACTCGGCGGATTGCCAATAGTGAGAATGGAAAGACGAGGATATAGCCGAGGAGTGGCCAGCCGCGGAGAGGGCCATCGTCTGTCGAACGCAAAGTGCGCACGGGCAGCGTCGCGAGCGCGGCCGGGGTCCAGCTCAGGCCCTTATGTAGATCCGCCGCCTGCGCCGCGCGATCCCAGTCGCTCCAGTACTTGGATGGATGCACGAGGAGCGGCGGCACCGGGTCGCCGCTGAGCGCGAGGTTGCGGGCGTACCAGGGCGCCGAGAATACCGCGAGCACGGCGACGTAGGTCGCGAGACGGCGCCCGCGATATTGCCATGCGGCGAGGCCGATGAAAAGTGGCGCGAACAGGAGGGCCGTGATCTTCATCCCGACGAACATCGCCGCGCAGAGCGCACCGCCGCGGCGCGGCAGAGTGTAAACAGCGACCGTGAGCCAGAACATCAGCGGGACGTCGATCAACCCCGTGGTCAGGCCGTTCTGCACCAGCGGCGTGACGAAGAACGCGATCGCCGCCGGATAGCTGATCGTACTCGGCACACTGAGACGCGTCAGCCAGCGGCGGACGCAGAGCGCGGAGAGACAACCGGTGAGCCACGTGAGCAAATGCACCAGCGCGTCCGAGTGCATCATGAGCGCGACGCCCTGCACGATCTGCCAGTTGCACACATTGAGCGGATAACGCAGCGACGGATCGACGGTCAGTGTGCCCGCTTGTACCCACTGCTCCGCTTGCGCGAGATGATACGCGGTCTCGTCCCAGCGATACGGTGGCAAGAGCGCCGAGAACGAGCAGAGGGCGAAGAAGGCCCACAGCCATGGCTCTTCGCGCAGCGCCGCCAGGATGATCCGGCCTGGCCGCAGACGCCCGCGTGGCAATGCGACCACTATCACCGCAAAAACCGCAATGATCGGCAGTCGGTACGCGTGCAGCAACGCCAGGACGAACAACAGCGGTACCCAGAGCGCGATACCCGTCGCAAACGATGTGATGAGCGCATCCGTCGGCGACTCGGTATTCGATTCGGCATCTTCCGTGTCGACCAGCGCGCCGGCAGCCATCGCGACCCACACAACGATGCCCAGCAACAGCAGCGATTCGAGCCAGGCCAGATACACGGCCGGTCGAACGAAGTTGTTCCACGCGATAAAGTGGATGAAGCGGCCGATCACTCGGCCACCAAGAAATTGAACTGGCCGAGCTCCTGCGCCCGCGCAAAATCGTGGGTGCTGCTCAGCGCCACCAACCCATGCGAGGTGACATACGACACCCGGAGATCGAGCCCCAACACACGCTCGATGATGCGGTCATCCACGATCGCGTGACCGAGAAACTCCATCAACAGCGTGGGCCGGCCATGGGGCCGGCGCAGCGTGCGCTCGAAGCCATCGAGCACCTTCATCTCGTGCCCCTCGACGTCGATCTTGACCAACGCCGTCGAGGCATCGATGCCCTCGCGCTCGAAGACGTCGTCCAGCGAGACGACCGGTACCTCGAACCGCTCGCGCACATCGCCGGAGGCGGTGCGGCCGGACTCCAGGGTGCTCTCTTGATCGTTCTGCCGAACGTAGAACATCAGGGTGCCCGGCTCCGCGCTCACCGCCACGCGGCGAACCTCGACCCGCTCGCTCCAGCCGTTGCGCGCGACATTGCGCTCGATGAGCGCGGCGAGTCGCGGCGTCGGTTCGTAGGCGATCACGCGGGCCCGCGGCGCATGCAACGCGGCGAGATACGTGAAGACACCGACGTTCGCGCCGATATCGATGATCGTGTGGGCATCGCGCGCGAGCGTCGTGAAGAGCTGCATGCTCGACCAGTCGCCGTGCTTGCTCAGGGGTTGCACGAGAAGACTCCGGCACCCTGGGAGTGACAGATCCAGCTCCAGACAACTGGCCGGCGCGGCGCCGAGGTCGACGGACGCCACGGTCGTACGCCGCGGGCCGCCGGAGACGAGTTCTTCGACCGCCCGTATGGCGACGCTCCCGCCGAGGAGACGGCGTTGGCCCATCCGGGCCACGAGCGCAATCAGCGGCGGACCGAGTACGGTCGACCCGGTGCGGCGTAACGCGCGCGCGACGACCGACATGCGGCAAATCTACGGGTGTCCGGCCGCGAGCACGAGTATCGTCGCGGCCGGTGTCGTGGGCGCACGGTGTCACGAGCACGAATATCGCATGAGACCGAGGGCATGCACGAGATCGGACCGTACACGATAGCGACCTGGATCTGCGTCATCCTCGTCGTGCTGGTGATCCTCGGCGTCTTACGCGCACTCGTGCGACCACTCGTCGCCGTCGCGCTCATCGCGATCATTCTCATCTTGCTGGGCGTGCTTCGCGAGGAATCGGTCGCTCGCTTCGCCCGCGAAACCGTCCACGCGATATACACTTTTATCGCCTCACTGTTTAGCGCGGCTCATTAACGTTCGGAACGGCACAGGTGTAGTGGGTATTTATCACATATGATAGGTACCGTTCACCTCCGCGTGGCGAACCTCCGTCGGGCGATCTCGTTTTACAAAGACCTCCTGGGATTCGTACAGATCGCGCCCGGCGTACTCGCCGCCACTGACCATGGTCCAGCGCTCCTCACCCTGACAGAGCTGCCGGGCGCGACCAAGCCCGGTCGCAC
>DASRDS010000262.1:0-1743 GCA_035652495.1 Gemmatimonadaceae bacterium
GCCGTCCTCGTTAGTCATCGTGAAGTACGGCTGATCGAACGTCGCGATCCAGCCGTGCGTCCATGGATGAATGGCACAACGGACCTCGATGAGACCGGGCGTCGTCAACACGGACTCGGCCGGAACGATCTGGCCATCCTCGGTCTCGGGTATCGTTATGATTTCGGCGCCATCTCGGATGAACCGTGTCCGGTGCGTCGTGGCGTCGGCATTGCGCACGTTGACGGTGCCGCCGACGATCGCGGTCTGAACCCTCGGAACCAGGCGGCACCCTTGCGTCATCAGATCGAATCGCTTCGTGTACGGCATGGGCTTCCCAGCCGCGACCCCGGTGAGCCACACGACAGCGCCCGCGAGCCGCGGGCCACGGGTCCGGGTCGAGATGTCGACCAGCGTCGCGCCGCAGACCTCGGGGTCCGTAGTCACGTGCGTGACCGAGTCCGTCGGCGCCGGACCCGCGAACGTCACGGAACCGACGATTCGGCCGAAGGTGGGGAGCGGAGCCACCTTATATACCGTCGCCGTTTCATGATGCTGAAACGGTCGAGATGGCGTACGGGGGCTCGACTCGGAGGTCGAGCAGGCCAGTACGGTCAGGAGGATGAGTGTCGCGTACCGCATGGAGTCCGACCAATATGACGATCCAGCGGTGGGCGCGGAGAGGGGTGTTTTTGGTGGTTGCCGCAACAACCGGCCAATCGTCGGTGCCACGCTATTGGGGGTTCACGGCGCCCTGGGATGAGCGCAGCGATGCGAGCATCCGGCGGCACGACGCCTCCCTCGGCGCCGTCATCTCCGCGTGGATCGGCATCGACTCGGCCAGCGGTATGCCGCTGATGCTCTATCCGGACGATGCGCAGCGCGGGCCCGCGCCTCGGTTCGCGATGATTACCACCGCATCCGAGGGACGGTTTCATCCCGATGTTATCCACCATCTGGCGAGCGGGTTCGCCGACTCGGTGGGACGCATGCTGGCGCACGGGCATTATCACGGGCTCGTCATTGATTTCGAGGACCTGAAGCCGCCCGATACAACGGCGTATCTGGAGACCGTACACGCGCTGACCCGGGCCTCGCACGCGCACAACGTTACACCGGTGAGTGTAACGGTCGTTGGTTTCGACTCGGTGATCTATCCTGTCAAACGACTTCTTCGTGATGCCGATAGAATCATCATTATGGCGTACGACGAACACTGGCAGAACGCGCCGCCAGGCCCGATCGCATCACCCGATTGGGTAGCGAACATGGTGACGCGCCGGCTCGCTGAGGGGGGCAGGGGGAATGAGAGTCGAGTTGTCGTCGCGCTACCAGTCTATGGCTACCGCTGGCCCACCCATGGCCCAGCGACCGTCGTGGGGTTCAATGACGCTGGTCATGACCTGGTGCGAGATAGCGCGTCACAAAATCTCCACTCGCCGGACAACTCGACCTGGCTCTGCGACGCGGTAACGCTCGACACGCTCGCCGCTCGGGTCCGCGCACTCGGACCACGGACGTTCGCGCTCTGGCGCCTCGGCCTCGAAGATCCCAAAATCTGGCAATGAGCCGCTCCGCGGCTCGTCGACGCAGCGCTGGCGCGCTGCTCTCCACTGGTCGGTTCGCCTCCGGGGGGCAACCCCAAGTACGCCCCGGTGTGCGGCTGATGCGGGGGTTTCTCGCGGCACCCGACCGGTGTCTACGACGGCTCCGTTAGTACGGCGAGCCCGATGATCCCGCGGTCATCGCGCGATTGAACCGCGG
>DASRDS010000263.1:0-11265 GCA_035652495.1 Gemmatimonadaceae bacterium
TATCACTTCATGGATGCCCGGAACGTGTCCCACGCGAACGCTCGTGATCGGCACACCGCCACTCCGTTCTTCGATGATCGCTTTCGCGATCTCACGGGCGGTTCCCGAGGGTGCGTCCTTTTTCTGCGCATGGTGCGTCTCGACGATAGCGGCATCAGTATCGAGTAGGCGGGCTGCCTCGGCCGCCAAATACATCAAGACTTGAGCGCCGAGCGAGAAATTGGGCGACCAGAGCATGGAGCCGCCTTCACGCTCGATCTCCGCCGTTAGCCCTGGCAGTTGGTCGTACCAGCCGGTCGTACCGACGACAACCGGGCAACCAGCGGCGACGCACGCGCGGATGTTGGTCGGCGCGGCCGATGGGATCGTGAACTCGATAGCCACGTCCGCGTTCGCCAGCCGGTCCGGCGAAAACGGGGCATCGAGCTCGACCACCACGGTCGACTTGCGCGTTGACGCCAGGTCGCGGACCGCGCGACCCATTTTCCCGAGACCGATCAGCGCGACTTTCATGGCGACGAAAAGAACGCGGCGTGCAAGCGTCGCATGGCTGGCGCCACATCGTCGGCATCGACGATGAGCGTGAAGTTGATTCCAGTCGCGGACAACGAGAGCATGTGCACCTTGATGCCCTGAAGTGACTGCATGGCCTTCGCCATGGCCACCGTATCGTCGTTCAGGCCAGCGCCAACGATCGCGATGATCCCCCGTGACCGCTCGACCGACACATCACCCAACGTCGCGAGATCGACCAGAATCGCATCGAGACGCTCGGTCTGATCGACCGTGACGGAGACTGACACCTCGGACGTCGCGACGACGTCGATCGATGTACGATGGCGCTCGAACACCTCGAAGATCGTGCGCAAAAACCCGTGGCTCAAGAGCATGCGCGACGAGCGAACCTTGACGATCGTCGTCCCCTTCTTTCCCGCGATAGCCGAAACGGGCCGGCGCGGCGCCTCGAATGTGATGCGAGTGCCGGTCCCCGACGGCCGCAACGAGTTATAGACGTAGACCGGGATGCCGCGCCGCACCGCGGGCGCGATCGTGCTGGGATGCAGCACCTTCGCCCCGAACGACGCGAGCTCCGATGCCTCGTCGAACCGGATCTGCTCGATGAGTCGAGCGCCCTCGACGATCCGGGGATCCGCGGTCAGCATGCCGTCGACATCGGTCCAGATCTCGATCGCCTCGGCGTCGAGTGCGGCGCCGACAAGCGCGGCACTGTAGTCGGACCCGCCGCGGCCCAGGGTCGTCGTGATCCCGGTCGCCGTCGCGCCCACGAATCCGCCGAGTACCGGGATGCGGCCTTCGCGCAGCAACGGCAGGATCGTCTCGCGCGCCGCCGCCTGAATCGCTTCCGCGTGCGGGACAGCTTTTGTATAGGCGTCGTCCGTGATGACGACTTGCCGGGCGTCGACGAGGCCCGCGTTCAGGCCGAGTTTGTTGTACGCGGCGACGACAATCTGCGACGACAGTAGCTCGCCAGTCGCCGCTATCGAATCCAGCGAGCGCGGCGTCAGGTGTCCCAGCACCGAGAGCGCGCCAGCGAGACTCGCCAGCTCATCGAACATCACGCTCATCTCGGCGCACAACTCCGCGGCCTCGGCCGGTCCGAGGAGTTTTTCGGCAGTCTGAAAATGACGGCGGCGCAACGCTTCGACCGCCTGCATCGCGGTGAGAAGCTCGCCTTGCACCGCGTGCTCCGCGACGGCGAGCAGGTCATTCGTAACGCCCGCGAGCGCCGACACGATGACGACGGGTCGGCGCTCGCGGCGACCTCGAATGATCTCGGCCGTGCGGGTGATCGCCTCGGCGTCCGCCACCGAGGTGCCGCCGAATTTCGAGACAATCACGCGGGAGGCAATCCTCCCTGTGCCGCCAGCAACTCGGCGTTGAGAATCGATCCGCCAGCCGCTCCTCGAATCGTGTTATGGGCGAGCGCGACGAGTCGAAGGTCCCACATGGTGTCGTTGCGGACCCGACCAACCGTACACGTCATGCCCTTCCCCGCCATCGCATCCCGACGCGGTTGCGGGCGCGCCTCTTCCGCGGCTAAGACCATCGCCCGCTCCGGCGCGCTCGGTAGCGCGCGGGCGACCTCGTGGCCTCGCCACGCGTCTATGACGGCGCTCGCCTCACGCGCGTCCGCCGGCGTGCGCAGCTTGATCGTCATGCACGCCATGTGACCGTGTTCGACCGGAACGCGGTTCGTGTGGGCGCTGACCGCGAATTCGGCCGGGACGATGCTGGAGCCCGCCCAAGCACCGAGCATCTTCGGCAACTCCCGTTCGACCTTTGGCTCCTCGTCCCCAATAAACGGGATCACGTTGCCCAGGATGTCGAGTGACGGCACGCCTGGATAGCCAGCGCCCGAGACAGCTTGCATCGTGACGACGAGCACCTGCTCCAGCCCGAACGCCGCGTGGAGAGCCGCGAGCGGGAACACCGCCGCCGTGGCGGCGCAGTTCGCGTTCGTGATGATCGCGCCACAGCCCGACCAACCCTGACGCTGGCGCTGCGTCGGAAGCGCGGCCAAGTGCGGCGCGTTGATCTCCGGAATGAGCAGCGGCACGTCCGGCTCCATCCGGTAGTTCTTCGCGTTGCTGAACACCAGCCGTCCGGCGCGCGCGAACGCAGGCTCAACGTCGCCGGCGGCCGAGGAATCGAGCGCGGAGAAGACGATCGGGGAGCGGATGGACGCCGGATCGCACGTCTGCACCGTGAGCTCCGCGACCGAGGCGGGCAGCGCGCCCTCGAGCCACTTGGCCGCCTCGCGATACGACTTGCCGGCTGAGCGGTCGGACGCCGCGACTTCGGCGACCGTGAACCAGGGATGGTCGGCGAGGAGCCGAATGAAGGTCTGGCCGACGGCGCCGGTGGCGCCGAGGATCGCCACGGGCCACTTCGAATTCGAGGTCATACGGCAAGCAGGGTGCGGACGAGCCGCTCGTACGTGTCGACGCTCGCGCGGAGCTCTCGCACGTCGATGAACTCGTCGGGGGTGTGAGCGACATGGATCGAGCCGGGGCCGAAGAGTAGTGGCGTGCCCCAGCGCGTCAAAAGGGGAATGTCGGACGTATAAGCGACCGGCGCCGCTTCGATCCCGGGCACCGTGTGGAAATGTTGGGCGGGAATGTACGACCCATATTCGATCTCGGCGCGATCACCCGCCCAGGCCTCTATGGCGCGTTTGATGGGCGCCGGATCACCCACCAGGCGGAACATGACCTCGGCCTCGGCCATCGCCGGAACGATGTTCGCCACCGTGCCCGCCCGTATGACACCGATGTTATAGGTGGTCTGACCCAGCACCGGGTCGGATGGCAGCGGCAACGATCGCAGGCTCGGCAGCAGGTCCAACATGGGCTCGATAGCGGATTGGCCCAGATGCTGGTACGCCGAGTGCGCGGCGCGGCCGCGCGTCCGGACCGTGACGCGTAGGGAGCCTTTGGCGCCGCTCGCGAGAAGGCTTTCGGTCGGCTCGCCGTTGATCAGAAAGCGCGAGGTCGCGGCCAGCTGGTTGGCGGCCCGGGCGCCGTCCGAACCCGCTTCTTCGCCGACTAAGAGAAGGACATCGACGCGGGATTCGCCGGCGGCGACCAGCCGATCGGCCGCGACCAACATGGCGGCGGCGATCCCCTTGGCATCGCAGGCGCCGCGGCCACGCAGGTAGTCGCCGTCGAGACGCGGCGCGACGAACGGCGGGACGGTGTCCAGATGCGTGGAAAGCGTGACCCCGCCACCTGCACGGGACGCCCAGACGTTACTGCGTCCAGGCGTAACTTCCTGGACGGTCACGTTCCAGCCGCGGGCGACGAGCCACCGGGAAACGAATTCGACCGCGCGGCCCTCGTGTCCGGTCGGCGATTGAATCGAAAGGAGCTCGGCGGCGAGCGCGACGACGTCGGTCATGCCGCGAAATATTGTCGGGCTCTCTTCTTGGATCTACCTTACCACCCCATGCGGAAGGCCATCCAGCTCTCGATGGACGTGGAAGTAGAAGGCGACGACGAGCCACAGCACGATTTCGCCCGCCGGGCGATCCAGGCCGTCCGCGACGCCGTCAAAGTCGGCCGCTCGCGCTATCCGGATCTCACGATTACGGTGCACAAAATCGAGCCGAAGTAGCCCGAGATTTCCTGGCATCTGAAATGCGGCGGGACTCTGGTGTCACTTACCAGAGGCAGGTCGCAATGGAATCACAGACGCAAGTCACGCCGAGCACATCGGCGTCGGAACGCACTGAACGCAGTTCCAACATTCCCGTCGAACGCGAAGTCGACGTCCCGCAGCAGCAGCGGCCGGCATCCGTCAGCCCGTTCGCCATGATGCGCGCGATGATGGATGACATGGACCGTATGTTCGGCGGCGGCAACCTCGGCTTCCGTGGGCTCACCGACCGGCTGTTCGGGAATCGGTCGATGGGTCGACTGCGCGCATCCTCGCAAGACGCGCTGTGGCTTCCGGCTATCGACGTCTCGAAGCGCGACGATCAACTCGTCGTCCACGCCGAGCTGCCGGGGCTCAACGCGAAAGATGTCAACGTCGAGGTCGATAACGGGACGCTCACGATTTCCGGTGAGCGGACGCAGTCGACGGGCGATCAGTATCACAGCGAGCGGAGCTATGGGAGTTTTTATAGAGCGATTCCGCTCCCTGAGAACGTGGACCCCGATCAGATCAAGGCGACATTTACGAATGGCGTGCTCGAGGTGAGCATGCCCGCGCCGAAAACCGAGCAACAAGGCCGGAAGAAGATCGAGGTGAAATGATCGATGCAAGATCATTGGCGAGTGCGGGACTCGTGGCGTCACTCACGAGCCTCGTGCTCGCCGCCTGCGCGTCGGGCCCGCGGCCGGCCGACGAGCTTGCCGCGGTACCCGCGCGTGCCGCGAAAGACTCGACCGTCGGTCGATGCATCGAGACACGCAACGTCGACATCGGCGCGATCGGCGACGTCGTCGAGGATCCGCAGCAGCCCGCCAAGCGCATTGAAGGCGTCGATATCGTTGCCCGGGATTCGGCGTATCGAGTGATCGCGATGACCTTGAGTCCCGATGATGATCCCCCGTTTGGCCATCACGGAGGATTGCGCGCGACCGCCGTCGCGATCGTTGATACCGCCGGGCACCCGGTGCCGGGATCCGTCGTCGTCACGGAGTCCGACGATATGGCATTGACGCGCGGCATCTGCGACGCCATGCCTCACATGCGCTTTCGTCCCGCTCTCGAGAACGGGCGAAAGGTGCGCGCGCTCTATCGCGAGGAGTTCGTGTTCTATCGGCTGATGTGAAGAAGGGTCGGAGGACTCTCGACCGCGCTCAGCTTGCCCGTGACTTCGTAGTCACCCGGCGCGATGCGTGACAGGATCGGTCGGTCGTCAAAGACAAACCGTCGCGTCGCACCCGCCTGCCCCGCCGGGGCGAAATACACGACCGAGTCGATGACGCTTTGATGACCCAGACTGTCCCCGATGATGTACGCGAACGACGATCCTGCCACCATGACCTGTACGGCCTCGGGCGCGCTATTGGTAGCCGTCACCGTGAGCGGAAACCACCCGCTGTCAGTACCGACCGACACCGGGTTCGGCGCGAGGATGGTGCTTACCGTAAGCGTCGAGGGTGCGACGACTCGAGAGTCGCCCGACGTGGCGATCGGGCCACCCGCATCGCTTTGGCACTGTCCTTCACACACGACGACGTCGCCGCATCGGCCGAGGAAGTACTCTCTCGGATGCCCCGGCGTATTCCGCGGCAAGAGCGCGTGCAGCATCTCGTGACGCACGAGCAGCCCATCGAGTTGTTCTCCATCGCCGAGCACGATCTCATTGCCGGCCGGATAAAACGCCCCGTTGACCGTCTGGCCTTCCAGCTCAAACGAAGATTCGTTCGGCAGCACATACCACCGCACGGCATCGAAATCGGCCGTGCGCCCGGAGCACGCCTCTACCAGGGCCCACCATCCCCGATACCGCGCCGACGGCGCAAAGCGCACGGCGCCGGACGGCGGCCCCACAACGTCGGCGCAAGCGACGAGGACCCACAAGGCGAGACAAAGCGATGCGCGCCATGGGTTCGGCCAGCAGCGGGCGCTCACCGCCTTTCATATTGCCAACGACACAAGAAAGATCCGCGGTAACGTTACAGCACCGCAGCACTTCTCTCCCTCGTCACCGCGGTCTGTGCGTGCGTTGACATCAATGGCCGGGCCGCCGGCAGGGGCGGTCGACCCGCCCGCGACGCGCGGCGGTCATGCCGGGAGCGGGAATCGAACCCGCACAGGGTTACCCCTAAGGGATTTTAAGTCCCTTTCGGGGGTAACCCTACGGTGCTTAACCTCGAATTGAGCGGCGCAACCGAGCACTGAACAGCAACATCCGGCAAGAAGTTGTCCCAAAATCTGCCACAGCGCCGGATCACAAATCTGAGTCCCCTTTCGGCATGGGCAGGCGGTGCTTCACCGCCCATTCGCGAGCGTGCGTGTTGCACCGATCGATGACGATGTCACCTAGTCTCGTGCGGTATCCCGCCGTCTTCGCGCAAGCCGGCCGGTCGGTCATCCAGGAGCGAATGTTGTATTGCCGAGCGACGATCGATCGCGAACGGCCGCACCCCTAACGCTGACTCGGTGAGCCGGTCGCGTCGAACTGTATATCACTGTAGAGTGTCGCTATTGGGACAATCGCCCGTGGCGAATCCTCAATTGGTTGTCGTACGGGGACGCCTTCCCAGACGAGTCGAAGCCGATTCGCGTCGATCAGAGGTGACAGCGCTGAACCCGTCCAATCCGGGAATAGCGATTCAGCGCTCGGGTCGTGTCCCGGTACGAATCGCACGTGCTGGAGTCCCGGTCGCCCGTTCGCCAGTCGAGTAATCAGCACGTGGATGGTATTGCATTTGTCCACCACTGCCTGAGACTGGACGATCAAGCCCGAAAGAGGCAGAGACGGACTGTCCGTCCAGAGCGACCCATCAGTCGACGTGAGGTGGAGCATCGCGCTAACCGCGAGTTTGCCGCTCTCGCCAGCAACCCACATCAAATGAAGAGTGTTGCTGGCGTCCACTACGATCCGAGGCAGGTACGCCAGGCCTTGGCCCGGTCGCGACACAGGAGCGGGACTGCTCCAGGTCTCCCCGCCATCGACGGACCGAACAACGAAGACAGTATTCGATGATTGTAGTGTCTCGATCGCGGGGTTCGCGGCGACATAGGCCACAACGGCCAGATTCGCGCCAGCTGTGGCGACATCCACGTAGATGTGCGCGCGGGTTGCCAGCGACAGTTCACGCACGGACCACGCATCCCCGCGAAGCTGGAGATATGCGATTACACCGGGCCGGTCGCCTTCGGGATCAGCCGCGAGGGCGAGAACCAACATCCCGGACGAGGTCGCGACCAAGTCGGAGGCGAACATCGGCGCCCAGCGGAGGCGCTGCGCGCGGTAAATGATCGCCGGCGCTGTCCAACGGCCTTCGCGAAAACTGGCATGCCATAACGTCGTGAATCGCGCACGGACGAGATTGAGTACGTTCAGCCCCCGGCGGTCCGACGTGTCCGGCTCGGCCCACACGACGTGCATCACACCCTGCGCGTCGACCGCGGCCCGTGGGTAGCCAAAAAGGAAATCGCCCCGGAGTCGCGCGGGCTCGAGTCGTCGGCGATCGAGGCGATACACGCGCAGTGCGAGAGATGATCGGCTAATCGCGCTCGTATCATTCAACCGGGTAACGACTCCCTCAACGCCGACCACGAACACCGCGGAGTGTCCTCCGGCGATTCGTGGGAATCGCAACCGCGACGGCACCGATCCCAGAACCTGCACAGGTGCCGGCGCGTGCTCGGCGCACACCCCCCCCTTCGCGGTAGCACGCGAGGCGATTGCGGCGGCTGTCCAGAGCGGAAGCAGCCACGTCATGTTGAAACTGATCGTCAGATTGGTCCCGACGTCGCGGAACTCGCGAATGGCCAGGTTGTGCCCTGATTGTCCTGAAGCCAATGATCTGTCTCTACTGCCGCATTCCAGGCAGGTCCGCTGACGTCCACGTCGTACCGAGCGGTGGCGAAAGGCATCGGACCATGGAAATCGAAGCTCTTCTTCGTCACAAACGGAGTACCCTGAGGGTTCATGCTCGTGTGCATTGTTCCGCCGAGATCGCGCGCAAGTCCCCTGCTACAGGCAGGGCCGCTGGTGCACAGCGTGCCGGCAGCGAACGTCACGTCGCGAGCATTCGGAGGCGACGCATTGCGTCCAATGGTTGAATATCCGTCTCCACACTCCATATCACCGCCTGTGCCTGTAAAACACCTGGGAGTGTTGGCAGAATCGACTGCAGCGTAGGATTGGATCGAGGTACGGCCGATGCTCACGCGCTGTGCTGACTGCAAGGCTGCTAACAGATCCTCGATTGTCGCACCAGATCTCGATGGCATGTCTACGAGATACTGGCTGCGCAATTCGGGATTGGCCGCGATCTGGCGCAGTCTGGCAATCTCGGCTCTCAGACCAGTGGCCCCGCTCGCGACCGTTGACCCGACAGTTGTGATGCTCGCCAACGACGCTTCTCGCTGAGGTGCTGTCATGGAGTGTTCAGCACAACCCAACGCGAGCGCGCTCACGACCGATGCGCATACGACCTTCCAACCAGCGAGCAGTCTCCTTGCCATAGCCGTCCTCACGGGTGAGGGGCAACACACGTTAGCGTCATGTCGGACGCAAGAAAGAGTCGGGGAACATAAGTGCAGCACTGACTCAAAGACAAGGGATTGCGACCCGAACGCGCGCCGATTTGAACCGACCCGGGTTTCCCGGAGACTCCCAACTGTGAGAGATTGGGAGAATGACCGGATCGAAGTTCTCGCCGGAGGTTCGGGAGCGAGCCGTGCGGCTGGTGCGGGAGCACCAGGGTGCGTACCCGACCCAGTGGGCCGCGATCACGTCGTTTGCGGGGAAGATAGGCTGCGCCGCGGAGACCCTGCGCCAGTGGGTCCGACGGGTGGAGCGCGACACCGGACGGCGTCCGGGGCTCACTAGTGAGGAGCGCGAGCGACTCAAGACGCTGGAGCGCGAGAATCGGGAGTTGCGGCGGGCGAACGAGATTCTCCGCAAAGCATCGGCCTATTTCGCCCAGGCGGAGCTCGACCGCCGCGGTGCGTGATGGTCGCGTTCGTCGACGCGCATCGCGAGACTTACGGAGTCGAGCCGATCTGCGCGGTGCTGCCGATTGCTCCGTCGCCATACTACGCAGCGAAGGTCAGTCAGCGGGATCCCGTTGCACGCATCATAACCTCGTCGGGCAGGCTTCGGCGTCCATGGCTGTGCTACGCCGCCTATCGTCACCGGCTCGGCAGCCATGCGCGCGCTGTGTCGTAAACGCACCGGTCCCACTCTCTTGGGACGAATCGCCCTCTTTTTGATTGCTACGGGCGGATGCGGGACAGTGTGGGCAGTCGGTGACATAACTGATTGACAGAGCGCGCCGAAACAGGTATGGGCGCCGCGCAAAGGGTGCCGTACCGTGGAGGGTTCCGCACTTTCGCGGAGCAAACCACTCCAACGGAGGCGTCCTATGTCACGTCCCATCGCGCGTATCACCCTAGTGCTCGCCGCACTGGCTCTGGCTGCATGCACATCGCCCACGTCACCCTCGCGATCCGATTGCGGGGGCGGGGCCAGCGCTGGCACTGGTCAGTGTCATTAGGGTGACGCGGTGACTCGCGGGAGCGACTAGCTCCAAGTCGCTCCCGCGAACACACCACGTCCGGCGTCAATGTCGGCAAACAACGCCTCAATCGCCGGACTCTCCTCAGACTCGAGCCATACGATCGGCCGATCGTCAGTCGCTGCGAGAATTCTGTCAGTGTCCACCAGCAACTTGTTGACGTGATAGCGCTGCGCTAAAGAGATCGCTTTTTCAAGTGCGTCGCGAGCCGCACCTCTCTTGCCGAACCGAAGAAGGCCTTGGCCGACGAATAAGAAGTAGTGAGTCTGCCAATACCCGGACATCTCCTCGTGCTTAAGTTCGTCGACCAGTCGTTGGAATTTCTCGGGCTCGTTGGCTAGCGCCGCATTCCGCATCAGATTCAAGGCTGCAATCGTCCGGATCTCCTTGCCATCATCCGGAGCCCCGCGCACCCACAAGCATACCTTCGTGGCGTAATCGAGATGACGGCGATCACCCAACGCTTCGCCGAGATCAGCCAGCGCAACGGCGGCATCCATCAGAGCACGACGAACCATCGCTGGATCGGTATACGTACGGGCGGCCTCGTAGTACAGTTCGACCGCTCGCGCATCTTGATTCCGCTGGTACGCGACGACGCCACGTTCGTGCTTTGCGCGAGCAACCATCTCGATGTGGTTTGCACGCTCAGCATCTTCTATGATCGCGTCCAACTGGATCTCGGCTTCAGGTAAATCACCTTTCTGTCGCTCAACAACCGCGCTTGAGATGCGCAAGTACAAAGCCCACCGCATGTCCTGCAATTCGAGGGCTACAGCGAAGCCATCATCAAGCACAGATTCGGCACGTTCGATCTGGCCGATCTGTCTCAAACAAAACGCAGCCCGCTCGTAGCACCGTAGCATTTGTGGCTTGTCGGGCGGCCGCGTCTTAATCAAATCGATAGCGCCAATATAAATCTCGGCGGCGGACTCCCATTCGCGGTCTTGCTCCAAGATTTCGGCCGAGACAATGGCCATATCAATGCGCATCCGCAACAACCAGTAGTCGCGGTGCGCAGCGGTCGCTTCCTCCTTCAAATTCGTTGCTACGTCGATTCCGGCGGAAAGTCGTTCATGCGCCCGCACAAGTTGCCCGACTTTACGCACGCACTGCGCCGATTTTGCGTAGCAAATCAAGAGCAATTCAGTGTCGCGACCAGTTTGATTTATTAGCTCGACGGCGGTGTCATATACATCGGCGGCCGGTTCCCAGTGCTCAGACTCTTCAAGGAATTGAGCGTAAGAAATAAGACGCGGTACACGACGGTCGAAATTGCCCCGGGAGTATTCTTTCACTGCTTCGACGATCGCGGTCAGCGCGCGCGCTATTGGCTTATCCAGCAAGCCGGCGATGTGTGCTTCTACTGGCTCAAAATCGCCTGCGCGGGCCGTCCACACCTCGATATCCGATTTTGGCTTCGGCCACTTATCCACCAAGCGCATGACGATGAGCCCCGCCATCATCGCGTCGGATTCTTGGGTGTGTTCGGGCAGTTGGCCGGCTGCAAGGAAAAATGCACGGTGGCGCAGCGGGC
>DASRDS010000264.1:0-2677 GCA_035652495.1 Gemmatimonadaceae bacterium
TGCGCAATCCCCTCGATCCGCACGGGATCGTACGTAACAGGATTGACAAGACGTAAGTCCGACACGCCCATGTTCTTCATCGCGCGAATCGTGGCGGCGATGTTGACCGGATCTTGCGGTTCGTAGAGGACGACGACGACATGGTCGAGCAGCATGCCCCAACGTATGTTGCGGGACCCCCTATGCAAATCAGCGACCTCTTCCATCGCTTGCGCGACCTACCCGCCCTCGTGGCATGGGCCGGCTACGCGGGCATGGCTCTGATTGTCTTCACCGAAACCGGCCTGTTTTTCGGCTTCTTTCTGCCCGGAGACTCGCTGCTCGTCACCGCCGGACTCTTGTCGTCGCAAAAGACACTGCCGCTCAACATCGTCGAGCTGGGCCTATTGCTGACCTGCGCCGCCATCCTCGGCGACAACACGAACTACTGGGTTGGCCGTCTCACGGGCTCCAAGATCTTTACGCGCGAGGACTCTCTGCTCTTCCGCAAGAAGCACGTGGAGCGCGCGCACGAATTCTACGTCAAACACGGGCCGAAGACCGTCGTCCTCGCTCGATTCATGCCGATCATCCGGACATTTGCGCCACTCGTAGCCGGGGTCGGTAGGATGGATTACCGAACTTTTCTGACGTTCAGCGTACTCGGGGGAACAGCGTGGATCTGGAGCATGCTCATGCTCGGATACTTCCTCGGTGCCAGAGTCCCGGGCGTCGCCAAACACATCGAGCTCGTGATCATTGCGGTAATTTTCTTGTCGATCCTTCCCGGAATCATCAGTTGGTGGCGGCAACCGCGGCAACCTGAAAGGAGAGTTCAATGACGTTTACCCTGCCTCCGCTTCCGTACGCGTTCGACGCGCTCGAGCCACATATCGACGCGAAGACGATGGAAATTCACCACGACAAGCATCACGGCGCGTACGTGACCAATCTCAACGCGGCCATTGATAAGGCGCCTGAGCTCAAGGACAAGACTCTCGAGCAGTTGTGCGCGAACCTCAATGCCGTGCCAGAGGCCGTGAGAACGGCCGTTCGCAACAACGCCGGTGGGCATTGGAATCATTCGCAGTTTTGGCTGTGGCTCGATCCGGCCAAGAAAGGCGGTGAGCCTACGGGCGCTTTGGGCAATGCGATCAAGGCGAGCTTTGGGGATTACGCGAAGTTCAAGGAACAGTTCGCGGCTGCGGCCGCCGGGCGATTCGGCTCCGGGTGGGCTTGGCTTACTCGTAAGGACGGGAAGCTCGCTATCAGCTCCACGCCCAACCAGGATAATCCTATCATGGAAGGGACCAAGGCCGAGGATATCTTACTCGGGCTCGACGTGTGGGAGCACGCCTACTACCTCAAGTATCAGAATCGGCGGCCTGAGTACGTCACCGCGTTCTGGAACGTCGTGAATTGGGCCGAGGTCGGCAAACGGTTCGAGGCCGGCAAGCACGCTATGGCCGGCGTGTAAGACCTTACACTGCTCGCTTCGCTTCGCTCGGCGCTGCGCTTTCACGGCAGCGCCGATTTTTTATTCGCCTTTCGTTCTATTCGCCGTAAGGCTCATTCGCCTTCCAAATACGTATAGCCTTCGAGCCCGGCGACATACTCGGCGATGAACGTATTGGCTTCCTGCCGCGTGAGTGTGTCCGCGCCCCCGACTTTGCGGCGGAACGTAGCGAGTAGCTCCTGCCCGCCGTACTCGACGTAGTTCAAGACGTCCGTGACCGTGTTGCCGCGCACCAGATCCGTGATCTCGTAGCCGCGACCGGCGTCAGATAGGCGAATGTGCACGGCATTCGTGTCGCCGAACAGATTGTGCAAGTCGCCAAGGATCTCCTGATACGCGCCAGTGAGAAAGATGCCCAAGATGTATGGGTTGGCCTCGTCATACTGGTGAAGCTCGAGACTCGACTTGATCCTCCGCCCGTTCCCACCGACGAAATGATCGATCTTCCCGTCGGAATCGCATGTCACGTCCTGCAACGTGCCACGACGCGTGGGCTCCTCGTTCAACCGATGTATCGGCATGATCGGAAAGAGCTGATCAATCGCCCAATGATCCGGCACGGACTGAAACAACGAGAAATTACAGAAATACCGATCGACCAGCGTCCCTTCGAGATCGCCCGCGATGTCCGAGTACTCGTCCGGCTCCTCAGCCGCCCGCCGCGCGACCGCGTTCACGATCCGGAGATAAATCTGCTCGGCCCACGCGCGCCCGCGCAGGGAGAGCACGCCGGACTGAAAGAGGTCCTGCGCGCGACCGCGATCGAACACCGCATCGTGATACGCCTCGATGACGCGACGGTGCTTGACCGCTGGACGACTCAGCTCGCCGTAGTCGGCGAGCATATCGTGCAACAACGCGTGATCGTCATCGCCGAGCACCGGCAACGGCGGCTCGGCCTGCGACTCGACATCGATCACGTTGATCAACAACAAGGCATGATGCGCGGTCAGCGCGCGGCCGGACTCGCTGATCACATGCGGCATCGGCAACTCCTGCTCGCGACAGGCCTCGCCAAGGATGTAGATCACGTCGTTCGCATACTCTTGAACGGTGTAATTGACACTCGCGTTGCCCGTCGAGTTCGTCCCGTCGTAGTCGACGCCCAAACCGCCACCGACATCGACATGCGTGATATCGACGCCCATGTTGCGCAACTCGGCGTAGTACCGCGCAACTTCC
>DASRDS010000265.1:0-54545 GCA_035652495.1 Gemmatimonadaceae bacterium
TGGCACGCATCGCAACGCCCACAGGATGTGCCGTCAGGAGCAGGATCATAGCAGCTCGTCGTCATCGAATAATCGACACCGAGCGACAGCCCCAGCTCAATGATCTCGCGCTTCGTGAGATCGATGAGCGGCGTACGAATGTGGACCCGAGAGCGACCCTCGACCGCGGCCCGAGTCGCCAGATTCGCGAGCCGCTCGAACGCGGCGATGTATTCAGGCCGGCAGTCCGGATAGCCGGAGCTATCCATGTGGTTCACGCCGATAAAAATCTCGCTCGCGCCACTGACCTCCGCGTACGCGAGCGCGAACGAAAGAAAGATCGTATTGCGAGCCGGCACGTACGTGACCGGGATCTCGGCGCCGATGTCCCGATCCTTTGGCACGGCGATGTCGTCCGTCAGTGCCGACCCACCAAAGGTCCGGAGATCGATGTCGACGATCTCATGCCGCGCGACGCCGTAGTGCGCGGCGATGCGCCGTGCGGCGTCGATCTCGTGGGCGTGGCGCTGGCCGTAGCGAAACGTCAGCGCGTGAACCGCGTACCCGTCACGGGTCGCGATCGCGAGTGCTGTCGTCGAGTCCAGGCCGCCGGACAGGAGCACGACGGCCGGAATCTCTCTCACCGTCGCCATGCGCCAAAGTTAATCGACTGGCCGAACGTAACGCCGCGGCTGTCGCCTCGCTGAACATGACGGCGCCGGCATCGTTCAAGTGATACCCGTCCAGCTGATCCGCCGGCGGCAGATCGCGGTTCGAGACTGGTATGAGTACGGGCACCCCCGCGCGCTTGCCCGCCGCGATCATCATCGGCTCGATCGCCGCGTCGTCGACCGCGCGCGTTGGCATCAAGAGGAAGGCGAACCCGACACCGCGCACCGCGCATGCCGAATCGAGACTCGCGAGCCGCGACGCCGCGATGTCGACGTCCGTTATCGAGTCGGGCCGGAGCGGCGCGCCATCGAAGAAATCGTGCGACATGGCCGCGTAGCCGGGCACGATCAACTTTCGAGAATCCTGCCGCAGTTGATCGCGCAGCGCGAAGAACGCCGAGAAGTGTTGCAGCAGCAGGTTGCTGGCGGCGGTCAGGCCCACGTGGGCGTGCATCGTGTAGCGCTCGAGGTTCGCGGCGGTCCACACCATGCGCGTGGTTCGCGCGATGGGTGGCCGGTCCATGACCAGCTGCGCCGGGCTGAAGCCCAGCACGATGAGGGTGGGCCGGCTGCCGCGATCGAGCAGCGACGGCACGCCGTACAGCCAATCCTGGTACCCGGACCCGACGATCGCCTCCTTCTTCACCTCATAGCCGGGCCCGAGCGCCGAGTCGAGCTCCTTCTCGTCGATCCCGTGCAGCACCAGCGAGTTCCCGACGATGAGCACCGTGTGCGGGGTGCTCGTGGTCGAGGCCAGATGAATCGCGTCCTTCGTCTCGACGCGCACGGTGGTGTTGGCCCCGACGTGGCCGAACATCCAAAGCGACGCGGCCTCGAGGCCGACGGCCAGCAGGCCGCAGACGGTCAGGATCCAGCGCAGGTGTCGCGACATACTAGAACTGGAAATAGATGAACGCGGAGGACTCGCCCTGGCTCAGCATGGCCACGGCAATGACCGCCGCGGTGGCCGCGGCGACTTGCCAGCGATAGCGGCCGGTTTGCAGCAAGTACTCCTCTCCCGAGTGCTCCAGCCGCAGATCGATCAAGAACAACGGGATGGTAAAAATGGCGAGATAGGAAAGCGCGGCGACATACGTCGGGCGCCAGCCCCAGTGCGCGAATTGTCCGAGATAGCTCCACGCGGCGCCGATCGAGGTAGCGCGGAAGAGAATCCAGCCGAAGCAGACGAAATGAAAGATGAGAATGCGGCGGACCCAGGTGCCGGTTGCCGTCTTCACGCCTTCGCGGGCGAGTCCCAAAGCGCGTTCGATGGCGAGCCCGACGCCGTGCAGCGCACCCCAGAGCACGAACGTCCAGTTGGCGCCGTGCCACAGACCGCCGAGCAGCATCGTCGTGAAGAGATTGCGATAGGTCGCGCGCTCGCCGTGTCGACTGCCGCCCAGCGGGATGTACAGATAATCACGAAGCCAGGTACTCAGGCTGATATGCCAGCGGCGCCAAAAATCTTGCAAGCTCGTGGCGAGGTACGGCTGCCGGAAATTCACCATGAAGTGAAATCCCAGCACTTGAGCGCTTCCGCGAGCGATATCACTGTAGCCCGAGAAATCGCCGTAGATCTGCCACGCAAACGCGTACATCCCGATGAAGGCGGCAATAGCGGTCGACCCCATTCGCCCGGCGAATGCCGCGTTGGCCAGGGCGCCGCAGCTATCGGCGATCACACACTTCCGAAACAACCCGGACAGAATGAGCATGACGCCATCATAGATGCGCGTCTGATCCACGACCCGCGGCTCCTGCACCTGCGGCAACAGGTGCGAGGGTCGCTGAATCGGCCCCGCGATGAGGTGCGGGAAGAACGAGATGAAGAGCCCGTAGTCGACGAACGACGTCGCGGCGGCCACGCGGCCGTAGTACACGTCGACGATGTAAGCAACTTCCTGGAACGTGTAGAACGAGATGGCGGGCGGCAGGATGATGCTGAACATCGCGTGCGGAATCGAGTGCAGCCCGAGCGACGCCGCGAACCGCACGGCCGAATCCACGAAGAAATTGAAGTACTTGAAGAAGCCCAGGATCGAGAAGTTGATCACCAGGGAGGCGACGAGCAGCGACTTGCGCTTGGCCGGTGCCGTGCTCGTGCTGATCGCGCGCGCGATGTAATAATCCAGCAACGTCGACGCGATCATGACCAACAGGAAGCGCCAATCCCACCAGCCGTAAAAGAAGTAGCTCGCGGCGAGCAGGAAGCGGTTCTGCGTCTCGTGTCGCATGCGCCAATAGGCGAGTACGACCAGGACGAGGAATACCAGGTATACGGCGCTATCGAACAGCACGGGCTACCAGGCTTAGCAAAGACTGTGCGCGTTGCTCAGCGCGGCAGGGAAACGGAGGAGGTGTGCCAGCCGCGCTCGCCGTCGGACCGCAACGTAATGCTCGGACGCGCCAGCGGACCCAGGTCGAGCGTCGACGCTTCGGCGATGTCGGCCACATCGGCACGGACATCCGCTAAGGCAGCCCACGGTGGCAGCGGATGGCCTTCGTCGCCGCATGCCCAATTTGTGAGAAGGATCACAAAGAGGTCGTGGGTCGGGTCGATCCAGATCGATGTGCCGGTGTAGCCGGTGTGGCCGTACGCGGTCTCATCCATGATCTGCCCACAGCTGGCGCCGCCGCAGGTATCCCAGCCGAGTGCGCGATGGCCGGCCGCGCGTCGCGTGAAGAGCGCCACGGTGGGCTCGTGCACGATCCGCACGCCGTCGAGCCGGCCGCCGTTCAGCATCATTCTGGCGAAGATCGAGAGGTCGTTCGCCGTACTGAACAGCCCGGCGTGGCCAGCGACGCCGCCGAGGGCCGCGGCGTTGCGGTCGTGTACTCGGCCCAGCGGCGCTTCCGTTAACGCGAGGCGGTTATCCCATGAACGTGGGGGCCGAAATCGCGTCGATTTCATACCAAGTTTCTGAAAAACATGTTCCGACACGAAGGCATCGAGCCTCTCGTGCGAGATCGCTTCGACCACGAAGCCGAGGATGTCGGCGCCGAGGTCGGAGTATAAGTAGTGGTCGCCCGGCGCGTACTCGAGCGGGGTCTTGAGCACCGCGCGCTTTGGATTCGGCACGCGCCATAGTTCGCGGCCGGCCGGTAACCCTGACCGATGTGTGAGGAGATCGCGCACGGTCACGTGTGCCCGTTTGCCGATAGTCCACTTTGGCAAATATCGCGACACCGGTGCATCGAGCCGAATGCGCCCCTGATCATAGAGAATCATGACCGCGGTCGTGGTCGCGATCACCTTGGTCAGCGACGCGAGATCGTACACGGTCTTGCTGGGATCGACCGTCGTATGTGTCTCGTCGGCGCACCCGCGCGCGCCGTAGCCGCGAAGCCACACGGTGCCATCGTGCCGCCCGATCGCCACCGATGCCCCGGGGAATCCGCCGGCGTTCACGCCGCGCTGGATCACGTAGTCCACCGTGAAGAGCCGCTCGGCGTCCAGCGTCGCGCTATCCGACGCGAGCGGCGCGGGCATCGTGTCGGTCCGCGCTACCAGCAGAAAAGCCAACCAGGCGATCACTTCACCATGACGAACCGGGAAGCCCGTTCGTCATGGGGCGCGTTGGCCCGACTGCTGCCTGGGCTGCGCCTCACGGGCCAACGCGGCGCCACGGGCCAGGCCGGCCAGCATCGCGCGCGTTTCCGTCAGCGTGGCCGGCAGCGAGAAGCCGCCGCCGCGATCGTCCGCGAAAAAGAAGCGATAGTGGGCTTGGCCACCATAGATGCGGCGCCCGAACGAGATCGCGCGGCCGCTCTTGGATTCTTGGACCACCGGGGGCGGTGCATCTTTTCTGGGCTTTCTCGGCGGCAGCCAGTCGCGCACCTCGCCGACGAAATCATCTATGGCGCCGGCGTCCAACTGCATCGTCGCCGTTTGCGTGGCGTTGCCGGCGCCCACGTACACCATGCCGCCGTAGCGGGCGCGCACGATGAATACGCCATCGCCAATCGCTAGATTCGCGGCCATCCATTGGCTGGCGGTGTCCGGCTTTTGGGCGGCCGTATCTGGTTTGCTCGGCGCCGTCGCGATTGCCGTGGTGCTATCGGCCCTATGATGCAAGCCGGCCCATGCCGCGGTCGTATCGGCATATGCGGCGGGCGCCGTAGGCGCCGCACTAGTTGTTGGCGGTGGTGCATGGTGACCGCAACCGGCCACCAGTGCGAGCAATGCACAAACGCCGACTCTCATTTCGGCTGCTGCTGCGTCAAACAATGGAGCGTGCCAAATCCCCATACCAAATCCACGGCGTGGATGCCCACGACCTCGCGATCAGGAAACAACTCGGCCAGTGTGTTCAACGCGACCCGGTCGGCGGGATCATTGAACGTCGGCACCAAGACTTTGGTATTCGCGATGTAAAAGTTGGCGTATGACGCCGGCAGACGCTGCCCATCCATGACCACCGGTCGCGGAAACGGCAGCCGAACGATGCGCAGCACGTCGTCGTTGCCGCCGGCAAGCTCCAGCCGGCGCAAATTGTCGACCGATGCCTCGTAATTCGCGTCGGCCGGATCCGACTCGAACGCCAACACGATGGTATCGGGACCGACGAACCGAGCCACGTCGTCCACGTGCCCGTGCGTATCGTCCCCCACGCACGACGCCCCGAGCCAGAGCGTTTGCCGGGCGCCGAGGTACTGGCGGAAGACGTCCTCGTACCCCTCGCGGGAGAGGCCAGGATTCCGGACCTGGACGTCCGAGAGCAGGCACTCCTCGGTCACGAGGATGACCCCCTCGCCATTCACGTCGAGTGCCCCGCCTTCCATGACGACGGGCCCGCCGGTATCCGGTCGCCGGGGCTCGATCAACGGGCGCCCGGTGATCCCAGCCACGGCCACCGGCACTTTCGCGTCCAGCGCATAGTTATCGTACTTCGCCCACGCGTTGAAGTGCCATCGAATGAGGCCTTGGTCGACGCCGGTCGGCGCCGAGTCGCGGAGCCAGGAGCGGTCGGTCGCTACCGGGTGCGTGCGATACGCCGCGCGGGCTACGCCGTGCGCCGTCAGCGCCTCGACCGCGTCCGCCTCGACCTCGGCGCTCGCGCACAGGATCTCCACGCGCTCCGATGCCGCGAGCGCGCGGACGATCTCGGCATAATCCCACCGGATCGCGTCGAACTTTCCGGGCCAGTCCGGTTCGTGGTGGGGCCACGCGATCCACGTTGCCTCGTGCGGCTCCCACTCGGCGGGCATGCGCATCATCCAATAAAACGATGGCCGATTTGCGCGTACGCATCGACGCGACGGTCGCGCAGGAACGGCCAGTTACGGCGTGTCTCTTCGATGATCTTGGGATCGCACTCCGCCACCAGCACTTCCGGTCCCGTGCCGGCTTGCGCGATCACGCGGCCGAATGGGTCGGCGATGAACGAGTGGCCCCAGAACTCGATGCCGTTCGTTCCTGGCTCGGGCTCGTGGCCCACGCGGTTCACGGCCGCGACGAATACGCCATTCGCTATCGCATGGCTTCGTTGAATCGTCTGCCACGCGCTGAGCTGCGCTTGGCCTACTGCTGCCTTCTCCGCCGGATGCCAGCCGATCGCCGTCGGGTAGAACAGGATCTCGGCTCCCATCAGCGACGTGATTCTCGCGCCTTCCGGGAACCACTGGTCCCAGCAGATCAGCGTGCCGATCTTTGCTTGCTTTGTCGGCCAGACTTTGAACGTGTCGCCGGGCGTGAAATAGTATTTTTCGTAGTATTGCGGATCGTCTGGGATGTGCAGCTTTCTGTACACGCCGAGTAACGAACCATCCGCATCGATGACCGCCGCCGAGTTTCTATAGACACCCGCGGCCTCGCGCTCGAAGATCGGTACGATGAGAACGATCGCCAGCGATTTCGCCAACGATTGCATCGCGGTGACAGTAGGACCCGGGATGGGTTCGGCGAGATCAAATCGCTCGGCTTTCGTCGACTGCGCGAAGTACGGCGCATCAAACAACTCTTGCAAGCAAACGATCTGGGCGCCTTTCGAGGCAGCCTCGCGAATCTTGTCTCGAGCGTCGCGGACGTTGGCGGCGATGTCGTCAGTGACGGCGGCCTGGATCAGGCCGACTTTAAAGGGTGGCATAACTGAGAAATTTAGTGGCGACAGTGGCGTAGCGACCTGGTGCCTGTTATCGGCTGCGAATCATCTCCGGAAAGTTTCTCCGTTTGGCGCGCATACAAAGGAGTCGTTGAACAACGGAAATTTAGACGATCAGTTAGACGATGAGGCCGAACGCGACGTCCATCACGTTCGTACCAGAGTAGCCGGTACGGAGCAACACCCCCGCTGCATCCAGCGCGCGATATGAATCGTGTGCGGCCAGCGCCGCGGCCGGGTTGATGCCCGCGTCGGTGATCGCGGTCCACGTCAGACCATCGACGATCGCGCCAGCGGCGTCAGTCGGTCCGTCGCGCCCGTCGGTCCCGGCGGCGAGCAAGGTGATGCCGGATGCCGTCTCGCCGGCATCGTTCAACGATCGCGCGGCCGCCAGCGCGAGCTCCTGGCTACGACCACCGAGCGGAGCGGGCCCAGGCGTGCCTTGCACGGTCGCTTTGCCGAGCGTGACCGTCGTCTCGCCGCCCCAGAGGACACAGCGCGTCCGCCGCTCGCCGCGCGCGAGCTTTTTTCGCGCGAGCAGCTCGCTCGCGAGCCGCACGCCCATGATGGCCGCTTCGCCGGCGAGTGGCTTGGCGACGATGGTAACCTCGTCGATGCCGAGCTCGCGAGCGGCGGTAGCGGCGGCTTCGACCGCGTGAGTGTTGCTGACAATGACCCGCGTGTTGACGCGAGCGAATGCCGGCTCGCCGGGCTTCGGTGTGTCCGGAACCTCGCCGCACGCGATGCGCTCGAGATGGAGTCGAACGGACGGCTCGAAGACCATCCATTTGCCCGACCGCTCGAGCCGAGCGATGAGCTCACTCGTGACGATCGGATCGCCGACGAACGGTCCCGACGAAATCGCGGGCAGGTCATCGCCCGGCACATCCGACACGAGTAAGCAATCGATTCGGCGATTGGGTAGCGCGATGGCGATGCGCCCCGCGCTCCACCGCGTGAAGCGCTTCCGCACGGCATTCACGGTCGCGATGTCGGCGCCCGAGGCCAACAGGGCCTCGTAGAGCTTGGCGAGATCGATGTGCTCTTCGAGATCAGGGAGCAGCGCGGCGAGTAGCGCGCTGGCTCCGCCCGAGACCAGCGCCAACACACGGTCCGAGGGCCCGACGCGCGATATGGCGTCGCCGATCGCGGCGGCGGCTGCCAGCGATCCAGCCCCCGGTATCGGATGATCGCCGACCACGACGGGCAAGCTCGACGGAGCCGCCTCGGGGGCCACAATGACGCCGCCGGCCGGCGCGCGGCCCAGCGCGGCAATGGCGCCATTGGCCATAGCCACGGCGGCTTTGCCCAGTGCGATGATATGAACGGGCTCGGAGCCCAAGGCTAGGCCACCGACGGCCTCGCGAGTGGCTATCTCGGGGTTCGCCCCGTTGACGGCCGCCTGATAGAGTCGACGGAGTATCTCACGGGACGGCGGGAGCACTCCTCAGTGTAGTGCTAGCCGGCAGTGTTTGCACCCAGTCAGTCTGACCGACCGAGAGCGGACTCGGCAGTGACGCCCCCCCAGTCCATCTAGTCTGGATGTGAAGGGCCTTTCACCTCGGACCGAACCTCCCGTGACCGGCAGTCAGAGCCATCCACGTCACCCTTCCTACGCTGCGGTCACCACACCGGCCAGTACGCCCGGTGTGTGCACCCGGTGCGGCGCGACGCTCATCCCGTCGAGCACATCGTGCATGCGTTGCGGGGCGACCGTCACGGGGCCCGGGGCGGCTGAGCATGCCGAGCGGATCCGGCTGAGGCTTCAGGAGTCGGTCGGGGATGCGTATCGGCTGATCGAGGTGCTGGGGCGCGGCGGCATGGGTATCGTCTTCCGCGCCCATGAGACGGCGCTGGATCGCGAGGTCGCGCTCAAGGTCCTGGCGCTGGATCCGATCCTTTCGCCCGAGGCCTACGCGCGGTTCGAGCGCGAGGCCAAGCTCGCGGCCCGGCTCGACCACCCGCACATCGTGCCGATCTTCGCGGTCGGCCAGCGCAATACCGTCGCGTTCTATACGATGCGGCTCGTGCGCGGTGGCACGCTCGAGGATGTCCTGGCCGGCCACAACGCGCTCGATGTCGAGCACGGGTTCGAGATCCTGCGCGATGTCGCTCGCGCCCTCGACTACGCGCATGCGCAGGGCGTGATCCATCGCGACATCAAGCCCGCGAACGTGCTGATCGGCGACAGCGGCCACGCGATGGTCTCCGACTTCGGTATCGCCAAAGCGCTTGGCTCCGGCGACGCGCCGGTCGGATCCGGCACCGGCATCATCGGCTCGCCCGGCTACATGTCGCCCGAGCAGTGGCGCGGCGAGGATATCGACGCCCGCGCCGACCAGTACGCGCTTGCCGTCATGGCGTTCGAGATGCTCACCGGACACCGGCCCTTCGAGACGGTGAAGGTGCAGGATCTCTTGAAGCTGCATATGTCGGCCGACGTGCCGAAGGCGTCGTCGCTGCGCGGTGGCATCGAGTCGCATACGGACGCCGCGATCCAGCGCGCGATGTCGAAGATCGCCTCGGATCGGTTCCCATCGGCCAGCGCGTTCGTCGACGCCATGTCCGGCCGGCGCCCCGTCGGTCGGGCGTCCGTTACGGCCGCGCAGATCATTGCGGTGCCACCGCTGCCGCCTAAGCGCAACCACGGCGTGTTGATCGCGGCCGCGTTGTTCTTGCTCGCGGTCGCCGGTGTGGCCGCGGTATTCGGACTCTCGCGGAATGGCCCGACGGAGCAGGAGATCAAGACCGAGATCGCGCACCCGCACCACCACCGCGCTCAGCCCGCGGTGGTCCCCGACTCTATTCCGGCGCCCGTCGACACCACATTCGACTTGGACGCAACGAATACTCCAGTGCATCGCCGCCCGGTCGCTCTTGACCCTTCGCTGGGCGGGGGGATTGTCAGCCGCAACTCTGACGATCCGGGATACATTCGGATCGAGGCTCGCGGTGGGGCCGCGAAAGTTCGACTCGATGGCCGCACGCTCGGATTCACACCGCTGGTAGTCCGCGTCGATGCCGGCCCGCATTACGTGTCCCTCGAGAGCTCGGGCGATGCCTTCATGCCCGACCGTTTGACCGTCCAGGCAGTCGCCAACGACACGGTGAGCGCTGTCTTTACAGCGGCGGGACCCGCCGATACGGCCGCCCGGTCGCCCTGACTGACGAGTAGCTAGCCAGCCCCGAGATGTGATAGCGACCATCGCGGAGTCGGCTCCTCAAATCGGCGACGAACAAGCGGATCGACCGATTCAAAAACGCCTCCCCAGCTTCCGATAACTTGAAGCGGGCTCGGCTATTCCGTCGGGCCGCTCGTTAACGGCAAACCAGGCGAAAGCTTGGGACGCAAAGCTTTGGAGGCTAAGGCGATACGCGCTCAGCGCGACGCTACGCCAGTCCGGCCGCCGAACGGTCAGGTGGAGGCAGTTAAGCATGCGCGGAATCCTCGTGCCATGCCTGTTGTTGTTATCGGCGTGTGTGAGTCCCACGATGGACGACCCGGCGACGACCCCGACGGACAGTACCAAAAAGTCACCGCCGCCGACGGACACGACCAAGAAGACGCCGCCGCCGGCTGATACCAGTCACCCCGTCACGCCCACGGCGACCGCGGCTCTCGGCCCGACCGCCCAGGTCATCAAGGGCTGGGGCATGTACCCGACCGGCGGCGCGGGCCTCTACGGCCGCCAGCAGGTCTCGAATGCGATCTACGCGAGCGGGATCACGTTCACGCGCGTCGCGTTCGTGCCGCAGCTCTATGTGAGCGGCTCGACCGTCAGTGACATCGTGCTCGATCCGACGCAGATCGCGATTCTGATTCAGGCGCTCCAGAATAGCGAAGCCTACGGCGTCTCGAGCTACATCGCGTCCGTGTGGTCACCGCCGGCATCGATGAAGACGAACAATTCGCTCAATGGCGGTTCGTTGAGCACCAGCGCCGAGGCGGCTTATGTCGCCTATCTCACGAAGATCGTGCTGACCCTCCACTCGGCCGGCATGCCGCTGCCGATGGCGGTCAGCATTCAGAATGAGCCGGAGCATCCCGCGACGTATTCGAGCGACGTCTATACCGTCGCGCAGTGGCAGCGCGTCATCACCGCGGCGCGCGCGTCGTTCGACGCGAATGGACTGTCCTCGGTGACGCTCTTCGGTCCGGAGACCGGCACGTTCTCCGGCGCGATCTGGTCCGATCCATACGCGAAGACGCCTGGGTATCTCGGCGGCGGCGGATTCCCCTCGCTCGCGACGTCGGCACTCGACAACGCCGTCGGGGCCTATGCCTTCCACGCCTACGGCGAGTGTGAGCTGGTTCGCGTCGGCGCCGGCATGAAAGCCTACCCTAAAGACGCGTGGATGACCGAGTTCTCGGCGCCTCAGGGGACGACGGAGCTCGATTGGACGATCGATACCTATCGCGCGTTGGCCGCGCATTTTGTCGTGCTACCGTTCAACTATTGGGCGTGGTGGCTTGGGTGGGCATCCTCGTCTACGCCGCCGAGCGGCGGTGAGTTGCTCACCGGGAGTACGTCGCCGATTTACTCCAAGCGTTACTGGGCGCTCAAGCAGCTATGGACCACCGTGCGGCCCGGGTGGTACGTCACGCCTATGACGACGACTGATCCCGATCTTCAGATTGGCATCGGGAATCAGGATCCGTGCTCTGTGCGTGTGGATCTGCTCGCGTTCACCAGTCCCGATCACTCGACTGTCGCCGTGCTTATGACTAACACGACGACTTCGAATAAGGTCATCGCGGTGGGCGGCTTACCCGGCACATCCGTCATCGCCTATCGCTCTGATGCATCGAACGACATGGCGGCACAGGCCGCCGTGCCCATTAAGAGCGGCACGGCGAACATCGTTTTACCACCGGCGACTGCGATACTAGCCGTTGCGCACTAATTGGCGGAGCACATAGGGAAGAATGCCGCCGTTCTTGTAGTACTGCATTTCCTCCGGCGTGTCTATACGAACTACAACAGCAAAGGCCTGGCTACCAGCTTTGACGGTCAGCCGGGCCTTTGGCTTGAGATTGTTATCGAGACCCTCGATAGCGTATGTCTCGAAGCCGGTCAGGTTGAGGGTCTTGCGCGTAGCGCCGTCAGCGAATTCCAATGGCAAAACGCCCATGCCAACAAGATTCGATCGATGAATACGCTCAAACGACTCGGCGATCACGGCGCGCACGCCGAGCAACAACGTGCCCTTAGCGGCCCAATCGCGGGAAGACCCGGTGCCGTATTCTTTGCCAGCGATGACGATCAACGGCGTCCCAGATTTCTGGTACGCGACGGAGGCGTCGTAGATAGAGAGCGGCTGCCCCTCAGGCGATGTACGAGTGACGCCGCCTTCGGTACCAGGCACGAGCTCGTTCTTGAGCCGAATATTCGCGAAGGTGCCGCGAACCATGACCTCGTGGTTGCCGCGCCGAGCCCCGTAGGAGTTAAAGTCGGCCTTAGGCACGCCGTGATCGAGTAACCAGCGGCCGGCGGGCCCACTTGCCTGGATGGTACCAGCAGGCGAGATGTGATCCGTGGTGATCGAATCGCCGAGCAGCGCCAGCACGCGTGCGCCGGTGATCGGCGTGATGCCCGGCGGCGTGGCGGTCATGCCAACGAAGTAGGGCGGATGCTTCACGTAGGTCGAGGCGTCGTCCCACGCATAACGCTCCCCCGTGGGAACGGCCAAAGCCCGCCACCGCTCGTCGCCCGTAAAGACGTCCGCATACTGCTCGCGGAACATGTCGGCCTTGACCGAGCGCAGAATTTCGGCCTCGACGTCCTTTGGCGCGGGCCAGATGTCGCGCAAGAACACCGGGCCGTTGGTCCCGACGCCGATCGGCTCGGAACTGAAGTCGATGTCCATGCGCCCGGCGAGCGCATACGCCACGACGAGCGGCGGCGATGCGAGGTAGTTGAATCGCGTCAGCGGATTGACGCGGCCCTCGAAGTTGCGATTGCCGGAGAGCACGGCCGCGACGACGAGTTGGTGCTCTTCGACGACGTCGGCGATCGGCTGGGGCAGCGGGCCGGAGTTGCCAATGCAGGTCGTGCAGCCGTAGCCCACGAGATTGAACCCGAGCTTCTCGAGCGGCTGCATCACGCCGGCTTTGTTGAAGTACTCGGTGACAACCTTCGAGCCGGGCGCGAGGCTGGTCTTCACCCACGGCTTGGTCGACAGGCCCGCCTGGACGGCGTTCCGTGCCAACATCCCCGCGGCGAGCATCACGCTGGGATTCGAGGTGTTCGTACAGCTCGTGATCGCCGCGATCACGACCGAGCCATCGCGCAGTTCGAACTGGCGGCCGTTCAGCTCGCACATGGCTTCACCGTGCTGCGGCTGGCCGCCGCCTTCATTGTCCTCCGCCGCCACCGCGCGTTCCGTACCCGCGGCGACCGGCTTTGGACGCGAAGCCGTATCAGCCGCCAGCGCCTCGCGGAACATTTTCTTTGACTGCGAGAGCGGTACGCGATCTTGCGGACGCTTTGGACCCGCCAGGCTCGGCTCGACGGTGCTCAGATCCAACGCCAGCGTGTCCGAGAATACCGGCTCTGGCGTCGCATCGGTTCTGAACAAGCCCTGCTCTTTGGTATAGGCTTCGACGAGTTTGACCTGCGCTTCATCCCGTCCCGTCAGGCGCATATAGGCGAGGGTCTCGGCGTCGACCGGGAAAAATCCCATCGTCGCGCCATACTCCGGCGCCATGTTGGCGATCGTCGCACGGTCCGCGAGGGAAAGACTCGACAGCCCGGCACCATAAAATTCGACGAATTTTCCAACGACTTTCTTCTGCCGCAGCATCTGTGTGACGGTCAACACGAGATCGGTGGCTGTGGCACCAGGCGGCAACTTGCCGTGCAGCTTGAACCCGACGACCTCAGGGATCAGCATCGATAAAGGCTGGCCGAGCATGGCCGCCTCTGCTTCAATGCCGCCCACGCCCCAGCCGAGGACACCCAGACCATTGACCATCGTCGTATGCGAGTCCGTTCCGACGAGCGAATCCGGGTATGCGAGGTCATCCATCGAGAAGACCACGCGCGACAGATACTCGAGATTGACCTGATGGCAGATGCCAGTCTCGGGGGGAACGACTTTGAAATTGTTGAACGCGGTCTGCCCCCAACGCAAAAACGCGTATCGTTCTTTGTTGCGCTCGTACTCGAGCCCCGCGTTGATCAGGAACGCGGCATCTGAACCGTATTCGTCGACCTGTACCGAATGGTCGATGACGAGATCCACGGGCTGAAGCGGGTTGATCTTGGTCGGCGACCCGCCCAGTGTCGCGATCGCATCCCGCATGGCCGCGAGATCCACCACGGCCGGCACGCCGGTGAAATCTTGCAACAACACGCGACTCGGCCGGAACGCGATCTCGCGCTCCTGCTTCGACGTGACATCCCACTTGGCGAGGGCCTCGATATCCGGTCGCTTGACGAACGCGCCGTCCTCGTTCCTCAGGAGGTTTTCGAGGAGAATGCGGAGGCTGACCGGGAGGGTGGCGCCTCCGACGGCGTCCAGCCGATAGATCACGTACGACCGCCCGCCGACGCTGAGCGTCGAGCGGCTACCGAAAGAGTTCGGATGTGGCATTTCAGGGGTCCACTACGGCGGTGGAGAACGGAGCCACTGCGCGAGAGACTCTACGCAGGCTACCCGTAATCTAGCATCTTGTACGCCATGACCCCACTGGATCCCGCGGCGCTGGCCGCGGACCTCGTTCGGCTGGAATCGACCAGCGGGAATGAAGGTGAGATTGTGTCCTACGTCGACGACTTATTGTCTGACCGAGGATGGCGAGTCACCCGTATTCCCGTCTCTCCAGGCCGCGATGACGTTCTGGCCACGAGCGCCGCGGCGCCGCTCGTGACGCTCAGCACGCACCTCGACACCGTGCCACCATTTATTCCACCGCGATTCGCGGGTGGACGTTTGTTCGGCCGCGGCGCGTGTGATGCGAAAGGGATCGCGGCCGCCATGTGTTGCGCGGCCGAGCGACTCAGAGAGCGCGATGTGCCGGTAGCGCTCTTGTTCGTGGTCGGCGAAGAGACGATCCATGACGGCGCGACGGCCGCCAACAAGGTGCCGACGACGAGCCGGGTACTGATCAACGGAGAGCCAACGGAAAGCACGCTAGCCCTCGGCACGAAGGGCGCCTTGCGCCTCGCCATTCGCACCGCCGGCCGCGCGGCCCACTCCGCATACCCACATCTCGGCCACTCGGCCACACGCGATCTGGTCCATCTGCTCGCTGAGCTGGATGCACTGTCATTGCCGCACGATGAAATGCTCGGCGACACCACGATCAATATTGGCTCTTTGTCCGGAGGCGTCGCGGACAATGTCGTTGCGCCTTGGGCCGAAGCGCGACTCATGGCGCGCCTGGTCACGCCGAGTGCCGAGGTCGAGAAGATACTGACGGCATGGGTCGCCGGTCGCGCGACGATAGAGTTCGATGCGCTCGTGCCGCCCGTGAAGCTCGGTCGAGTCGAGGGCATCCCGACATCGATCGTGGCCTACGCGACGGATATTCCCAAGTTGTCGAACTGGGGCACGCCGTACTTATTCGGCCCCGGCTCGATTCACGTCGCGCACACGGATGACGAGTACATCGAGCTCGATGAGCTGCGAAGAGCGGTGGGGATCTACGAGCGCTTGGCCGCCGACGCACTCGCGCGCGCGGCCGGCTGATTCGAGCGCCGCGCCGGTACGACGGACAGCGCGTTCGTCGGACAGTGGTGGATGAACTCCCCGTCCGCCGGCGACCAGGTCACGCTGATGGTTTTCGACACCGCCTTGCCCGCGGTGTCGAGCGCCATCAGCTCCGGCGCCATGGCGACGCAGATGCCGCAGCCGATGCACTTGGCGCGGTCCACTTCGACGCGCACGCGCCGCCGTGGGAAGACACCGCCGGTCGCCGCGGCGACTTCGTCGAAGTGCTTCAGCGCTTCTTTCGCGGCGCGGTAGCCCTCGTCGATGACCGCCGGCGTATCGCCGAACTGGAGCCAGCCGACGTGCCCGATCTTGGGCCGGATAAGGACCATGGGCGGCCCATCCCACTGATTGAGCTGATAGAGCTGCAGCGCGTGCATCATGACCGTCGCCGCGCGCATGTACGTCGCGGCGAACCCGTGCGACGCGATCGAGTCGCCGTGGGAGAGCTCGCTCGAGCCCACATCCACGGCGATGACGACATCCGCGCGATCGGCCGTGACGGCGGCCGGCAGGTTGTCGATCGTCCCGCCGTCGATGCACAGATGGCCGTCAACGCGGCCGGGTGGGAAGAAGCCGGGCAGAGCACACGAGGCATACACGGCATCGGCGGTCAATACGTTGTCGAGTCCCGGAAGTCCCCAGACGATCTGCGAGCCGCGTTCGACATCGACGGTGCTGATGAGCGCGGGCACCGGCAGTTGATCGAGCCGACCCGGCGGCACGTTGGCGCGAATGAGCTCGCGCAGCGGCTCTTCCTGGTAGATCGACGTCGCGCGCATGCGCTCGAGCAGCATGCCGACGTGATTCAGTCGAAACAGGTCGCGGCGCGTGAGCCTCGTCGCGTGGTCGGCCATCACGTCGACCGAGGCGCCGCCGGCGCGCGCGGCGGCGATCAGCGCGCCAATGCTGGTGCCGGCGTAGAGGGCGGGGACGATGCCCAGCTCCTCCAGCGCTCGAATCACGCCGATATGCGCAAACCCCTTCATACCGCCACCGCCGAGGGCGAGGGCCACACGTGTCTTCATACGAAGAATTTTACCCCGTGTGGTGCCGCTTGGGTCGCGTTTTCGTTGTTGTGACCGAGATCACCGTGGCCGTGACTTCGACTGTCTTTGGTACGCCGTCGACGCGTGCCGTGACGTGCTGCGCGCCGGTGGTGGCGCCGAGCGTCCACTGACTGCGTACGAGGCCAAGAGAGTCCGTCACGGGTGTGCTGTCGGGCAGCGTGCCCGCGCCGTGCTTCGGCACGAGGCTCACGGAGACGCCGCGCACCGGATTGCCGGCCGCATCGGTCACGCGTAACACGATCGGCTTGACCTCCGCGGCGTTCGGCGCGGCGTGTTGGGCATCGCCCGACACGATGCCGATCGCGGCGGGCGATCCCGCGAGCGCGACCGCATGGAGCACGACCGGCCGCACGGTGCGGCCATCGCCGATCAGCGCGCGCGCGTGCTGCGCTCCGGCGCGCGGCCCGAGGACCCACGATGCGCGGACTTCGCCGAGGGAGTCGGTGCGCGGGGTCGTCGCGGTGATGCTGCCGCCATCGAGCGCGACCCAGCGCACGGCCAGGTCGCCCATGACGCGACCGCTCGTGTCCGTGATCCTGACGCCGACGGGCACCGCGAGCGCGGTCGCGATCTTCGCGGTCTGACTGTCCGCGAGGGCGGCGGTCCGCGTGTTTGCGCTCACGGGCTCGGCTTCGGCTTCCACCGTCACGACGGTATCGACGCCGTCGGTGCTGGCCGCGAGGCGCTGGCGGCCGGCCAGGTCGCCGAGTTTCCAGACGCAGTGCGCGCGGCCTTCCGCGTCCGTCTGGGTTTGTGCGACGTCGGCCGTCGAGTTCACGTCGGCGCGGCGGAATTTCACGGTCAATCCGCTGAGCGGCTTGCCGCGCCTCGAGAGCACCTTCACGATGACCGGCTCGGCCAGCGTCGATCCGGCTGGCGCATCCTGACCCCCGCCCGCCACGAGCGCGAGTGTCTGCGGTGTCGGCACCACCGTGATTGGCGCGTCGGACGATACTCCATCGACGGTCGCCATCACGGTCGCATGGCCTTCGGCGATCGCGGTCACGTTGCCGGCGGTATCGACCTTCGCGACGCTGGTATCGCTGGAGTGCCATCGCGCCGCGCGCGGGACGACAATCGCATGGCCGCGCGTGTCGGTGGAGACGATTCCCAAAGGTCGAGTCGCCTGCTCGGCCAACGTGATGGCGCTGTCGTTGGCGATGTGAACATGCGCCGCGATCGGATGCACGACGATAACAGAGCGGGCGGAGAGATCGCCGACGGTGACAAGCACGGTAGCCGTGCCCGCATTATGTGCGATCACCGTGCCATCGGGGTTCACGATGGCAACCTCAGGATGATCGATCGTCCACTTTATGTTGGTACCGACGAGCGCTGTCCCTTTCTTGTCGGTGATGGTCGCGGCCAGGTGCAGGGTGTCGCCGATCGAGGTCGCGGTATCGACCGCGGGCGCGAGCCCAACCCATGTCGCGCCGAAGTTGCCGATCGTCCGCCGGGTCTGCCCGCCGTCGAGCCCCATTTCATGGACGTACGTCGCCACGGTCGCGAGCGCCGCACAAACGGGCACGACGCGCGTGATAATCCGGGCGGCGTCGTGGACTTTGTTCGTCGTCTGGACTGTGCCGCGCGCCATGCTTACAAGACTAGCTACGGCCGGTCGATGTCACGTTTCAGGCCAGCTTGACCGAACTCGTATGTTTATAGCTAAGCCGTTACTTTAGAAAAAGATACAGCCCGTATGCCGCCACGAGAACGCCGCCGACGGCGAGGGCCGTCCCAGCGCCACCACTGATGATCAAGCCGGTCACGAACGCGGCTCCGCCGACGATCATTAATGCCCCGCCGGTGCCCAGCCCAGCGCCGTGCGCGGCCCGGTCGGCGGCCTCTTGCGCCGTTATGTCATCGGTCACGACATGGGAGGGGATCCCTGCCTGCGCGGCCGCCATCGTCGGCCCGGCCTGTGCATGGGCAAGGCTGGGGATGAAAGCGAACGCCACGAGCATAGCGAGAGTGAGCAGCACGCGCATCGTGTGATCCTCGGGTTCGTTGGTTAGAATAAGTACAACTTCTCGGAGCACTCCGCGTGCCCTTTTTTCTGCGTACGCTCGGTCTGGCCGCCGCGTCATCTGTTCTCCTCACCGCGACCGCTCGAGCTCAGGGCACGATCGCCCAAAGCAAAATCGCGGCCGGAGAGATCGACGCGAATCTCAAATTTTTGTCCTCCGATCTGCTCGAGGGACGAGCGCCCGCGACCAAGGGTGGCCAGCTGGCCTCCGCGTACATCGCCAGCGCGCTGCAGGAGGCAGGCGTCGCCGCCGGTGGTCCGAACCACAGCTACTTCCAGTCCGTGCCGATCGATATCGTCGCCGCGGACCCGGCGACGCTGCACGTAACGGCGTCAGGCAAGGCAACCGCCGCGCTCCGCTATCCCGATGACGTGGTTGTCGGCGCCGGCTCGGCGGTCGAGTCCAGCGCCGCGCACGGCGAGCTCGTGTTCGTCGGCTATGGCGTCACCGCTCCCGAGCATCAGTGGGATGACTTCAAGGGCGTCGACGTCCGCGGCAAAGTCTTGCTCGTACTCGTGAACGATCCGCCGGTCGCGCCGTTTACGAAGACGATGGATTACTACGGACGGTGGACGTACAAGTACGAAGAGGCTGAGCGCCACGGGGCTGCTGGCTGCCTCATCGTGCATACCACCGAGCGTGCCGGTTACCCATGGCACACGGTTGTCGGTTCCTGGGCTAAAGAGCTGCGGATGCTTCCCCGCGATCCCAGCTTGCCGCCGCCACTTGGCGTGCGTGGCTGGATCACGGATAGCGCGGCCAACTCTCTTCTGGCCTCGGCTGGCCTCGATCTGTCGCAACTACGATCGCAGGCGGCGTCCAAAGATTTCCGGCCAGTCGCGACCGGCATCACAATGGACATGGCGTTCGCGAATCATGTACGCCACATGCAGTCAGACAACGTGATTGGCGTCGTGAAGGGGACGACACAGCCAGAGCAGTATGTCGTGTTTAGCGCCCACTGGGACCATCTCGGCATCGGTCCGGCCGTCAACGGCGATTCGATCTATAACGGAGCCGAAGACAACGCATCGGGTGTCGCGGATGTGCTGGCGATGGCGCGGGCGGCCAAGCCCCAGAAACGCTCGATGATGTTCTTGTTTGTCACCGCCGAGGAGTCCGGCTTACTTGGCTCGGCGTGGTTCGCGCAGCATCCCACGGTGCCGGTGTCAGGCATCGTCGCGAACCTGAATATCGACGGCGGGAATTTGCTGGGACGGGTGCGAGACCTCAATGCGCTCGGCGAGCACAAAAGCTCCTTGGGCACGCAGCTCGCCAAGTACGTCGCCCCGATGGGCATGCATCTGACGCCAGATGCGCACCCGGAACAAGGGCATTTTTACAGATCTGATCACTTCTCGTTCGCGAAAGTCGGCGTACCGGCATTATCGATCGGTGCAGGCAACGACTATATCGGCCGACCGAAGACCTGGGGCGTCGAGCAAGAGGACGACTACACTGCCCACCGTTACCATCAGCCTTCCGACGAATATCGGCCGGATTTTGATCTCAGCGGCGCGGTGCAACTGTCGACTATAGTTCTAGGATTCGGGGAATCGCTGGCGAACGCGCCGGGACTCCCGACCTGGAACGCGGACGCGGAGTTTCACCGCCAAACCGCCGGCAGTCCGGCCGCGATCCCCTGATGTGCCATCAGCGCTGGCGGCTCGTCGCTGTATTGATGCTAGCCACATCCGCATGTCGATCGGGTGGAGCGAAGTCGAGCGCGCAGGCGCCGGCTCCAGACACCGCTGCCGCTCGCGCCAAGCATCCTGTCACACACCTGACAAACCTGACGGCATGGGTGGACTCGGCCGTTACAGCGTACACCGACACCGCGGGGAGGCGCGGCGCGCATAAGAGCCCGTAAATAGTTGAACTGGACCGTGTGCGAATAGTACAATAGGCATACCCTCTTTGCGCTGAGGATCGTCCTGATATGCCCAACCCATTCCTGAGCTCCGAGGAGTACGACGAGCGCGCACACCAGCTTTACAACGAGGGGCAATACGACGAGGCGCTCGAGGTGCTCCGTGAGGGGCTGTCGCTCTACCCGAACGCGGTGGAGCTACACGTCGGGGTGGGATACGCCAGACTGGCGCGCGAGGAATATGCGTGGGCGCGCCGCAGCTTCGAGGAAGCCTTAGTCCTCGATCCCGAGCATGAAGATGCGCTGGCCGGCCTGGGCGAGACCCTGCTCAAGTTCGGCCAACAAGCATCCGCGCTCAAAAACTTTCGCCGCATTCTGGAGCTCGGCTATCGCGATGATGTCGAGCTCATGCTCCAGGCCGGGCGGGCGCTGTTCCGCGAAGGGCTCATCGAAGCCGCGCAGGAGTTCTTCGACATTGCGGTTCAGCAAACCCCGGACTCGGCCGAGGCCGTCGCCTGCGTCGGCTATGCGCAGCATCGCCTCGGCGAGACCGATGCCGCGATCGCGACGCTTCGGAGCGCGCTGCAGCTCGATGGCGATCACGCCGAGGCCCGCATCTATCTCGGCAACATCCTCTACGATCGCGGCGAGTATGAAGCGGCGCTTTATCACCTCGATCGGACCGCGCCGGACGATCACTGGGATGAACTCGGCATTTGGCGGCTCGTCGAATTGAAAAAGTCCGTCTACCGTCTGGCCGACGACGATCCAGAGCTCAAGCCCTGGGACGATCGCTTAGCAGAACTGGCGGGCGAGTCGGATGACATCGACGACATGCTCGCCGAGATCGAGCAGCGCGCGGCTGACGAAGCGCAGGGTGAAGCGCGCGGACAGCTCGAGCTATTCGGCGCGCTGCTGAACGATCTCGCGGCCCAGAAGCATCGCATCGTCCGCGAGGGCAAAGAGTACGATGGCACGTGGGAAGACATCGTGCGCGGTATGCGCGATGACAACGCCGCGTACGTCGGACGCCCGGTCGCCGAATTCATGCAGACCGAGGCGCGGCGTGGGTTCTCGATGACGGGGATCGAGATCCCCACCACGGACGCCGAGAGCTTCATCCGCGGCAGCGCCGACGCGGGATTGCTGCGAATCGTGCGGTGACCGCGCCGGCCGGCGCGGTCATCGAGAGTGCGCGTCCAGCGGTTGATCGGCTGGCCACCGCGCGCGACGCGGCCTCGTTGGTCGCGGCGTGGTCAGCCATCGAGGCGGCGCTTCAGAGCTCGGCGAGTAATCCCACCCTCGTGGGTCAGGCGCTCGTCCGCGACTTGCGACAGCGCAACGTCCTCACGCTCGATCAAGGCCACGCGCTCATCGAGCTCCTCGCCGCGCATGATCGGGCCGCCGTGCCAGGCTATGTCGTCACCGACGGCGACGTCTCCGCCGCGCGTGATGCGTTGAATCAACTCGCGGCCGCGCCACCACCAGTGACGCCGGTGCCGCCGCCCCAAGTCGTGACCAGCCAGCCGATCGCGGTCGAGCAAAAACAGATCGGCACCGGGAAAGTCATCGCGTTTCTGGTGCTGCTGGCGGTCATCGCGGGCGGTGTCGCGTATGGTGTCGCGGCATGGCGCAAAGGATCGGGACACGCCGCGGCCTCACGGGAGTCGGCCAACGATCTCGTATCGCGAGGCGTCAAGGCGTACCAAGCCGGCCAGGTCGATTCCGCGCGGGTATTCTTTAATCATGCCGCGCAACACGATACCATGGACGCCGTGCCGCACATTTATCTCGGCCGCATCGCGCGTGAAGCGGGAGATCTGGGAACGGCCAGAAATGAGCTCGTGACGGCGGTCCGACTGGCGCCTTCCAATGAGATAGCCAACCGTGAGATGGGCGCTGTCCTGTTGGCGGCCGGCCAGTTCGATCTCGCCGCGAAATTCTACGCGCGCGCCATTCAATACGACTCGACCGATCGCTCGGCGCTCGGCTTCTACGGCTGCACCTTGAAGCGCTTGGGCCAAACGCAGCAAGCCGCGACCTATCTGACGCGCGCCGGCCAGGGCCCTTGGACGGCGTGTCAATGATCGAATGCACGGCGCTGACGAAAGTCTATCGCGGATCGGTGCGCGCGCTCGACGGACTGTCACTCGAGGCCGGGCGCGGTGAAGTCGTGGGCATCGCGGGACCGAATGGCGCGGGGAAGAGCACCCTCATCGCGCTGCTGCTCGGGTATCTCCACCCAACATCCGGCCGGGTCCGCCTCGGCGGTCTCCCGCCACGTCGATACGTGGAGCACTATCGCATTGGCTACGTCTCGGAGCTGATCGCGATCCCGCCCCGGTGGCGCGTGGAGGAGGCTCTCAAGCGATACGCGCTCTTGGCCGGCGTGTCGGACGCCGACGCCAGCGCGCAGATCCCCAAGCTTTTGGCGCAGCTGGGCCTGGAAGAGCACCGCGCCAAGCCGATCAAGGCGCTCTCCAAGGGCAACCTGCAGCGCATGGGCCTCGCCCAAGCACTGCTGGGCGATCCCGATGTGCTGATTCTCGATGAGCCGACGCACGGGTTGGACCCGATGTGGCTGCTCAAATTCCGCGCGGTCATGCGCGACCTGCGGCGCCCCGATCGCACGATGCTGATCGCGTCGCATGATCTCGCCGAGCTCTCGGCGCTCACGGACCGGGTGTACATCATCGATCACGGTCGTGTCGTGCGCGAGGTCGATACGCGCACGGTCACGGCCACCGCCGCGTCGCGCGCGTACCGGTTGATCCTGTCGACCGGGGCGGCGCTCGTGCCGACGATCTTTCCCGGCGCGCGCGCGGTCGGCGCGGAGGGTGGCTTCGAGCTGCCGGCCATCGATCTCGCGACGCTCAACGCCGGACTCGCCGAGCTGCTCAAGGGCGGTGCGCAGGTGGCGAGTCTCGCGCCCACGGAATCCCTCCTCGAATATCATTTCCGCGATGCGGTGGAAAAGGTGACCGCCTGATGGCGATCGTACGCGCGCGCTTGGGGCGCTACGCCCAGTGGCAACTGCGAGACTACGTGATCGGACCCGGTGGGATCACGCTCCTGTTCGTGCTCCTCCTGATCTGGCTCACGGCCAGCACACGGAGCATGCAAGGCGGCGAGGCGCACCGCCCGCCGCTCGATTGGTTGGTCACGTTCGTCGCGATCCTCGGTTCGATTTTCGCGACGACTGGGCTCGTCTCCGACGATCGTTCGCGGAACTACTATCGCTTCCTGTTCGCGAAGCCGATGGAGCCGCTGGGCTACTACGGTCAGGCGTTCGTGCTGCGAGGCATCGTGGTCGTCGTGATCGCGGCCTTCGTCGCCGCCGTGGCGACGGTGATCACGTTCCCGATCTCGGTGGTCGGCGCGATCATCTATACGGCGATTTTCTACGTGTTCGTCGGCGGGATCACCATCTGCCAGTCGACGGTGTGGCGGTTCGCCTGGGCCGGCTCGCTCGGCATGTTTCTGGTCTCCAAGCTCGCGGCGCTGATGGCATCGCCTCAGACCGGTGTCCAGCAACCTTGGCGCACCGTCTGGATCGTGCTGCATTGGGTGCTGCCGCCATTTCCGCAGCAAGATCGCATGGCCTCGTTGCTCTCGAGCGCTCCACAATGGGACGCGATGGCGGGACCGATCGCGTGGTGCCTTGGCTACGGGATCCTGGCGCTCATGGCCGCCGCGCTCGTCATCAAAGGGCTCGAATGGGGGCGCTAGCCGACGTCACGCTCGGCCTTCCGGTCGTGCGGACGGTGTTGCCCAACGGCCTGACGGTGCTGGTACGACGCGACCGGTCGGCGCCGGTGGTCGCGGTCGTGACGTACGTCAAGGCAGGATACTTCGACGAGACGGACGCGCAGGTCGGGATCTCCCATGTGCTCGAGCACATGTACTTCAAGGGCACGCCGACGCGCGGGGTCGGGGAGATCGCGAAGGAAACCATGGCGTCGGGTGGGTATCTCAATGCCCACACCATCTACGATCACACGAGCTACTACACCGTCCTGCCCGCGTCGCGACTGGCCGACGGACTCGCGGTGCAATCGGACGCGTATGCGAATTCGTTGATCGATGGCGCCGAGCTGGCTCGCGAGCTCGAGGTCATTATCCAAGAGGCGAAGCGCAAGACGGATAATCCATCGGCGCTGGCGACCGAATCGCTCTATGCATTGTTATTCGACTCGCACCGCATTCGCCGCTGGCGTATCGGCAACCCGGAGCAGTTGCGCTCGTTCACGCACGACGATGTCGCGGCGTTCTATCGCACCTACTATCACCCGGGCAACACGATACTCAGTATCGTTGGCGACGTCGATCCGGATGCGACACTCGCGCTCGTCGAGAACTACTACGGCGGGCTGACCCACACCCCAATCGCGCGTGATCGTGGCCCGGAGGAGCGCGGTGAGCCGGGTCTCCGATATCGCGAGTGGGCCGGTGACATCGCGCAGGCGCAGTTGCTCTTCGGTTGGCGCACGGGAGGCACGCTCGATCCAGATACGCCGCTGCTCGATCTTGCCGCCGCGGCGTTCGGTGGCGGACGCGCCTCGCGGCTCTATCGCGCCGTGCGTGAGCGGCAGCTCGCGTCTTCGGTCTCGGCCTACAACTACACGCCGACCGAGCTCGGCGTCTTCGTGATTCAGGCCGAGACGCCGCGTGGGCGTACGCTCGAGGCGGCGCGGGCGGTGTGGGCGGAGTTGCAGCCCGACTTTACGGCGGCTGAGGTCGAGCGGGCGCAGCGGTTGTTCGAGTCCCAATGGGCGCGACGCACCGAGTCCATGGAGGGGCAGGCGAATCATCTCGCCGAGTGGGAGGCGCTCGGGGATTGGCAGTTGGGCGAGCAATACCTGTCCCGCGTGCTGGCGGCTACTCCATCTGACGTGACCACAGTTGTGCGCCGATACCTCAAGGCACCGGACACGGCGGCCGTTGTCTATCGTCCCAATGGATCGCCTGAAATCGGTGGCGTGTTCGACGCGCTCGAGTCCGGGTTGCCCACGCCGGTCGCATCGCCGTCCCGGCAGCCGAACGGTGCGGGGGTGGTGCGAGGCGCGGTGACGCTGGACGAGGAGGTCGCGGGCGTCAGAGTGTATCGCACGAGGGGTGGCGTGCCGATCCTGGTGCGGCGCAAGGCTGGCGCCGCGATGACGCATCTCGGCGTGTACGCCTTTGGCGGCGCGCGCAACGAGCCGGTGGCGCAAGCCGGGGTGACGACTCTTGTCGCGCGGACGGCGACTAAGGGGACTGCGACGCGGAGCGCCGAGGAAATCGCGTCGCGGGCCGAGTTCCTTGGTGGGACGGTGAGCGCGAGTGTGGGCTCGGAGAACTTCGGCTGGTCGCTCTCGGTACCGACGCGAGGCGCCGAGTCGGCGTTGGCATTGCTCGCGGACGTGGTGCAGCGGCCGAGTTTTGCTGACGGGGCGCTCGAGACCGAGCGGTCGCTGATGCTGGCGGATTTGGCGGCGCTTCGGGACGACATGTATCGGTATCCGGTGCGGCTGGCGACATCGGCCGCGTTCGCCGGGCATCCGTATGGTGTCGGGACGCTCGGCACCGAAGACTCGATTCGTGCGCTGTCGTTGGATGCCGTGCGGCAATGGCATAGCGAGCGTGTGCTCGGCGGTTCGACGCTAATCGGGATTGTCGGCGATTTCGACCCCGACGAGATGGCGGCGGTCGCCGCGGCCGAATTCGGTGCGCTGCGTGCTTCGGCGCGCGTAGCGATCGCGCCGCCAACCTGGCCTGACGCGCCGCGGAGTGAAATCGAGTCGCGAGACAAAGCGCAAACGGCTATGGCGCTCACGTTTCCTGGCCCGACGCGCGACGATCCGGCGCGGTTTACCGCGCATCTTATCGCCACGATGGCCAGTGGCTTGGGCGGGCGATTCTTTGATGAGCTGCGCGACAAACGCTCACTCGCCTACACGGTTCACGCCTTCGCGTCGGAGCGCATGCTCGCCGGGATGTTCATCGCGTATATCGCGACATCGCCGACGAAAGAGGACGAGGCTCGCGCCGGTCTCCTCGGGGAATTCGAGAAGCTCCGGTCGACTCCGGTGGGCGCGGAGGAGCTGTCGCGGGCGCAGACGTATACGATCGGGGCGCACGCGATTCGGCAGCAGAGCGGGGCATCGGTGCTCGCCGATATGATCGATGCGTGGCAGTTCGGGCGCGGGCTCGAGGAGATCGACGAGCTCGAACGCCATGTGCTCGCGGTCACACCGACTGAAATCCAGGACCTGGCGCGACGATACTTTGATCCGGGTCGCGTCGTAGAAGGAATCGTGAGGGGGCGCTAGCGGCGCGTCGCTGGCGGCAGGCCCAGCGCCGAGTTGATCCACCGCACAAACGGAATGATCGTCGTGAAATCGCGCGCGATCGTATCCGGCAGTCGCGGGCTCCGCAGCTCGGCCGCCGTCAACATGCGGTGTGAGGTGAACGACTTGTACTTGAGCCACCGCCCCGCGGGATGGTCCTCCGCGAACCCTCGCGGCAGCCGCTGCAGCATGGCCTCTTCGCTCAGCGCCGACCACCGGCGGCGCATGGTGCGCACGGTGGCCTCGAACGACTTGTGATCCTCGGCGAGCTCCAGGCGAATCTTCGCGAGCGTGGGCGTATCCGGCATCCAGATGCCGCCGGCGATCATCGAGGCGCCCGGCTCGAAGTGAAAGTAGAGACCGGCGCCGCCGTGGATTTCTTTTGCCGTGCGACCCACGTCCCGGTGGTTCACCCAGAATCCGACGTTGTGCTTGTAGGGGGACTTGTCCTTTGAGAAGCGCGTGTCGCGATGAATCCGAAAGATGGATCGCTTGGGATCCGCGTAGAGCTCCGGGGCGATGCGTCCCAGGCGCGCGTCGAGCTCCTCGAGCAGCTCGCGCAGCGGCGCCTTGAGCTCGCGCTCATAGACCTCGCGCCGGGCTTCGAACCATTCGCGCCGGTTGTTGCGCTTGAGATCGCGTAGGAACGTGAACGCCGCGGGGCTGAACATGGGCTGGAAATGCTATGGCGACGCGGCGGTCTCGCGCAAGCTCTTGGCCGCGCGTGCCACCGCGTTGGCGGCGTGGCGCAGACGGCCTGATGGCGCGCGGAGACCCGTCACCGCGCCGTAATCGGCCGCGTCGGCGACGATCACGCCTTTGACGGCCGGGCGACTCGTTGCCCAGGCGAGGGTCGACCAGATCGCGCGCTCTTGGTTGATCTCGCCGTGGCTCACGGGATAGCCGTAGGTCGCGAAGATCCAGTTCTCTTTTTGCGACTGTCCCGCGGCCGCGATCCATCGGTCCGCGCTCCGCATCTGCGCATCGAGATCCGATGCGCCCGCGAAGAGTGGGCGTATCACGAATCCCACGACATCAATTGGCGCATTCGGGCTTGCCGCCCACTCGTACAGGACGCTATCCCGCGCCCCTGACGCCGTTATCGCTACGGCGACTCGTACTTTTGGATCGATGCGATGCACCGTGAACGCCGCGGCTGTCAAGTATTTGATCCACGTAGCCGTCGATACGGGTCCACCAAACGCGCTGTCGCCTTTGATAATGGGTTCGTCCGCGACGACCAAATAATCGGGATGCAGCCGCCTGACAATTCGACTCAGCTCCGCGAGATGGGATTCTTGATAGGACTCCAGCGTCACGATCAAGGTGGTCGTATCCCGACGCAACGGATCGAGTGCGCGACCGAGTGAATCGAGATCGACCGGACGCGTCCCGCGCGGATCGATGCGGACACTCACCGCCTCGGCGCCGATCGTGTCGACCAAAGACAAGTCGGACCGCAGTGCACCAGCCGATGGCGCACCCTGGAGGGTCGGCAGTAATCGAAGTCCAACCACGAAATCCCCGGCGGGCCGCTCTTGAAGCGGCTGAAGCGACAAGGGATCGTAGGACGTGATCGTGAGCCACGCGCTCGGCAGTGCGAGCATCGCGGCCGTGAACCACGCCGCCGCGAACGTCGCCAGCAGCGCTCGCAGGGTTCGACTCAACCGCCAGCGCGGTGGAAACGCCGGCGCGAGCAGTCCGGGTTGGAGCGCGTACGGCCACGCCAAAGCTGCCGGTCCCGCGATGTACCCGAGGACGTTCACGTGCGCCGTGGCGAGCGCGAGCGCGGCCTCCGGTGGCGTGTCGCCCATGGCGGTGATGAACCGGACGATCGCGACGACGGTGAGCAGGAGGTCGTACGCGACGATCGGAATGCCGGCGAAGGGCGAGATCATGCGCCGAAACGTCGCGTAGCACGCTTGCGCGGTGATCAACAGCATCGTGACCGGCCAGAACCACGACAGCCCGTCGAACGTATGTCCCGTGACGCTCGACGCCGCCGCGGCGCCGATCAGGAGGGCGGGCGCGAGCAGGAGCGCCGACACCGCGGACAGGGCCGCGAGCGGGCGTGGCGAGCGGCGGAACTGCGCGATCTGGCCGCCGATGAAGATGTCCCACAGCGCGAGACCCAAGGCCAGGCCGACATACAGCCGCACGAGCACGTCGCGCGAGATGGAGATGGACGGGATATATGTGGGCAAAGAAACTCACCCCCTCGCGCGCTGCTCGCTCCTCACTTCGCGCGCGGCCAGCCGCCGAGCGAACACATCGAGCGCTTTTGTAGGCGCATGTGTCGCCGGTGCGATGACATCGAGCAGCAGCACGCCAATCTCCGGGTCCGTCAAGAGACTCGTCTGCGACCCATCGAGCAACAAGGCCGCGGCGATGGCGTCGTTGGGCAGATGCCGCACGACCGGCGTCCCGCTGCCGGGAAATCCGGCGGCGCCGGCGGCCGCGATCAGGAGCCCCGTGAGCAGCGAGGCATCCCGCAGGCGCGACGCGTCGACGCCGAGGAAGTCCGCGGTGACGTGCGTGTACGCGCTCATTCGTCCAGGATGCGGCCCGTGGGCGTCGAAGGCCGCGGCGGGCGCAGCGCGAATCGTCCTGCCTCCGCGCGGCCGTCGGGGAACGTCACGTCGAGGTACTGCCCGCGCATCCGCCGGCCGATGATACAGTGCCGTGTCACCAAGACGCGCAGCAAATCGGCTTCATCGAGACCGTGCCCGATCGCGGCGTCCGTGAAGAGAAACCGACCGACGACCTGATCCAGCACCGGCTCCAATTCGACTTCGTCGGTGGAGAAGTCGCCGCCGACGACACCCGCGACATTCTTCCCGGTGCGATAGTAGGTCTCGACGACCTGCGCTAAACCCGGCGCATCGCCGACAAAGAGATTCGTCGGCAGCGCGACCCCCAGCGGCGCCTCGCCAGCAAAGGTATGCCCGGCGGCTATCGCATCCGCGAAACGCGGGGCGCTCTCGACGAATTCGACCCGCAAGGGGAAACCCGGCGAGCCGACACGGGGCGCGATCAGCGATCGGATCGCATCGAGGTCGGCGCAGGTCGCGATCAAGAGATCGCTCGTGCCACTCGCCGCGCACTCGCGGACCACCCACTCGAGCATGGGCACACCGCCGATCGGCAGCAGCTCCACCTGGTCGAGACACGGGATGACCGCATGACGAACCGTCGCGCGTGGTGTCGAGCTCATGATTAGAACATCGACATCGCGAGGAACGACTGGAGGGAGTCGTTCGTCGCGCGGAGCCGCTTGGACACGAGTCGGACGACCGCCCAGAGGACCGCCACCGCCATGTCCCGATTGCGCTGCAGCAGCAGCTCGAAATCGGAGCGGAGGATCGTGAGGCAGAGAGTCTCGCGATTGGCGATGGCGTCCGTCGAGCGCGGTCCGTGGTCGAGCACGGCCATTTCGCCGAAGAGCGAGCCCGGTTTCAGGACGGCGAGCGCTTCCTCGCCGCTGCCGGGGATCTGCCGCGTGATGCGGACCTCGCCATCGACGATCAGATACAATCGGTCGCCGATCTCGCCTTCGCGGAACACGGCCTCGCCGGAGATGAATCGTTGCTCACGACAGATCTCGGCGACGAGCGCCAGCTCCTCTTCGTCGAGACCCGCGAAGATCGCTTGCGGACGGAGCAGCTCGATTGCCGTCGGACTCGTTGGCACGCCGGTCAAGCTAGGCGGGATATGATGGCATGGCAACAACCGTGTGAGGGAGATAGCTTGCGCCATCATGCGGCGCGAGCCGGTGTTCACGTTGCCGAACCTCGTGTCGATGTCCCGGTTCGCCATGGCCGTCGCGTTTCTCGCCACACCGGCCCCCGACGCCCGAGTCGCGCTCATTGGCGCGGCATCCCTCTCCGATGTCCTCGACGGATGGATCGCACGGCGCCGGCACGAGGTCACGCGGCTCGGCGCCATGATCGATCCGATCGCCGACCGGACCTTTGTTCTGGCGGCCGTCGCCGTGTTTCTCGCGACCGGGCGTATTACGCGCATGCAATACTTCGTGCTGTTGGCGCGCGATCTCATGACTGCCGTCGGCTTTTTGGTCGCGCGGAGCATCAGCTGGCTCAAGTCCGTCCCGTTTCGCGCGCGCTGGGCCGGGAAGCTCGTGACCACCCTACAGTTGCTGGCGCTCATCATCGTGCTGGTGGCTCCACGCGGCGCCTCTTGGGCGATCGGCGCTGTCGGCATCGCATCCGTCATCGCGATCGCGGACTACACGTTAGCGCTGTGGCACGCACGGCGATCGGTGTAACACCGACCGAGTTGGGTCTTCTCGTCATTGCGTCTCTCCTTGCCAGCGCAGGATTCGCGAACGCACAAGTGTTCCGAGATTCGACGCCGAAGGCGAGAATCGAGGGTCGTCTCGATGCACTGATCGCCAATCGCACGGCGATCGAGCCCGGAGCCGGAATATTCGTGCCGCTCGGCACCTATGTCCGCGCCGGTCTCGTCGCCGGCGTCGGACCGATCACAAATCCGCTACGAGTGACGGGACGCGCTGAATTGATCGGCAGGTTTCTGCTGGATCCACTGTGCGAGCACCGGTGGGGACCATACGTCGCCGGTGGCATAGGCGTCGGAAGCCTGGGAGTCGCGCCGCATCCTTATCTGGTGGCAGTCCTAGGCCTAGAAGGCCCGAGATGGGGCCTGGTCACGCCAGCACTAGAGACAGGCGTGGGCAACGGCGTGAGAGTCGGCTTTGCCCTCCGCCGCTCCCAGGTCAAAGGCTGGCGTTAAGCCGCTGACGCGCTTTCGGACTGAGACTGAGCGGGTCCGGACTTGGGAGGCTGGACGAACCGTTCGCCGAGCGTGCGGAGTTCGGTGAGTTGCGCCGGCGTGAGCTCATGATACCGGTCCGCGAGATACGCGAACGTTTCGCGGAACCACTCGCTCTGATGTTCGGAATTTGCGCCGATGACACCGCACTGCATGATCTGCTGGAACAGCTCGTCGCGGGCTTCCTCGAATGGTGTCGGAACCACGACTTCCCGCTGACGTTTTGCTTTCTGCTTCGCCATGTAGAACGAAATATAGGGGGACTGTGTGCACACGTGTACACCTATACTACGTGTAGTTCCCCGTCGAATGTTGTGTCTCGCTGGACCGGCGTCGTGTGCGCGCACTTGGGTCAAATCGTCCGGCGAGAAAATCGAGAATGATGCCGGACAATTGGTCCGGCGCCTCTTCGGGGACCAAACGCGCAACACCCGGAATGCGAACGAAGTAGCTCTCGACGATGCGCGCCGCGAGGCGCGTCGCGACTTCCGGGTCGAGCCACCGGTCCTCCTCGCCGCGCACCACGAGCGTGGACGCACGGATCGCACCCAAATCGATAGCCTCCATGTCGGCCTCGTGCACCGCGCGCGCGAGCGCGAGCAGGTGATTGACGCCTTCCTGACCCACGAATGGCGCGAGATAACGGGCGACCAGCCGCGGCGGCATGTGTGCCGGATTGGCGACGCTGCCCTGCAGCAACGGCGTGAGCAATGGTGCGACACCGAGGATGCCGCGGGCCACGCGTAGGACGTACCGTGCGGTATTGCGCTGGAGCGCCCGCATGTCGCCGCTCGGAATGCCGTCCGGGCCCAGGCTATTTACTAGACACAAGTGTGACACACGATTCGGGCGCGTCGACGCCAATCTGAGCGCGACCGCGCCGCCGAGGTCCACGCCGACCACCGCCGCGCGCGGGATTCTGAGCGCCGTGAGCGCGCGATCCAGATACTCGGCTTGCGCCATGATCCCGAATTCCGTGTCGAGCGGGCGGTCCGATTCGCCATGTCCCAGCATGTCGATTGCCACCACGGTGTGGCGCTGCTCGGCGATCTCTGGCGCGACCGTGCGCCAGAGAAAGGCGTTCGTCCCAAAACCATGCAGGCAGACCACGGGGGTGGCCCCGTGGCCGTAGCGCTCGACGTGAACAGCGCCGGGGCCTACTGGTATACGTAATAAATCGGGATCCATACGTGACTCGTGGGTCGGCCAGCGGTCAATATAGGAGCACAACGATTAAGATTTATACAGCGCTCGCGAGGAGTCCGTAGTTGGCCAGTAGACGATCAGGTCGAATAGTCAGATTCTGGCGGGGCCATCCGCGCCTCATTCGGGCCTGTCTGGTAGCGTCAACGTTTCTCCTCTGCTTTGCCGGTGGCTTCGCGTACGCCGCCTGGGAGCTGGTGTGCCGAGATGACCGGTGTCCCTCGGTCGATGTCCTCAAGGGTTTCCAGCCACGGCAAACATCGAAGCTGTACGCCGCCGACGGCAGTTTCCTGGCTGAGCTGGGCCTGGAACGGCGGACGCTGCTCCGACTCAATGAAATTCCGAAGCCCGTGCGTGACGCCTTCGTGATCACGGAGGATAAGCGCTTTTACGAACACAAGGGCATCGACTGGAATCGCGTGTTCGGCGCGATGGCGCACGATATCATGCGCGGCGGCTTCGCGCAGGGCTTCTCGACGATCACCATGCAGCTCGCGCGGAACATCTTCCCCGAGACTCTGACGCGAGAAAAGACCCTCGTTCGCAAGCTGAAAGAGGCGAAAGTCGCGCGGGCCATCGAGGCGCGGTACCCGAAAGACACGATTCTCGAGCTGTACCTGAATCAGATCTACCTCGGCAATGGCGCGTACGGTGTCGAAGCGGCCGCTCAGCGATACTTCGGCAAGTCCGCCCGCGAGCTCAACCTCGCCGAGGCGGCCACGTTGGCGGCGCTGCCCAAGGGGCCTGAGCGCTACAACCCGAAACGATTCCCGGATCGGGCCGTCACGCGGCGCAATACCGTCATCGAGCTGATGCGGCGGACGGGCGCCATCACCGATGCCGCTGCAAGCGAAGCCCGCGCCTATCCGCTGCAACTGGCTCGCCGCCGTGAATCCGGCGACGTCGCGCCGTACTTCGTCGAGTGGGTGCGGCAGCAGCTCGATGCGCAATTCGGCCGATCGCTGTACGAGCAGGGCCTCAAGGTCTACACCACGCTCGACCCCGACATGCAGTCCGCGGCGGATCGGGCACTCGAGCAGCAGCTGCGTGCCATCGAAGGCGGCCGCTACGGCAAGTTCCCGCACACGACCTACGAGCAGTACATCGCGCGTAACGCCTCGGGTGAACAACAGGATGTGGCGAACTCACCGTATCTCCAAGGCTGCTTCGTCGCCCTGGAGCCCCGCACGGGTGCGGTGCGAGCGATGGTCGGCGGACGTGATTTCGACGACTCGAAATTCAACCGCTGCACCCAAGCGCTTCGCCAACCTGGTTCGTCGTTCAAGCCGATCGTCTACGCGGACGCGATCCAAAACGGTCGCCCGCCATCGTACATGGTGGATGACTCGCCGCTCTCGATCCCGCAGTACGACGGCACCGAGTGGACGCCCAAGGATGATGACGGAAAATTCTTGGGACTCATGACCATGCGGCGCGGCCTGTATTCGTCGCGCAACATGGTCGCGATCCGCATCGGCATGGAGCTGGGGCCCGAGAGCGTGATCGACGAGGCGCGGCGATTCGGCATCACGACGCCGATTCACCCATACCCCTCGATCTATATCGGGTCCGAGGGCGTGTACCCGATGGAGATCGTCTCGGCGTACTCCGCGTTCGCGAATCTCGGCCAGCGGGTCGCACCCATGGCGATCACCCGCGTCGAGAACGCCAAGGGTCAGGTGCTCTGGGAACCGTCCGCGGTGACGGTGCCCGTGATGCAGCCGACCGAAGCCTGGCTCATGGTCGACATGATGAAAGACGTTGTGCTGCATGGCACGGCGTACAGCGCGACGACCGCGGCGGGGTTCCGTCTGCCGGCCGGCGGCAAGACCGGCACAACAAACGACGGCAACGACGTGTGGTTCATTGGCTACACGGCCGACCTGGTCGCGGGCGTATGGATCGGCATGGATCGCCCGACCAAGATCAAAGCCAACGCGCAGGGCGGCATTCTCGCGGCGCCGGCATGGACGACGTTCATGCTCGAGGTCTACCGCCGGAAACCCGCGCCGCCCGACTGGCCGCGGCCTGACGGTCTCGTCTCAAAGGACATCGACCGCACGACTGGCATGTTGCGGAACCCGTATTGCCCGACCCCCGTGATTGTGACCGAGTGGTACCTGCCGGGCACCGAGCCGATACAGGAGTGCAACGTGCACTCGGCCACCAACACGACGGTGGGCGATACGTTGCAGCACGTGCCTGTGCCCGCGCCCGCGCCGCTGGCGACACCGAGTCGGTCTCCCGCGGACGCCGTGCCGTCGAAGACGCCTGCTGCCCCGCGTCCGTGACCACCGTCTGGACACCGTTCGACTGCCACGCGCATTCCACATTTTCTGATGGCGATCTCGTGCCGGGGGCGGTCGTCGATCGTGTCCGGTCGAGGGGCGTGCGGCCGAGCATCTCGGATCACGCGTCGCACGCGGCGCGGACGCTCGATACGCCCGATCTGCTGCGCCAGTATCTGAGCGAGCTGACCGAGCTTGACGGCGTGGGCCGGAGCGCCGAATTCGACTGGCATGACACGCTTTGGCGCGAGCTGCCTGAGGACGTCACGCGGCAGTTTACGCATCGTATTGGGTCGCTGCATGCGATCACGTTTGACGACGGCACGTTCATTCATATGTGGCAGCGCAATCTTCCGGCTGGGCTCACGCCGGATGCGTATATGGACCAGCATGTGGGGGTGCTCGAGCGGTTTGCGCGCGAGATGCCGGTGGACATTCTCGCGCATCCGACGCTCCTGCCGCTGCCCTATCGCTCGCTGCCGCTCGAGGACTTGTGGACCGAGCCTCGTGAGATTCGCGCGACGCGGGCGTTGGCCAAGGCTGGCATCGCGTTCGAGGTCTCCAATCGCTATCGGCCGCACGAGCGCTTTGTCCGCCGCGCGGTGTCCGAAGGCGTCAGACTTTCATTGGGCTCCGATGGCCACTCGCCAGATCAACTGGGCGACATCGCGTTTTCATTGGCCATGACACGATCCATCGGCGTAGCGGACGAATCGCTCTACGACCCTACGGTTCACGGCCGCCGATGATCAGCGCCCGGTGAGTAGGTACCACGCTCGCTGGGTTGTACCGATTCATACGGCGCCGATCGAGAATGGCACCGTCGTTGTAGAGGGCCGCAAAATCGCGTGGGTGGGCCCGAGGCGCGAAGCGCCGAAGGGCGATCGGGATGTTGATCTGGGTGACGCGGTATTGCTGCCGGGCCTAGTCAATGCGCATACCCACCTGGAACTGACCGCCATGCGAGGCTTCCTCGAAGGCCTCGACTTCGTCCAATGGATCCGTACGCTGACGGCCGCGAGAGCGGCAGTTCTGGACGAAGCACAGATGCTGGACAGCGCGAGGCTGGGCATAGCCGAGGGGCTACAAGCCGGCATCACGACGTATGCCGACACGTGCTCCTCAGGCGTCGCGATCCAAGCGATGCGCGACCTCGGCGTTCGCGGCATCATGTACCAGGAGGTATTCGGCCCAGCGCCCGAGCAGCGCGATGCCGCCATGGCCGGACTCGCCGCGGCGATTGATCGGCTCCGGCCGCTGGAGTCCGATCTCGTGCGCCTCGGCGTGTCGCCGCACGCGCCCTATACGGTCTCCGACGACCTCATGATCGACGCGTCGGCGTACGCCGTACGCCACCGCATGCCGGTCGCGATTCATCTCGCCGAAAGCCGTGAGGAGATCGCGTTTCTCCGCGAAGGCGAGGGGCCGTTTGCCCAGGCGCTTCGCGCTCGCGGGATCGATGTCGTGCGGCGATCGCACTCGCCAGTGCACTGGCTGGTCGAGATGGGCGTGATGATGGCGCACCCACTGCTGATCCACTGCGTTCAGGTCGACGCAGACGACATCTCCTTCATCGGGGAATGGTCCTGTCCCGTGGCGCACTGTCCAGCGTCCAACGCGAAGCTTGGCCACGGCATCGCCCCGATCCGCGAGATGCTCGGAAAAGATGTTGTCGTCGGGCTTGGCTCCGACTCCGTCGCCAGCAACAACGCGATGGACCTGCTCGCCGAGGCGCGTCAGGCCGTCCTTACGCAGAACGCGGCTATGGGACGGCCCGACGCTCTCGGCGCACGCCAGGTGCTGCGTCTGGCGACGATGGGCGGCGCGCAGGCGCTCGGCCTGGCGGGGCAAATCGGGTCGCTGGAGGCGGGGAAGGACGCGGATCTGGCGGCGTTCCCGCTGGACAGCCTCCGCGCGATGCCGGTGTTCGATCCGGAGATCGCGTTGGTGTTCGCGCTGCCAGGGACGGCGGCCCGCTTGGTCACGGTCGCGGGCCGTGAGCGCGTGCGCGACGGCCATCTCGTCGAGGGAACTCTTGACGGCGCCGTGACGGACCGGGTTCGCGCCTCCGCTCGCGCCTTAGCAGCGTGGCGCGAAGAGGCGCAAGGGCGTTAAAATCATACTATGGCGCAACACATGAAAATCTGGAGGGATGGCCGCCTCATTAACTGGTCCGAGGCCACGATCCACGTGCTCAATCACGTGGTTCACTACGGGTCCAGCATCTTCGAGGGCATTCGGTGTTATGAGACACCGAATGGCGGAGCCATCTTCCGGCTGCAGGACCATCTGCGGCGGCTGTTCGACTCGGCCAAGATCTATCGGATGCCAATGAAGCACTCGATGGATGAGATGGTGCAGGCGTGCATTGACGCCGTGGCCGGCAACGATCTCAAGGAATGCTATCTACGCCCGCTCGTGATTCGGACGGGTGAGCGCATGGGCATCTTCCCCGACGCCGACGCGATCGAGACGTTCGTGATCCCGGCGGTCTGGGGTCGCTATCTCGGTGACGAGGGCATGGAGCGGGGCGTCGACGTCTGTGTATCGAGCTGGCAGCGGGCCGCGCCCAACACGTTCCCGACCATGGCAAAGGCCGGGGGCAACTACTTGAACTCGCAGCTGTCGCTGCTCGAGGCGCGCGGGAACGGATTCGCCGAGGGGATCATGCTCGACGCCTTCGGCCGTGTCTCGGAGGGCAGCGGTGAGAACATCTTCGTCGTGCGCGACGACGTGATCTACACCCCGCGGCTCGCCTCAGCGATCCTCCCGGGTATCACGCGCGCGTCGGTCCTGCAGATCGCGGCCGATCTGGGGTATGAGACGCGCGAGGACGATATTCCGCGCGAGCTGCTCTATGTCGCCGACGAGCTATTCTTCAGTGGAACGGCGGCGGAGATTACACCGGTCAAGTCCGTGGATCGCATCCCGATAGGGATCGGTCGCCGCGGACCGATCACGAGAGCGATACAGGAGAGGTATCTCGGCATCGCGAAAGGCGCGATAGCCGACGCACACGGCTGGTTGCAACCGGTGCCTGAACCTGCTCCCGTCGCTTCTTAGTGACGGGAGTTTTTATTTGTAGGAGGAAGGAGGGAAGGGGAACGTGATCGTCGGGTGCCTTGCGCTCAATGCCTCGTTCGAGCCACTCACCATGGTTCCAATGCGGCGTGCCCTACGCCTCGTGATCGACGGCAAGGCCGAGATCGTCGAGGCGGACGTGGAGCGCGTCGTGCGCTCGGAGCGCATGGCGTTGCCACGGCCGATCGTCATTCGGCTCATGAAGTTCATTCATGTGCCCCGCCGTTTCCGTCGCCAGGTGACGAACACCTTCCTCTTCGCGCGCGATCGCTACCGCTGCCAGTACTGCGGCCGCACCGCGGCGGAGCTCAAGCCTCGCGAGGCGTTGACGCGCGACCATCTCATCCCGCTCTCGCGCGGTGGGACGAACGATTGGACGAACGTCGTCACGGCGTGCGGGCCTTGCAATACTCGGAAGGCCAACCGCCTGCCGGAGGAGATCGGGATGCATCCGATTACCCTGCCGGTCGAGCCGCACTTCGTCCATCTGAGCTGGGCCGTGCGTCGGCTTACGCCTACGCAGGCCAAGTACATCAAGCTCTTCTATGGTGCCGAGACGCTGCACCACTTGGAAGAGCTCGAGCATCGCCACGCGCATCAGGTTCACTGAGCGCTCGCTTCGCTTCGCGCACTGAGAAGCGGCTAGCCACAGTGGGACGACTGAATCCGAGTTGTCCCACTTTGGACTAGCGCAGCAAGGCCACGCAGCGATCGGCGTTGGCCACGGCGCGTTTTCGCCGTCGCTCCGGAAGTCGCGGCGTGGGATGCGTGATCGTGTGAGTGTAGGCGCGAAGCGCCACATTATCCTGATCTAAAAATCTTCGTTCGGGCCTCATAGTGCCGTTTCTCGGCGCCGATGATTCGCAAGAAAAGCGTGCGAATACCGCGACCAACGACGCCGCTGGGGTTTCGTTGGCCGCGAACCGCCGGGCGTAGTTCGCCGCGCAGCCAACGCTCGACCTCATCGAGGTCGCTCAGAGAGACGACGTCGACGTCGAGGGCGACGACGTAGTAGTAGCGGCGACCGTGGTCGCGAGGGAGGAGAGGGACGGCATAAGGAAACGCCAGCGTCGAGTCCAATGCTTGGGCGCGGTCGAAGTCGCCGAGCATGTCGACGCGGTCGGGGGCGTTCTCGGGGTTGATGCGGGCGGCGCGGAAGTGTTTGGTGAGGGGGTCGTAGCGCGCGATGATGTCCCAATCGCGCGAGTCCTCGACGGTGTTGAAGACGCCGCTCGCGGTCCACAACTCGACGTGGTAGTGGAGGCGCGCGGGGAAGCCGCTGCGCATGAGATCCCGAATGGTGCCGTTCGCGAGCACGTCAATGCCGCGCACCTGAGGGCCGGTCGGCGGATCAGGTGGGGTGAATTGCGGGACCGCGATCTCGACGTGCGGATTGGGCTGAGCGCCGGCGAGGGCACCGAGGGTGAAAAAGGCCAGGAGCAGCAGCCGGGCGCTCAGAATGTGCGGCGGACGCGGATGACGAAATGCGGCCGCTCCTCGGGACGTGAGAGTGCTTTGGCGACGTAGAGGCCGACGGGATCGATGCTGAACCCGAGGCCCGCATCGGTCATGAACGTGCGCAGGTTCGGGAACGTGCTCGCGGGATACTGGAGGGCGCCGAGCCGAGGGCCCACGAGCCAACCGCGGCCCGCGTCGGCGAAGACGACCCAGGCGAAGTCGTCCTCGATCCGATGCCCGAGGACGCGGAAAGCGAAGTGCGTCAACGTCCGGTACTCGGCCTGCCCGAGCACCATACGCTCGCACTCCGCGGGTCGTCCGCTCGGTGCTTCAGGTATGGCCGAGCAACTGGCTACGTCGGGTGCATCGCTACCGGCGCTCCGGAAATCGAAGCCGGGGATCGTGCCCGGCCCGCCGACGGAGAGCCGTCGCTCGAGCGGCAGCGGATCGCCGCTCAGCCAGCCGCCAACGACCGCCCGCACGTTGAACTGCGCGTTCGGCGCGAGCCGATTGTACCGGCGCACGTCGAGAAAGAGCCGCGTGTAGTTGACGTTGCCGGACGGCATCAGCTTGAGCGGAACGAATCCCGAGTCGCCGTGCACCGCCAGCTCGATCTCGGGCGGGCTGCGCGGCCCGAAACGCGACACGTGGCCGTTGCCGTACTCCAGATTGGCAATGACGTACCAGCCCGACCAGATATCGGTCTCGCTGTTCCGCGTATCGATGCGCGCCGTCAGCCCCGCGAGCCGGAAGTTGCCGTCGTCGAGCGTCGGATTGGGTCGCCACCCGTCATCCGTCGGCACCAGCGCGAACGGATTGCGCTCGGCTCGCGGATACCAATGCTCATCGGCGAGCGACAGCGTCAGGCTGGACCGCGCATCGGTGACCAGCGACACCGCGCCCGATGCACCCTGCCGCTCGTAGTAGTCCCGGTAGTCGCGCCGGAAGAAGAACGAGGCCAGGCCGACTTCGCCGTCGCCCAACTGCCAGTTCTCGACCGGATCGACTGCATCGTAGAATCGAAAGGATGCGTTGAGTCGCGGATCGTCGCCGCCTCGTATATCGGCCCCGAACCGATAGCCGAACGTCTTTTTATCCCAGTTGGCGAAGTTCTCGGTCCGCACGATGCCGAGCGCGTCGACCGACAAGCTCCCGTTGGTCCACGGCAAGGCTCGTCGGATCGATGGTCCGACATAGATCGGGAGTCCCTCGACCCGGTTGTACGTATGGGCCGAGCTCAGCGTGATGTCGGTGTAGTTCGGCTGATCGCGGCGGTGGAGCCAATGGGTCCACCAATTCTTCAGGGGATCGGCCTCGGTGCCGGTGACCATCCGTTCGCCGACCATGCGATACCGAAGCTTTTGCGACAGCACCAGGACGGGCCCGCCCACGTGCACACTGTCGCCGCCGGGTGCTTTGAGTGTGCCACCCACGACGAGCACGCCGCTATCGACGGTTGCGCCCGCGATGAGCTCCAGGTCACCGTTGATCACGGTGAGACGCCCGCCGACGTGACCCGCGATGGAGACCGGGCCATCGAGAACGGCGACGTCGCCCTTGATGGCCTGATCGGTCGTGACGGTCAGTCGGCCAACGACGCGGAGGGCGGCCGCCGAGTTGTACCGCGCGGCGGCTTCGTCAATCACTTCGCGTGGCAGCGCAGTCGAATCTTGGGCGCCGAGCGACGAGGCTGCCCAGGCGAACGCAAAGAGCCAGACTGATCTCATTCGGGGTCGCGAATCCCGAGGCGCCGCATGCGCCGGTAGAGATTCGGGCGATCGGTCTGCAGTCGCCGCGCGGCGGCCGTCACGTTTCCCTCGGCCGCGGTCAGGGCTCGGTTGATCAACAGTCGCTCGTAGGCGTCGAGCGTGTCGGCGAGCGAGATGTCGAGCTGCGTCGCCGGCAGCTCGCCGTCGTCGGTGACGATGGCGGCTGATGACGGCGCGATGCGTAAGACGTCGCGGACATACGGTGCGGTGACACGCTCGCCCGGGTGGAGGATGGCCAAGCGCTCGACGATATTGGCCAGCTCGCGCACGTTGCCCGGCCAGGCGTAGCGCTCGAGGATCGCCAACGCCTCCGGTGTCCACGTCGAGCGATTCCGCGAAAAATGCTCGACCAGCGCGGGAATGTCGTCGGGATGCTCGCGCAGCGGCGGGACCACGAGCGGGATCACGTTCAGCCGAAACAGGAGATCCTCGCGGAACGCCCCCTCGGCGACCGCGCGCGCGAGATCCTTGTTGGTCGCCGCCAGTATGCGCACGTCGGTTTTGATCGGCTTGGCGCCGCCGACGCGCTCGATCTCTCGCGTTTCGATCGCGCGCAGGAGCTTGGCCTGAGCTTCGGCGCCCAGGTCTCCCACTTCGTCCAGGAACAGCGTTCCGGTGTGCGCGAGCTCGAACCGGCCGATGCGGCGCTCCGTGGCTCCGGTAAACGAGCCACGCTCATGGCCGAACATTTCGCTTTCGACCAGGTCCCGCGGGATCGCGGCGCAATTGACACGGACGAATGGGCGGTCGCGGCGCGGGCTCGCCTGGTGAATGCTCACGGCCACCAATTCTTTCCCGGTCCCCGATTCCCCGGTGATCAGCACTCGGGCATCCGAGGGCGCGACCCGCTCAATGAGCTCAATGACCCGTCGGATGGGCTGGCTCGATCCGACGATCTGCGCGCGCAGGCCGAGCTCTTCGCGCAGGGCGCGCGCGGCGCGCCGAGCGTGCCGGAGCTCCATCGCGGAGGCGACGGCGAGCACGATCGCCTCGGGCGAGAGGGGTTTTTCGAGGAAGTTGACCGCGCCGAGCTTCGTCGCGCGCACCGCGTCCGAGAGGCCGGCGCGGCCGCTCATCATGATGACGGGAAGCTCGGTGTCGATCCCCCGAATGCGCTCGAGTGCCGCGAGCCCATCGACGGGTCCGGGCATCATCAGGTCGAGCAAAACGACGTCGGGCTCACCCGCGGCCACCGCCGCGACCGCGGCGGTGCCGTTCGGCGCCTCGCGTATGTCGTGTCCTTCGGCGGTCAGCAGGGCGCCGACCATCCGTCGAATATTCGGCTCGTCGTCCGCGATCAGGACCGTTGACACGGCAGTGTGAGTCGGATCTCGGTGCCCTCGCCTGGCGTGCTCGCCGCGTCGATCGTTCCGTGGTGCGCCAGGACGGTCTGCCGCGCGATCGCGAGGCCGAGTCCCGTGCCGCCGGGTTTGTGGGTCTCGTACGGCTCCCAGATGCGCGAGAGGCGATCGGCGGGAATGCCGACGCCCGTATCGCGCACGCAGATCTCGACGACGCCGTTCGCCCGCTCGGCGCTGACGGTGATCGCTCCGTGCGTCGGCGCGCAGGCGTCGACGGCATTGAGTAGCACGTTCGATAACGCGCGCGCGAGTGCGTCGTGGTGGCCAGCGACTAACGGCAATCCGTCGTCGATCTCCAGGGTCAGCGGGACTTCTTCCGGGACCGTGCTGCGGGCCACGTATCGCACCATCTCGGCGATGTCCACATCCGCGACGGGCCCTTCCGGTAGTCGTCCGAATTGCGCGAAGCTGCGCGCCATGGATTCGAGTCGCGTCGACTCCACGCTCAGCACATCGATGGTGTCAGCGAGTCCCGGAAGGGACTCACGCTGGAGTCGGGTCACGGCCAATCGGATAGGCGTGAGGGGATTCTTGAGCTCGTGGGCGACCTGTCGAGCCGTCTCACGAAACGCCCGCAAGCGCTCGGCTTCGAGCGCGCGAGCCCGGCCGGCCTCCAGGTCACGCGCCATGCTGCGCATGCGCTCTCTGAGCACGGCGAATTCGGGTGCGCCGCGCAGCGGTAGCGACTCGGGCAGTGGCAGCGCGCGTGCGATCCGGTCGGTCCAGCCGACGAGCTCATCGAGCGGTCGACTCAGCTGCCGGCTCAGGTGTCCGGCGACGCGAGAGGCCACCAGTGCCAGAATAAGCAACGCGATGAGGCTGACGCCGGCGACCGCTTCGGCGGCCCGCCCGGCAATGAACTCGTAGCGCCGCGCCTCGGTCACCGAGACCGCCAACTCCTGTTCATGCGCGGCCAAGGCGGCCCGCTGCTCGGGTGTGAGCGGGGCGGTTTTGACCAAGGCCAACGCGCGTTCGCCGGTCGCGGCGACGCGATTCCAAGGGGCGCTGCCGGACAGGAGCGGCAGGGCGGTACTGAGGGCGCCGCCCCACAAGACCGTCAGTACTGCCGATGGCACGATCGCGAACAGCGACAGAATAACGAAGAGCCGCGTGCGGAAGCCAAGTCGGGTCATGAGATTACCCAACCATGAAAACTCATACTGAATATCTCACCTTCGATACGGCCAAACGCCAGGAGATTATCGACATTACCGACCAGGTCGAGGCCTGCCGGGCGAAGGCGGGCATCACCGAGGGCATGGTGCTCGTGTCGGCGATGCATATCTCAGCGTCGGTGTTCGTGAATGACCATGAGCCAGGGCTGTGGAAGGACATTCTCGACTGGCTCGAGAACCGTATCGCGCCATGGTCCCCAGAGGACTACCGACATAATCGAACCGGGGAGGACAATGCGGCGGCCCATCTCCGGTCGCTGACCGTGGGTCATGAGGTCATCGTTCCGGTCACCAACGGAGCCCTCGATTTCGGGCCCTGGCAGCGGGTCTTCTATGGGGAGTGGGATGGGCAAAGGCCCAAAAGGGTGGTTATTAAGGCGATGGGCGAGTAGGTTCGTAGTACTACGGTTAGCCGGCATCCCGTCGAACGACGACCCCAATGGCGTGTTCGGCGTGAGCGGCACCGCTTCGCTGACGTTGTTTTGACACCCCTAGGTACATGAATTCCCGCCAACCATCTCGCCACACCCCATCCAGTTCTAAGCCCGCCATCCCCGCAGCCCCGCACGTAGCCGTCGCGACACCGGTGACGTATTCCCCGAACGCGGCGCTCTTGATCGACTTCGACAACGTGACGATGGGGATCCGCTCCGACTTGCAGTCGGAGCTCAGAAATTTGCTCGCCTCCGATATCATCAAGGGCAAAGTGCAGCTGCGCCGCGCCTACGCGGATTGGCGACGCTATCCGCAGTACGTCGCGCCCTTGGCCGAGTCGTCGATCGATATGATCATGGCGCCGGCGTACGGCTCGTCGAAGAAGAACGCCACCGACATTCGGCTGGCGATCGACGCGTTGGAGCTCGTCTTCACGCGTCCCGAGATCGGCACCTACATCCTGCTGTCGGGCGATTCCGATTTCTCGACGCTGGTGATCAAGCTCAAAGAGTACGGGAAGTACGTCATCGGCGTCGGCATTCGCGAGTCGTCGAGTGATCTCCTCGTCATGAACTGTGACGAGTACTACTCGTACAATGCACTGGCCGGCTTGGTCCGGACCGGGAGCGAAGACACGGCTGGTCGGCAGGATCCCTGGGAGCTCGTGAGCGAGGCGATCCAGCGCATGCAGCGCAACGGCGACGTCATGCGCGCCGATCGCCTCAAGCAGGTCATGCAGGACATCGACTCGACGTTCGACGAGAAGAACCTCGGCATGTCCAAGTTCTCGCGCTTCGTCACCGAGGCCGCGGGACGTGGGCTCTTGTCGGTGACGAAGCTCGACACGGGTCAGCTCGAGGTCGGACCGCCCCGGGCAAAGGGTGCCGAGGCTCCCGTCGCGCTGCCGCCCGCCGTCGAGGGCACGGCCGCACCAGCGGCCGCCTCGGCCGTCCCCGCGGCCGAGGAGCGCGAAGAGCGCGGTGGTCGTCGCGGTCGTCGTGGCGGTCGCGGTCGTGATCGTGGCGACCGGAATGAGCGGGCCGCCGATCGCGCGGCCGATCGTGCGCCTGAGCGCTCTCCAGAGCGCGCTCCTGAGCGTCCGGTTGCCGTCGCGGTGCAACCGGCGGTCGACGATGGTATCGGCGCCAGCGGCGAGCGGCTGACGCGCGACGAAGCGTTCCGGCTCGTGCGCGAGGCGGTCGGCGCGATCGCCACCGAGGAGCGCCCGGCTCGTGCCTCGGCCGTGCGGGTCAAGGCGCGGGAGATGCTGGGTCGCGACAGCGCGAGTCTCAGTCAGGACAACTTCGCGCGCATTCTGCGTGATGCGCATGATGCCGACATGATCGATCTTCGACGGCGCGGCGATGACTTCGAGGTCGCGCCTGCCGTGACCGCGGCGCCGGTGGCCGAGCAGCTCAACATGGCGGCTGCGGCTACGCGGCAAGAGGATACGGCTGCCGCATCGTCGACTGGCGCAAAGCCATCGCACGCGCCACGCGGCATGGTTCCGCGAGGCGTTGGTGGTCGCGTGCGTCCTGGCGGCAAGGTCGCTGGTCCGCCGCCTGAGCTTCTGAGCATTGGCGTGGTCGATGTGAGCCCACCACCGGCGGCGCCAGCGCCAGAAGCGCCGGCGGCGGTCGCGGAGGCCGCGGTCGTGGCCGAGAAGCCACGGCGTACGACCGCTCGGAAAAAAGCAGCGGCGAAGCAGGCCGAGCCCAAGGGGCGTGCGGCGGCCAAGCGGCCGCGGAAGTCGACGGCGAAAGCGGCACCCGGGAGCGGCGAGACCTGAGGCCGTTCAAGCCGGCGTTCTACGAGAGAGAAACCGGCATCGTTGCCCGAGAGTTGCTCGGTGCGGTCCTCGAGTGTGGCCGCACCAGTGGGCGCATCGTGGAGACCGAGGCGTACTTGGGGCCGCATGATCCAGCCTGTCATGCGGCGGCCGGCGTCACTGAGCGCACGCTGCATCTGCATGGGCCGCCCGGGACGGCGTACGTCTACTTCATCTACGGCAGGTATTGGTGCATGAACTGCGTGACCGGGCCGGTCGGCTACGGCAGCGCCGTTTTGATCCGCGCTCTGGAGCCGCTCGACGGACTCGCGCTCATGCGCCGACGCCGCGGCGGGCGCGCGGACGTCACGAACGGGCCCGGTAAGCTTTGTCTCGCGCTTGGGATCACCGGGAAATTGAACGGGCTTCCGTTGGACCGCCCGCCGGTCATCGTTCGACCTGACGAACCCGTAGCCGACGGCGATGTCATCGTCACCACGCGCATCGGGTTGACGAAGGCCGCTGATTGGCCTCAGCGCTATTACATCCGCGGGAATACATGGGTGTCGAAATGAGCGGGCCGATTTACGATGAAGCGATTGTCATTGATATGCACAATGACATGCCGTCGAAAGTGATCGACAATGCATATGATCCGGATGTCGCACATTCTCCCGATAGTGGCACTCATACTGATCTGCCACGATTACTCGCGTCCGGGCTCACCGCCACGTTTCTGGTCTCATGGCTGGATGCCGACAAAACGTTCGCTCGTGCGATCGCTGGACTCGATGTCATTCACGCGTTCGTCGCGCGGCATCCGGGTCATCTGATATTCGCGAAGACGGCGGATGATGTGCGCGAGGCGAAGCGAGCAGACAAGATCGCGATATTCGCGGCGGTTGAAGGTGGCCACGCGATCGAGAACTCGCTGGAGAAGCTCACCGAGCTCCATCGTCGCGGCGCGCGGTATCTCACGCTGACGTGGATCAACGGCAATGACTGGGCTGGATCGTCCAGGGGTGTCAATGACACCCGAACGGGTGGCCTGACGCCGTTCGGTCGTGAGGTCGTGAAGACCATGAACCGTCTCGGCATGCTCGTAGACGTGTCGCATGCGTCTCCCGAGACGGTGGCCGATGTCCTAGCGGTCAGCGACAGCCCCGTCATCGCCTCGCACTCGAGCGCGCGAGTCTTCAACGATCACGACCGCAACTTGACGGACGATCAGCTCCGCGCGATCGCCGCGTCGGGCGGCGTGATCAACGTGAACTTTTATCCAAAGTTTCTGGACCCGAACTTTCCGGCGCCGACCCCACTGTCGAAGGTGATCGATCACATCGAGCACATCGCCCGCATCGCGGGCATCGATCACGTGGGACTCGGCAGCGATTTCGACGGTATCTCGGCCGTGCCGGTCGGGCTCGAGGACGTAACAAAAATCCCGAGCATCGCTCAAGCGCTACTCGACCGCGGGTGGTCCGCGGCCGAGATCGCTCAGGTATTAGGTCTGAATATGCTCAGACTGTTATAAAAAGCGGGAGTGAGGCGCAGCCGAACGACAAGTAAACCGACTGGCGCGGTTTTCTAGCCGAACGAGTGAGGCTAGAAAACCGTCGCGACGTTGTAGCGGACGCCGGCTTGCAGGTTGAAGAAAGCGCCGTCCGAGAACATGTGTCGGCTATCCGTCGTCATGACCTTCGCCTGTCCAAAGAGCGAGAACCGGCTGACCTGGATCTGCAACCCAGCCATGAGCAGCGGGCTGACCCAGTACGACGACTGGTCGAGGTACTGGTTGCCGTAGTACCCGGGGAACCAGTAGGCCGAGTTGCCGGCCGGATCACCGGAGGAGTTCGGATACGCGCCGGTGATGACGGCGTTCTGCACGAAGTTCATCGAGATGCCGACGCCGGCATACGGCCGGATCGGCCCGCTGCCGGGGAAACCCATCAGCGCGGCCTCGAGATGGCGCGAATTGTGGATCGTGGCGGCCTGGCTGTAGCCCCAGTTCGAGGCATTCGACGTGCTGAGCGTGCTGTCGCCGAACTGGAGGCCGACGTTCTGGAAGCTCACGCCGGTGGTCTTGAAGAATGTCTGATCAAACCCAACATATAGAGCGGTATGCTTGCGGGTGATCAGCCACTCGATCCCGACGCTTGGCGCCTGCGCGTGGGCGACGCTCGTCGTCCAGTACGTCAACATCCCGCCGCTCACGCCCCAGAACCACGAGTTCGTGAAATTCGAGCCGGGTTGCTGTTGCTGCGCGAACCCGACCGCGGGAATCAGCGCGAGCGAGGCGAGCCCCGAGAGAAAGCCTCGGTTGAGCCGCATGTGACGGAACCTCAAATGATGGATATGACTGAACGGCATCGATTCACCATTCCGACGACGAGTTGACTGAATCGGTCACATGATCCGGCCACCCCGGGACCAACAGGAGTTCACCACGGCCGTACACGGAACGGTGTTCGGGGAGCGAACACGGGTCGTGCACCGGCTACACGCGGGGGACGCGCTGCTCCTCGTGCCCGACCCACCCGGCGCCGAAGTGCCGGCGGTGTGGGTGCACGCCCAAGGTGGGGACGTGATAGGGCATTTGCCGCAACAAATCGCGGCCTGGCTCGCGCCGTGGATGCTCGAGGGCGGCCGCGTTCAGGCCCGCGTCGAGTCGGTGGGCACCGACGAGATCGCGAGCTGGCGGCGACTATTCGTGCACGTAAGCCTGCTGACTAGATGACGCCCAGCTCCCGCGCGACGTCACGAATCGTCGCCGTGGCCTCATCCAAATCCGCCCGCGTGTGCGCGGCGGATATCTGACAGCGAATGCGCGCCGTTCCGTGCGGCACGACGGGATAGCCGAAGCCCGTCACAAAGACGCCGCGCTTGAGCATGCGGTCGCTCATCGCGATGGCCGTCGCCGTTTCCCCTACTATGATGGGCACGATCGGCGTATCGCCCGGAATCGGTTTGAGACCGGCCTCGATGATCGACGCACGGAAGTAGCGCGTATTCTCGCGCAGCCGCTCGACGCGCTCGGGATGCTTCTCCAATAGTTGCACGGCCGCGAGCGCGCTGGCCGCGACGGTTGGAGGGAGCGCGTTCGAGAACAATTGTGGGCGCGAGCGCTGCGTTAACGTATCGGTCACCGCTTCCGATGCGGCGACGAATCCGCCGGATGCGCCGCCCAGCGCTTTGCCCAGCGTCGACGTCGTGATCTCGACTTCGCCGAGCAATCCATAGTGCTCGGCCGTCCCACGTCCCGTTTTGCCAAGAACGCCCGTGGCGTGCGAATCATCGACAATGACCGTCGCGTGATGCTTCCGGGCGATCTCCAGAATGTCCGGGAGCTTGGCGATGGCCCCCTCCATGGAGAAGATGCCATCCGTCCATATGAGCTTTCGCTTCGCGTTGGGCGCGAGGCTCAGTTTCGCGACTAGATCATCCATGTCGCCGTGCTTGTAGACGGCGGTCGTGCACTTGGTGATCGCTTTCGCCAGCCGGATCGAATCGATAATTGAGGCATGATTGAGGGCATCTGACACCACTAGATCACCCTCGTTCACGATCGACGGCGTCAGGCCTTCGTTCGCGTTCCATGCTGACAGGAACGACATCGCCGACTCGGCGCCCACGAATCTGGCGAGCGCTTGTTCGAGTTCACGATGGATGGTGAACGTGCCGCAGATGAAGCGCACGCTCGCCGTCCCCGCCCCGAACTTTCTCAGGCCCTGGATTCCAGCCTCGACAACTATGGGGTCGTCAGCGAGGCCCAGATAATTGTTCGACGAGAGGATCAGGACCTCGCCACGGCCCTCCATTCGCACCCTTGGACCCTGCGGCGAGTCCAGGTAATTGAGCTGCTTGTAGACTTTGTCCTGTCGGAGTTGGTCCAGACCGGCCGCGAGCTCTGTCGTGAGGCTCATCTAGGCTACCTCGAAGATCACTTTACCGGCCTCACCGGACTTGATCACGCGCATGGCTTCGTCGACCGCGTCCAGCGGGAATCGATGCGTGATGACCGGTGTCGGATCGAACTGTCCGGATCGCAAGAATCGCGTCATTTGCAGCCACGTGTCGTACATCCGGCGTCCGACCACACCGTAGATGGTCAGGCCTTTGAAGATGACTTCGGTGGCGAAGTCGACTTCCATGGGTTTGGCCGGAATACCGAGCATTTGGACCCGTCCGCCGACGCGGACGAGCTTGAGCGCCTGATGGATCGCGGCTGGCACGCCGGACATCTCGAGGACGACGTCGACGCCCAGACCACCGGTCGCGGCGCGCACGACGGCGTCCGCTTCGCCCGGGTGAACGGTGTCGTCGGCGCCCATCTGGCGGGCGAGCGCGAGTCGCGTGTCGTTGACGTCGGACGCGATCACGCGCGCGGCGCCCGCGGCCTTCGCGATGCCGACGGCGAATATGCCGATCGGGCCACATCCGGTCACTAACACGACCGCGCCAGGTATCTCCGCGGTCAACGTCGTGTGAAACGCATTGCCCATGGGGTCGTGAATGCCGCCGACGTCGTACGAGATGTTGTCATCCAGGTGCCAGACGTTCGTCGCCGGCATCACGATGTAGTCCGCGAAGCATCCGTCGCGGTCGACGCCGATGATCTTGGTATAGGGACAGACGTGGGCGTTGCCCGTGCGGCAGAGCAGACACCGTCCGTCGACGATATGCCCTTCGGCGGTCACCCGATCGCCGGTTCTGACATCCTTCACCAGGGATCCGACCTCGACGACATCGCCGGCGAATTCATGTCCGACGATGATCGGCGGGACGATACGGCGCTTCGCCCAGTCGTCCCAGTCATAAATGTGCACATCAGTGCCGCACACACCGGCGCGGCGGACGCGAATCAGGACCTCATCATCGCGTGGTGTGGGTTCGGGAACGTCACACAACACCATTCCGGGACCCGCGGTGCGCTTCACGAGAGCTCTCACGCGACGAAAAGTGATAGCGCGTTGAACTGAAATCCAGCCAACGTGTATTGCAATGCGAACTTACGCTCTCTATATTCGCGCGAAGCGATTTAATGATGTCGACATGAGCACTCGCCGCGAGTTTGTCAAAACTGGAGCCGCAGCAGTAAGCCTCGCAGCCATCGGTCCGCGCCGCGCGGATGCATTGTCGGCTCTCGTCGCCCCACCGACCGCCGCGCCCATGGATGCGAGCGTCAAAGCGCTCCTCATGGACGCGCTGAACGCCGCGAAGATGGCCGGCGCGGGATACGCCGACGTACGCATCGGGCACTATCGGAACAATTTCGTCGTCACCCGCGAAAAGCAGATCATTCAGGTCGTCGATACCGACACGATCGGTTGCGGTGTGCGCGCGTTGGTCGATGGAACCTGGGGATTCGCCGCGACGCACACGCTGACGGCTGACGGCGTCGCCACGGCCGCCAAAGACGCGGTCGCGATCGCCAAGGCCAACCGTATCGCGCGGGATCGCGCGGTCGAGCTGGCGCCGTCGCCATCGGTCGGCGAGGTGAGCTGGACGAGCGGATTCACGACCGACCCCTTCACGATCCCCATCGAGCAGAAGGCCGATCTCTTGATCAAGGCCAACACCGAGGCGCTCAAGGTCCCCGGTGTCAAATTCGTGAATAGCTCGATGTTCTTCGTCAAAGAAGATAAGAACTACGCCAATACAGACGGCTCGGTGATCAACCAACTGCTGGTCCGCAGTTGGCTGCCGATGACGATCACCGCGATTTCGGCCGACAACTCCGACTTCCAGATCCGGACGAACACGATCCAGCCGATGGGTCGCGGGTACGAGTACCTGCTCGAGCAGGATCCCGTCGGCAATGCCGGAAAATGGGGCGAAGAGGCCGCCGCCAAGCTCAAGGCAAAGCCGGTCGACGTCGGTCGCTACGATCTCATCCTGCACCCCACGCACCTGTGGCTGACCGTGCACGAGAGCATCGCGCACCCGACGGAGCTCGACCGCGCGAGCGGCTATGAGGCCAACTACGCCGGCACCAGCTTCGTCGCGCCGCCCGAGAAGATCCTCGGCAAATTCCGGTATGGCCCGGAATTCATGAACATCCAGGGGGATCGTTCTCAACCTGGCGGTTGCGCCACCGCGGGCTACGATGACGAGGGCGTCAAACCGGAAACATTCTTAATTATCAAAAATGGCCTGGTGAACGACTACCAAACCACGCGCGAACAGGCCATGTGGCTGAAATGGTGGTACGACGCCCAGGGCCGTCCCACGCGCTCGCATGGCAACTCGTACGCGGATAGTTGGAGCGATGTCCAGTTCCAGCGTATGCCCAACGTCTCGCTGCTGCCTGGTGAAAAGGATCATGTATGGGAGGACCTGATCGCGGCCACGGACAACGGCATCGCGATCATCGGTGACGGCTCGTTCTCGATCGACCAGCAGCGCTACAATGCCCAGTTCGGTGGTCAGGTGTTCTACGAGATCAAGGGCGGGAAGATCGTCGGCATGCTCAAGGACGTGGCGTACCAGATGCGCACGCCCGACTTCTGGAACTCCATGGACATGATCGGTGGCAAGCGCAGCTACATGCTGGGCGGCAGCTTCTTTGACGGCAAAGGGCAGCCCGGCCAGGTGAACGCGGTGAGCCATGGCTGCGTTCCGGCGCGTTTCCGACAGATCAACGTCATCAACACGGGACGGAAAGCTTGATGGCTCGCGGCGGCCTTCCTGCGAATGCGTTGACATCGCAATCCGAGGCGGAAGCCCTGGTTCAGCGAGTCGTCAAGCAGTCAAAGGCCGACGCGGTGCACGTCAATCTCCAGAGCTCCTACGCGACCAACCTCCGGTTCGCCGCGAATCAGATGTCGACGTCGGGCGCCGTCACGGACGCGCAGGTGGCGATCACCAGCTCGTTCGGCGCGAAGCATGCGGTAGCAACGACGAATGACGTGTCTGACGCTTCGATCGCTCGCGTGATTGCCGCATCGGAAGCACTGGCGAAACTCGCTCCGGACGACCCGGAAGCCATGCCGGAGCTGCCGAAGCAGACGTACTCGCCCGTCTCCGCGTACTTCGAATCGACCGCCAATGTCTCGCCGGAAGACCGCGCGACGGCCGCGCTGGCGGCGTTAGCGCCAGCCCGTTCCGCCGGTGATGTGAACGCGGCGGGATTCCTGATCGTCAACGCGACCGCGCAAACCGTTGGCAACTCCAACGGACTTTTCGCGTATCATAGGTCGACGAACGCGAACTATACGATTACAGTACGGACAAGTGATGGAACGGGATCCGGATGGGCGGGCGCTGAGCATCCGGATTGGTCGAAGATCGATTTCGCGGCGACGAGCGCGCATGCCTTAGAGAAAGCCCGCGCGTCGCGCAATCCGAAAGCGATCGAGCCGGGACGCTACACCGTCATCTTCGAGCCGCAAGCGGTCGGCGATCTCGTGCAGTTGATCGGTGGATACGCCGATGCGCGCTCAGCGGATGAAGGTCGAAGCCCGTTTACCAAAGCAGGTGGTGGTAACAAAGTCGGCCAGCAGATCGTCGATACGCGGGTTACACTGCTGTCGGATCCACGCGATGATCAACTGCTCGATACGCCGTTCGACAACGAAGGCTTGCCGCTCGGCCGTCAGGTGTGGATCGACAAAGGGGTCCTGCAACAGCTACAGTACACGCGGTACTGGGCAAAAAAATCGAAGCAGCCGGCGACCGGGAATCCCGGGTCGATCAAGCTCCAAGGGGCGGGTCCAGTGCAGTCGATCGATGAGATGATCGCGTCCACACAGCGCGGCGTGCTCGTCACCCGACTCTGGTACCTGCGGGAAGTCGACCCACGGACGATCCTCTACACCGGACTGACGAGAGACGGAACGTTTCTCATCGAGAATGGCAAGATCTCGGGTGCGGTCCGCAACATGCGGTTCAACGATTCGCCGTTGTTTATGCTCGCGAACCTTGATGCAATGGGGCAGCCTGTACGAGTCGCCGGCACGGAGGCCGGTGGCGCCGTCGTGATGCCGCCAATCAAAGTTCACGATTTCAACTTCACGAGCCTCTCCGAGGCCGTGTAAGCGCTCGCCGATCCACCGGGGGATCGGTCGGGTGTTCCACTCCAGCAATGGAGCAGTTCGTATGGCTATCAAGAAAGGCGCAAAGAAGAAGGGCGGTCGGAAGGCGACGGCCAAGAAGGGTGGTCGGAAGAAGGCCGCGAAGAAGCGCCGCTAGTTTTTAGGCGAAAAAAAAAGAGCGGGTGCGCTTCGGCGCTCCCGCTTTTTTTTTTGCGCGAACTACGATCTCGCGAACAACGCTCTGTCGTTAGGCCGCGCGCGTACTCGTGGCCGAGCTCTGTGCGTCGCTAGGCGCCGCACCCCAGATATATGCCGCAAACCGAGGCAGCGACTGTGGCCGCACGCCTTGCGAGATAATGATGCCGATGAGCTCGGACCCTTCGGGTCCTTCCGTCTGTTGACG
>DASRDS010000266.1:0-4931 GCA_035652495.1 Gemmatimonadaceae bacterium
CCAGTTCATCCCCGACACGCGTTATCCGGACCCGATCGCCGCGGTCTGGACGAAGACTTGCCCGCACGGCGAGCAGACCGCGACGTTCACACGGACGATCACGATCCCGGGCCCGCCGGCGGACGCGATGTTCCAGGTCAACCCGCTCTGGGGCAGCGCGTCGGCCTCGCCGGGCGCGAATTCCAACCCGATCGACTGGGCCGAGCTCAAGGTGAACGGCCACCTGCTCCTGCACCGCCGGTTGACCAGCACGTTCTTCACGGCGCAGCTGGACGACAAGACGGTGCGGCACGCGTTCCGGTTCGGCGCGAACGACGTCGAGGTGCGCGTGCACCGGCGGGCGCTGGCGGCGGCGGTCAAGAGCTGCAACGTCGGCGGGAAGGACTTCCTCCACGACCCGACGCACCTGGGAGTGCAGTTTGCTCTCTGGGGCGATTTCGCCGCGGATCTCAGCTTCGAGCCGAAGCCGAAGGCCTTGTACAAGAAGTTCTCCGGCGGGGTGGAGAACATCACCGCAGAGGGCAGCATCACCTTTTCGAACGCGGGGCCTTCCGGTGTTGCCAACGGAAAGCTGAACCTGAACGCGGGCGCGCAGCTGCTGGCCGTCCGGAACGCGGGCGACTGCACGACCGCGCCGGACACCAAAGAATCGACGGGGCCCCTTGGAGACACCTTCTTAATCGGCAGGGCGAGATCTCGATTCACTGCGACGTGCGCGATTTCGCTCCGGGCACGCGCCGGACGGTGACCATCACCGTGGGTAGGAAGGCGAACGTGACCACGGACTTCACCGCGGTCACGATGACGGTCGGCTGGTCGATCTATCCCGCCGGCCCCAACGACCCCGACATTACGGACAATCAGGGCACCGAGGAACTCGTCTTCTGCGGGAAGCTCTCGACGCTCGAGGGCTGCAAGACCGCGAACTGACGGAGCGACGCGCTGGCCATGGCCAGTTGCGCGCGAGGAGATGGCGGAGGGCGCTCGTCGGCGCAGTCGGGTTCCGGCATTGGTACCGGTTAAATGCCAGCCGTACCTCGGGAACCTCCCGTTCAGGGTGAACGGCGGAGACGGCCCTCGGCAACGCGAACGCGAAATCACTGATGGCCGCGCCGGCGCGCGGCGTGGCCCGGCTCGCTCACTAAATGCTCGAGAAGCTTGCGACTGGCGGACAACAACCCGAGTTCAAAGCGGTAATCCGATCACTCTCGCGGACACGTGTGGTCGGATCTCTCTGCAAACAGGAACCTTTCAGTAGGCTCGGGCAGGTTCGAACGAAGTCTCAGGAGGGGCACCAATACGTATCAAACCACACAAATCTCTTGAGGTAGAGGTATTCCGATCGGCACAGTTCACAAATTCTTTTTTGACATAGATATGGAATATAGGACGTAACTCATGAAACAATCTCAACTTCCTGGGTCCCGAAATATTTCGAGAGCGAATAAAGTACGACTTATAGCTAAGAAGAATGAAGGAGCGGTCGTCGGCTTCATTGAAGCCGTAATCGGAGCCTGAGTTCGACAAGGAAAGACATCATTAGAGACGTAAGTCATCTAGTTCAGAGAGGCATTCAGTGGGAACTAGCTTCGGGGGTAGTCGACGTCTATAACGATTTGAAGTCACGAGGCAAAATCAAAAGCGACTATGATCAAACAGACCAGTGCAGACAACAAGCGTCGTATTTATTTGACGCTATAAAGAGTGATGGAGCTATAGACGAAAAGAAGTTTAACGCAATTAGGAATCTATTTATTGATTCCACAAAAGAAGAATTAACCGATCGCAACGATTCTCTACCAACTCTATTGATGCAGTTCTGTAGGAGGCTAGAAAACGGAGAAAATTCTTCTGGAGACTGCATATCAGCTAAATCGAGAGGCAATCACCAGTAATACGAAAGAAGTGCTCTACTCAGCAAGTGACCGCCATGCGTGGGCTGATCTTATAGCTGAACGATCAGGCCTCGCTATAAGAGACTTGGTCTATAAATATGAGCAAAGCCTTATAGAAAAAGGGCTTCTAAACCAAAGGACGCCTGGTGGTTCAGTTATCGCCGACACAAACTATCATTTATCAGGGATAGGGTTCAAACTATGCGAGTCTTTATCCAAAAGTCCGAAGTAGAAAGTCAGCCATCAACAGTGAAAGTCTGAAGCTGGCCTCGAACGCCGGCGAATAGGCGGTCCCGGGCGATCGGCCGGTTGTCCCTCCATGATCCTAAAGAGTCGTATCAGTTGTGACGAAGGGTTCGAAAGAAGTATCAGGAGGTGCGTCGAGAAGACTCCTGCAAAACGGGGGTTTCTCGCCGATAGGATGGGTCGGTCGATCGCTCAGGAAGCCTGGGTGGCAACTGAAGTGGCAACCGGCCGCGAGGTGTCCCAGCGGCGGCGGCGTCTGCGGCGGCAACCATCGCGTCGGGGCGGTGCCGCATCGACCGCGACTGACTTACCTGCATCGGGCGTCGCCGTCTGGCAGACCCGTCGCCGCCTGGTCATTCCGTCATGCGCTTTTCCCGACGTCGGACCGGCTGCCGTGGAAACAGGCCCGCGGCGCGATCGCGGCGTTAGCTACGTTGGCCCGCGTGTCAGTTCCCGATGAGGGGGCGATCGCAGCGGAGCAACAGCTCCTCAACGAGCCGCTGTACCAGGATCTGCGCCCGGTAGTCGTCGGGTTCGCCGATCGGCTGCAACGAGCGGCCGCGACCGAGGAGTGGGTCTCCCTCCACCGCGACCTGTTGATCGAGTTTGGAGCGCGTCAGGACGCCGCCGACCAGGCGCTGCCGCAGATGCGACAGCAGATGCGGCGTGAGATCCGCGAGCTCGCCCGACGGACTCCGAAGCCGCTCGATGAGATCCGCGCGCGGCAGGCAGTCCTCGAGCGTGTCGGCCGTCAGGAGCTGGTGGCGCGCGCGAGCCAGCACACGTTGCGGCAGGTCGGTGACGGAATCGCCTGGCGGGCTCTGCACTATGACCGCCGCGCCTTCACCGTCCTCGGCGAGGAGGAACGCGTCGGTCGCCTCGCGCGAGGCGTGGGCCGCGAGGCAGAGCTTGCCGAGCTCGCGCGGCTCTGGGAAGAGGAGGGCGTTTTCGCGATCCACAACGACCTCACCAACTGTCTTCGCCACGGCGACTTGACCGCGCTACGCCAGCGTGACGGTGAGATCGACGTCACGTTGATCGAGGTCAAGGCGGGGCCGCGACCGGGCGACACGCCACAGTTACAGCGCCTCGCGCGTGCAACGGAGCTACTGCGCGAAGGTCGGCACGTGAACGAGACCGGCGCAGTGCGCATCACTGTCGTTCCGGCCGCCTACGAGACGTACCTCGACTTCCTCACGGGTCTGATCGGCGAGGCGCGCGACACCGGCTACGCCTGGGCTCGGCCGCACGAGTGCCTGCTCGTGGGCGCCGCCGATTACCGCGTCTGGGGTTACGAGAGTGGCGAGTACAACGCGCGCTCCGACAGCGAGCGGCGACGGATCGCGTGGGGTGCCGAGGAGCCGGAGACGCTCGCTTGGACGGCCTCGATGCGGCGTATGCGCGACCGCGGCTGGAGCTTCAGCTCGCTGGCGCCGTACACGATCTTCCCGTTGCCGGCCGAAGATGTGGCAGATCTGGTCATGGGCTTCGTCGATCTGGCATACGGCCTTCACCTGCCGAGACTCGAGCGGGCACTCGGACGGGACGGGATCACCGCGCACGTCCGACGGGCCGGAGCGGGCGAGGCGGTCTTCCTCGAGGCTGCGCGACGTGACGTCCGCGTGATCGTGCCCGCCCATTTGCGTGAGCAGATGATGGTGGAGCTGATGTCGCCGGACGCGCTGTTCGCGCTTGTCGATCACGTGCTGACGCTGAACGAGGAACGCCCTGAGGAGGCGCAAGACGGCCGCGTGGTCGTTTTCGCCGACGAAGCGAGCGTTTGGGAGCGCAGCGCGACCCATCGTTGAGAGGTGGTCCGCCGTGTGCCCGACGATGGTTGGGCGCTGCGACATTGACGTCGGCTTTGCAAGCTCATGATCGCAAGCCCGCCGGTCGCGTCGGCGTCCAGGGGCGCCACTCAAGAGCCGTCAGCGCCGCCAACGCCAGCTGCGCCACGGTCAGCCGCTTCGCCTCGAGCTCGAACCGGCCATGCAAGCACACAGCCGCACGCTCGAACCGGGCGAAGTCCTTGGCGGCGAGCAGCACGGCCACGCCGTCGCGTTCCTGCGGCGCTGGCGGAACGGGCGCGGCCTTTGCGGCCTCTGCGCCACCCGCCTGTGAGCTAGTTTCGAGCCGTGCTTCCGAACACCGATGGGCGCGCCCGCTCCGGTCGCGCTTGAGCGAAAGTGCCGCGGCGGCCGCCGGGAGGTCTAGCCGGCGGCCGCGCGGCGCTGGATCAGAGAACGACGACGAAGAAGGCGGAATCAACCGGCTGACCGTCGGGATCCCACGTCACGACGCCCTGGGAATGGTTATCCGAGCTGTACACGAACATCGTGGCGGTGACGAGGGTCTGTGTTCGCGGCTGAACGAACATGAATCGGTTCGTGATGTCGAGCTCGTTGCCGAAGCCGATCACATACTCGCCGACACCCAGCCTCTGATAGCTGAACTGACAATCGTCGCTCGTCGCGTAGGGCTTGTCGACCGTGCCGTTGAAGCACTGCCGGATAGGGTCGGACGGCAGGTTCGGATCGACGAACAGGAGCGCCTTCACAAGCCCGTTGGTGCCTGGGTATTGCTCCGCATCCCCGTCGAGGAACAGAGCCAAGCCTTGCTCGTTCTTGCCGTACAGCCCGTAGCCGTCGACCGATGCCGATGAGCCTTCGACGCCGGCATGCTCGCTTTGGCCGTAGACGCCGACGGAGCCTTCGCCCCAGACGCCGAATCCGCCGACGTCGTTGTGGCCCGAGACTCCGGCCGTTAAGTTCCCGTGCGCCTGCCCGAAGA
>DASRDS010000267.1:0-1005 GCA_035652495.1 Gemmatimonadaceae bacterium
TCCGTTATGAGGTGAACGGAGCCAGTATGGGGCGCCGGCGTCTGCGCGATGTCATTTTGATGTCTTCTACGTGGAGATCGTAGCGGCTCAATGATCGCATCACTCCAAGCCTACTATGTGCTGGCGGATCCCAGGCGCCTGATGCGGTCGCTGTTCGTCCTGGGATTTCTGCTCGTCCAAACGATCGTCTTCGCCGTGGTGCTGTGGCCAAGGCGCCGCGCATTCGTTGTCGGGGCGCGGGAGCTGGGGTCGGATTGGCGAGCGGCCGTTCGCGCCGAGCCGGCCCTTGCGAAGCTCGCGGCGATCGCGATGACATTCGTTGGCTTCGTGGTGCGTGCGTATTACGTGACGTGTCCCATGCGTGGCGACGAGTCCGAGACCTACATCGATTATGTGCGCCAGTCGTGGTGGACGGCGCTCTCGCTCTATTCGGCGCCGAACAACCACGTCCTCAATACGTTACTCGAAAAACTCAGCATCACGGCGTTCGGCCCAACGGTGTGGGCACTCCGGTTGCCCGCTCTTTTCGCTGGCGTCGCGCTCATCCCGGCCGGGTATGCTTTCGCGCGCGCCCAGTTCTCCACGGGCGCCGCACTCATCACCGCCGCGCTCCTGACGGCGTCCGCGCCGCTCATCGTGTACTCGGTCAACGGCCGAGGCTACACGCTCCTGTGCCTCGCGTTCCTTTTGTCGGTGCCGATCGGCGCGTACGCGCTTCGCACGAACAATGTGGCGGCCTGGGTCGCACTGGCCGTGACGAATGCGCTCGGGTTCTTTGCCGTGCCGGTCATGGTGTATCCATTCGGCGCCACCATGATCTGGTTGCTCATCGCCGCCTGGCGCAGGCGCGAGATCATGGCATCCATCGCGGTGACGAGCATCGCGACTCTAGTGTTGGTGGCCGACTTGTATGCGCCCGTCGCCATCCACCTCGGCTACCGCTCCGTAATTCACAACAACGCGATCGCCCCACAACCGTGGGCGTTCTTCTGGACGGCCATGCCG
>DASRDS010000268.1:0-2602 GCA_035652495.1 Gemmatimonadaceae bacterium
CGAGCTGCACCTGCAGCTGTATCCCGTCAGCATCGGGGGCGGGCTCAGGATCTTCGATGACTCGCGTGAGCTCAAGCGGTTCGCGCTCAAGAAGTCGAAGGCGTTCGACAACGGGGTGCTGATCCTCGAATACACGCCGACTAATCAGGAATGAGCGTGCGGATGTCCCGTTATCAGGAGCGACATTCACGCAGATACGGCGGGCCTGCTGCACGGTGAACCATGTCGCCAGTCGGCGGAGGAGCTGTGACGCGATACCGCGGCCACGGTAGGCGTCGGCGACGTCGATCCGCTCCAACTCTCCGTCGCACGAAAACCGTGTGGTGAGATGCCCGGCGATCAGGCCGACCACGTCGCCATCGTCACACGCGACATATACGACGCGCGGCTCCATCGCATGTTGGGGATGGAGCTCGCGCCGCATGTATGCCGTCGCCAGCGGGGGAACATCGCGCTCGGCCGCTTCTCGATAGTCGAGTCGCACAAGTGAACGATAGCGCCTGAGTTACAGCAGCCGCACGTTTTCCGCCATCATCCCTTTCGACCCCAGCGAGATGTCAAACTCGACCCGCTGATCTTCGTCCAGCGTCTTGTACCCATCCACCAGAATGGCCGTGTAGTGGACAAAAACATCCCAACCGCCATCGACCTTCACGAAACCGAACCCCTTCTCGGCGTTGAACCACTTCACCGTTCCCCGCGCCATTGTGTTATCCTCTCGTGTTAAGGTGTACGAGGATTCTACGGCACGCCCTCATCGGGCCATCACCAAAAAATCACCTTATATGCGGCGACTCATTTTTTGCCTGATGACGCTGATGGCGGGCGTTGTCCACGCGCAGACGTACGAGGTCGTGATCCAGGATGGCCGGGTGATCGACCCGGAAACCGGCCTCGATGCCGTCCGCAACATCGGCATCGCCGGCGGCAAGATCCAAAAGATCTCGGCGCAGCCGCTGACCGGTCAGCGCGTGATCGTCGCGCACGGGCTGGTGGTGGCCCCCGGATTCATCGATCTGCACCAGCATGGCCAGGACCTCGAGAGCCAGCGAGTCAAAGCGCTCGATGGCGTAACGACCGCGCTGGAGATGGAAATCGGAAAGCCGGATGTCGCGGCGTTCCTGCGATCAAAGGACGGACACGCGATCATCAACTACGGAACGGCCGCGAGCCACGCGGCCGCCCGGTCGCTGGTCTTCGAGACACCGTTGCCCGACAGCGGACTGCTCCCAAAAGCCGGGCCGGCGACGGATCAGCCGGCGTCTCCCGAGCAGATCGAGAAGATGAAAGGCCGCCTGCGGCACGAGTTCGACGCGGGCGCGCTCGCCGTTGGGATGGGCATTCAGTACACGCCCGGCGCGACGCGCTGGGAGGTGATCCAGATCTTCAAGTTCGCCGCGGAACATGGCCGCCCCGTCTACACCCACGTCCGCAGCGCGGGCAAAAGCGAGCCGGGATCCAGCATCGAATCGATCTCCGAGGTCATCGGCGCCACCGCGGCCACGGGCGCCTCACTGCACATCGTGCACGTTAACAGCAGCTGCGGCGCACAGGCGCTCGACTGCCTGTCCCTGATCGCCGGCGCGCGAGCGCAGGGACTCGACGTGACCGTGGAAGCGTACCCGTACGAAGCCGGCATGACCTATATCAACTCGGCGCTCTTCAATCCCGGCTGGCAGCAGAAATTCGGGATCACCTACCACGATCTCATGCTGCCCGAGACCGGCGAGCGACTGACGCAGGAACGGTTCGACCAGCTGCACGCGAGCAGCGACCGTCACCTGGTCGTGCTCTTCACGAACACGATGGACGCGGTCGACGCGGTCTTTCGAAATCCGCTCGTGATGGTCGCGAGCGACGGCGACAAGGGTCACCCGCGCAACGCTGGCACGTTCTCACGCATACTCGCGCGTTACGTGCGGAGCCAGGGAACGCTCTCGCTCTCTGAAGCGATTCGCAAGATGTCGCTCATGCCCGCGCAGATGCTCGAGCGCTCCACGCCCGCCGGCCACGCGAAGGGCCGCCTGCAGGAAGGCGCGGACGCCGACCTCGTCGTCTTCAATCCCGAGACCGTGGGCGATCGCTCGACGTATCAGGAGCCCATGGCGCCGAGCGTCGGCGTGCAGTATCTCCTGGTCGGCGGCACCGTCGTCGTGGATCAAGCCAAGATCAAAGACGGCGTGTTCCCCGGCAAAGCCCTAGTCGGCGCACAACCTACTTCTCGATAGGAGATGGTATGCGGGCACTCTCAGTATCCTGCGCGGTACTCCTGCTCGGCGCCTGCACGCCACCGGCGCCTCAGAACACCTTCGACGCCGCCGCGGAATCCACGAAGCTGCTGCAGCGTGACGCCGAGTGGGCCGACGTGGCGGCCGCCGGCAAGGACGTCGACAAGGTCGTCTCGTACTGGACGGACGACGCCGTGCTGATGGAGTCTGGACAGCCTGCGATCGAGGGGAAGGACGCCCTTCGTAAATTCGTGGCGTCGAGCTTCGCGGCGCCGGGATTCAAGATCCACTGGGTGTCGCAGAAACCGACGTTCTCGCCCGACGGCAAAATGGCCTACATGCGATCGACCACGGAGGTCACCGCGCCGGGGCCC
>DASRDS010000269.1:0-6201 GCA_035652495.1 Gemmatimonadaceae bacterium
GTTCTACGCGGCGATTTTCTTGACGGTGTTTCAAATTGGCATCATCACGACGGCGAACTACTGCTTTTTGAATTACCTCGTCCTCTTCCTCGGTGTGTTCTTGATTGATGTCGATAGTGAATTGAAAGCGCCAATTCGAAAAACCGGCTGGGTGAGCGTCGCAGCGCTGGCAGTGACGCTCTATGTATCAGCTGTCGATTTCTTCGCGAGATCAGTCCCCGAGCCATTCGCGCTACCAGCGCGCCTCTTGGCGCCGTTCCGCGTAGCGAACGCGTATGGGCTATTCGCGGTCATGACGACCGCGGAGTACGAAATCGAGTTCCAAGGCTCGTTGGACGATACCACCTGGGTGGCTTACCCATTCCGTTACAAGCCGCAGGATCCCGCGTCGCCCCCCGGCATCTACGCCCCCTATCAGCCTCGTTTCGAGTGGAACCTGTGGTTCGCGTCACTCGGTCCGTGGACCGAGTCACCGTGGGTCGTGACCACGCAGGCCCGGTTGCTGACCGGTGATCCAAGTGTATTCCATCTGTTCGCGCGCAACCCGTTCGCGACCGCGGCACCGAAGGCCGTGCGAACCGTGATCTGGCGCTACTGGTTCACCGACGTCGCCACGCGGCGTCAAACACACCGGTGGTGGAACCGAGAATTCCTCGGGCTGTACGCCGGCACGGTGAGCCGCACGAGCGGCGACAGCCTCCACTTCGAGCCATCACCCCGCCGCTGACTTCGCGTATTTTCCTTCATGCGCATTTTGGTTCTCGGCGCCGGCGGGATCGGCGGCTACTTCGGCGGTCGCCTCCTGCAAGCGGGTCGCGACGTCACGTTTCTCGTGCGGCCCGCGCGCGCGGCGAAGCTCGCCGAGACGGGCTTGGTCATCAAGAGTCCGTTCGGTGATGCGATGTTGCCGCATCCGCCGACGGTCGTGAAGGGCACGTACGATCTCGTGCTCTTGAGCTGCAAGGCGTATGACCTCGACAGCGCCATCGAGTCGATCGCGCCCGTGGTCGGCGCCGAGACGGCGATCGTGCCGCTGCTGAATGGCATGCGGCATCTCGATGTGCTCGATCAGCGCTTCGGCGCGCATCGCGTGCTGGGTGGCGTGGCGATCGCGGCGCTGACGCTGGACGATGCGGGTCAGATCCTACATCTCAATAAGAATCAGACGATCACGTTTGGCGAGCGTGATGGCAGCCCGTCGGCGCGCGCACAAGCCATCGAGAGCGCGCTCGGCGGCGCGAATTTCGAGGCGAAGTTGAGCGAGCAGATCGTGCTCGAGATGTGGGAGAAGTGGGTGTTGCTGGCGACGCTCGCGGCCGCGACATGCCTCATGCGCGCGTCGGTCGGCGATATCATAGCCGCTGGCGGGGGCGCGTTCATGACCAGCATGCTCAACGAGTCGATCGCGATCGCGCGGCATGCCGGGTATCCGCCGCGCGACCCGGTGCTGGAGCGGGTCCGGGGAATCGTAACTGCTGAAGGATCAACACTTACCGCTTCGATGCTGCGCGATGTCGAGCGCGGCTCCCTGACCGAAGCCGACCATATCTTGGGCGATCTGATACGGCGTGCGGGCGGTGACTCCCAGCTATTAGGGCTCGCCTATCTGCACTTAAAGGCCTACGAGGCGCGGCGCGCGCGGACTCCTTGACAAAAGGCTGGTGATGTTGAAAATTCAGCATCACTTATGCAGGCATTGAGTCGACGGGAACGGCAGGTCATGGACATCGTCCACCGCCGCGGGGAGGCCACCGTGGCGGACATCATGGCGGAGCTTCCCGATCCGCCCACGTACTCGGCCGTTCGGTCCGTGCTGCGAATCCTGGCGCAGAAAGGGCTCGTTCTGCATAAGGAGGATGGGCCGCGGTACGTCTATCTGCCGGCGCAGCCGACGGAGCGCGCTCGGGACGCGGCGCTCGAGCATCTCGTCGATACGTATTTCGCCGGGTCGGCCGAGCAGGCGGTGACCGCGTTGCTCAAGTTGTCGGATGCGGATTTGAACGAGAAAGAGCTCAAGACGATACGCGAGCGGATTCGCCGCGCGCGCGACGGCGGGAGGTAAGGGATATGCCGACCATGCTGACTATCGTGCTGGTGAAGATCACGCTGCTCGTCATCGTCGCGTACCTCGTCGCTATCGGGCTGCGACGCGCATCCGCGGGGTCGCGGCATCTGGTTTGGCTGGCGACATTGCTCGGGCTGTTCTTGGTTCCCGCCGCCGTCTTGGAATGGCGGCCTTTGCGCGTGCCGGTGCTGCCGGCGACCCTGCATCGCGCGGCACCTGCGCTTCCTGCACTCGAGAATTCTATAGCGCCTTCGGCGACTTCAGGATCTTCGACTTCAGGATCTTCGACTTCAGGATCTGCAGGATCGGCGACTTCAGGATCTGCGACTTCAGGATCTGCGGGATCGGCGACTTCAGGGCCTTCAGCGATTTCTTCAGCTGCACCGTCACCCATTCCTATCTACGTCGCGCCAGCGACGTACTTGGGTGCCCTGTGGGCGCTAGGTGTGCTGGTGCTCGTAGCGAGACTCATGCATGGCCTGATAGCCGTTCGTCGCATCGCGCGCACGGCGACAGAGGTCGATCGTGGCGCGTGGCGCGTAGCGCTTCATGAAGTAGCGGATCGCCTGGATATGGAAGAACCGCCGCGCCTAGTCGTGTCGAACGCCGTGCGCGTGCCGTTCGCGTGCGGATTCCGTACCCCGACGATCGTGCTGCCGGCCGAGGCGATGTCGTGGACGGACGAGCGCCGTCGCATCGTGCTGCTGCACGAACTGGCGCACATCCAACGCCGCGACATGTTCGGCCACCTGCTCAGCCGTCTCGCGTGCGTGATGTACTGGTTCCATCCGCTGGTGTGGATGGCCGCCAGCCATCTGAGAGCCGAGAGCGAACGGGCGTGCGATGATCTGGCGATCCGGTCGGGAGCAAAGGCGAGTGATTATGCGCAACACCTGCTGGACATCGTAACGAGCATCCGTGGCCCAGTCGCGCCGGCGGTCGCCTGCACGATGGCGCGGAAGCGTGACTTCGAGGGACGCATGTTAGCCATACTTGACCCAGAGCGGCGCCGCGTGGCGCCGAGTCGGTTCCGCGCGATGGCGCTCGTGGGGGCCCTGAGCGCGCTCTACGCGGTGATCGCGATCGCCGTCCTCGCGCCTCGTGAAGTGGCCGCGAGCCCGCAGTCCACGCAGCAGGACGTGGCGCTCGCGCCGGTCGTCGCCACGCACACGGCGGATCGCACGATCTCGCACGACGTGACGAGGTCGGTGACGAAGTCCGTCACGGCATCGGTGACCCAGAGCATGCGCTCCATGAGACGCGAGCGCGACTTGCAGTCGGCCGACTCCACCGTGCGCCGTTCGACGCTCCTCGTTGGAATCCTGCGCAGCGACTCCAGCGCATCCTTGAGAAAGGTCGCGGCGTGGGGACTGCAGCAGTTCCAGGATGAAAGTGGAGTGCGCGAAGCGCTGGCCACCGCGCTTCGGAAAGACGGAGACCCCGAGGTGCGCGAGATGGCCGCGTGGTCGCTCGAGGGCGCGGATGGCCAGGACGCCGCCACCGCATTGTCCGGCGCGATGCACGATCCAGATGTGAAAGTGCGCGAGACCGCGACGTGGGCGCTCGCCAGCAACTGCTCGTCGAGCACCGTTCCGGCGTTCGTCGATGCGCTCAAGGACGCCGACCCCAAAGTGCGCGCGAGCGCCGCATGGGGCCTCGGCCAGTGCGATCTCGAGCACGCGCCGCCGGAGCTTGGCATGCTGCTGAGCGACAAAGAGTCGCACGTGCGGAAGATGGCGACGTGGGCGCTGTATCAGATCAAGGACCCCAGCTCCGAGCCGGCGATCGAGAAGGCGCTGCAAACCGAGACCGACGACGACACGAAGCGCGATATGATCCGCGCCATCGCGGCGATGGGCGACCGGGCACCGCAGGTCGTGGAGAAGCTGCTCGACTCCAAGGACCCCGCGACGCGCGCCATGGCCGTGCACGCGCTCGCCGGCGACCATGTATTCGTGTGGCCCATGCCGCAGCCCCGCCCGCGTCCGAACCCGTAAGCGCATTTCTTTACCCTGACCTTTACTACACGCCCATATGCTGATTTTTCACCAGCTAGCGGTCGTCGCGTCGATCTTGAGCGCCGCGCACGGCGCGCCAGCGGCAATCTGCTCGTACGCCGCGAACTCGATCGGCGAGCATTGGGGCTGGCGCCACCACAAAGGCAGCGGCGAGGCGGTGACGCCGCTCGGCATGCCGATGCAATGGCAGCTCGACAGCGTCGATGCCAACTCCGTGCGCCTGCTCGTCGACAGTCTCGCGAGCACCGACGCCTGCGTGCGCGAAGTGGCCGTGCAGCTCATCGGCCGCACGCGCGACGCGAACGAAGTCCTGGCCGCCATGGCGCTCATCGATCGACTCGGCTCGAGCGCCGCGCCCATGCGACAGATCGCGGCGTACGGGCTCGGACTCGTGGCATCCGAACGCGCCGTCGATCCGCTGATCCGCGCCCTCAAAGATCACGATGTCGGCGTGCGCAACAACGCGGCGTGGGCGCTCGGCCGCATCGGCAACGGCCGCGCGGTCGGCGCACTCGTTGGCACGTTGCATGACGACAGCGCGATGGTCCGCGAAGCCGCCACGGTGGCCGTCGGGCACATGGACTCGATCTCCGTGGTCCCGGCGCTGATCGGATTGTTGCATCATGATCCGTCGACCGGCGTCCGACGCGCCGCGGCGTGGGCGCTGGGACAGCTCGACACCCAGAATGCCGACGGCGATCTGAGCGAAGCGCTGGGTCAGGAAAAAGAAGCCGAGGTGCGCGTGATGATCGCGTGGGCGCTCGGCCAACACGAGTCTCACGGTGCTGTGAGCGCGCTGAGTAAAGCGATGCGGGATGACTCGTACGACGACGTGCGCGAGACATCGGCCTGGGCGCTCGGCCAGATCGAGGATGCCGGATCGACCGCCAGTCTGGCCCAAGCCGTGACCAGCGATCACACTGCCCGCGTTCGCGCCACCGCCGCATGGGCGCTGGGTCAAATCGAACCACATCCCGCGCCGCAGGGACTGATTGATGGGCTCAAGGACGCCGACACCGACGTGCGAATGAAGAGCGCGTGGGCGCTGTCACAGATCGAAGACAGCCGCGCGGCGCCCGCGATCGAGACAGCGCTGCGTCAAGAGCAGTCGCCTGAGGTCAAGAAGGCGTTGATCCGTGCGCTCGTGCACTCGGGCGGACACGCGGAACAAACGCTCGGCGAGTTCTTGCACTCGTCGGATCCTGAAGTGCGGCGCGCGGTTGTGCGCGCGCTCGCCGGCGATCGCATCGACCCGTGGCCGATGCCGGAGCCGCGACCCCAACCGTTCCCTTGACGCCTTCGGCGTAACTAGCGGGCAAACTGCGCCCGCTAGTTCAAGGCCTTGAGGTGACTGCATTTCCGCAGAGTTTTCGGTCGCGATACGCGACAGATAAAGAAGTCGTTGGACTGACTTTCAACCGCCACGCATCCGTCCTGCATCGAAGCTCTGCCGTTCTCTTGACCGCATTCCTGCCGTGTACGATATTCGCGCTCCTTCCGGCGGAGGTGTCGCGGTGCAAGAAGACGGCAGCTCCTTACCGCTGGTGCGCGAAGCAACCGATTTGCTTCATCGCGCGGTGCAAGCCATCGGCGAAGCGAAAGAACACAAGCCGGCACGCGAGCGCGTGGTCTGGACCGACTCGCTGATCGGTGAGGAGCAACAGCTGCGCGACAGGTTGCGCGACACCGTCGCGGCGATCGCGGGACTGGAGCGCGCGCAGGGTGTGCCGCCTGAGAAGATGCTGTTGCTACTCAAGGGACTCGTCATCGAGGCGGACGCCGAGTCCCTCGATGCGCCCGAAGCGCGATCGCTCACCAACGACATCGTGAAGTGGGGCATCGAGGCGTACTACGCCGCCTGATGCCCCGCCATCACTGACCGCGACGGCCACCCTTCGCTGACGTCGCTCGCGGTTTCGGAGCGATGCGACGCGGGGGTTGCTGCTTCGGCGGCTTAGGCGAACCCTTTGGCGAGCTCTTCTTCATGGCTGAAAAAAGCAAGGGACCCGTCGCTTGGGCGGGTCCCTTAGCTCGAACAGTGTGACTAGCCTTAGCGGCGAGCCACGTACGCGGTGACTTCCATGGTCACTTCGACCACTTCGAACTCCGGCTTCGTCC
>DASRDS010000270.1:0-7189 GCA_035652495.1 Gemmatimonadaceae bacterium
CGATTCGGGCTCCCAACCGAGCGTCACGCGACCACCGCGCGCCGTAAACTTGGTGGCGTTGCTCAAGAGATTGAGCAGAATCTGCTGCACCTTGTCGCGGTCCGCGTGAATCATCGTCGGCTCGGCGCCGATCGACGCCACATCGAGCGTGAGCGCTTTACCCAGCATCTGCGGCAGCACCAACGCCCGCACGTCATCCAAGACACCCTGCACATCGAAGTCGGTCAGCGCCAACGGCACACGGCCCGCCTGAACTTTGGCGAAATCGAGCACCGCGTTGATGAGACCGAGCAGCAGCTCCTGCGCGCGCTTGATGCGCCGCAGCGCCTCGGACTGCCGCGGTTCGAGTGGGCCGTAGATGCCGTCGGCCATGAGCTGCGTGAAGCCGCCGATCGCGTTGAGCGGCGTCCGCAGCTCGTGGCTCATCGTGGCCAGAAACTCGCTCTTCGCGCGATTCGCCGATTCCGCCTGCGCTCGCGCGCGCTCGGCGTCCGCGCGCGACCACTCGAGCGCGGCCGCGGCGGCTTTGCGATCCGTGATATCGCGCAGGACGACGACGCTACCGAGGGCGGCGAGCGGTGTCGGCGCCCCCTCGGCCCGGTCGGCCCGAATGCGCGCGAGGCGGACGTCCACGGACACACGTCGGTCGCCGGGCGCGCGGAGTACCATATCGGCGTGCGAGATGACCGAGTGTCCGCCGAGGACTTGTTTCAGGCGCTCCTCGAGCGAGGCACCATCTTCATCGGGCACCACGTCGGCGACTTCGCCAAGTGGATGGCCGACGGCGCTCGCCGAGGTCCACCCGATGAGCTCCTCGGCGGCGCGATTGAGATAGGTCACGAACCCACGCGCGTCGGTGGTGATGACCGCGTCGCCGATGCTTCGGAGAGCGGTCGACGCCCACGTTTGACTGGCCTTGAGCGCGCGCTCCGCGCGGTGCAGTCGGACCGCCGTGCGAATCGTCGCCTCGAGCTGATCGGGCGCCAACGCGGTCTTGGGCAGAAAGTCGGTGGCGCCCGCCTTCATTAAAGCGGCGGCGATCTCGGGATCAGTCGGCCCCGTCAGCATGACGACGGGCACATCGAGTCCCAGTCGGCGCAGCTCGCGCAGCACCTCCAGGGCGCCGGTGAGCTGGTGGTCGAGCAGCACGCCGTCGAATGGGCGTGAGCGCAGCGTCGCGATCACGCCGTCGGCGCTCGTCAATTCCTCGGCGTCGGCCGTGAGGGTCATGCTGCTCAATGCGCGGCGAACCAACGCCCGATCTTCGTCGTCTGGGCTAATGAGCAGCAGTGAGAGCGCGCGCTCGCCGGGCGTCGACTGGCTCTCGCCAGCCCATACCGTTCCTCGTCCGGTCGTCGTCACGTCACGTGCCATACGAGCACAGCTATGCAAGAGGTGAACCCATGTTGCCTTTAAGTCTCACTGTCCCCAACCGCTCTAAACCGTACAATTGGTGAGACCTATGCGTTTTATGGCGATTGTCGGGCCGGCGCTACTCGTGTTAGCCGGTGGAATTGCCGCCTTAGCCAATGTACCGGTCGTTATCACCGCGCTATTCCTCACGGGAGGCGCGGGACTGGGCGTGTTTGTAACAGTCAGAATGACCCGCGAGATCGAACGTCGGTCGGCGGATCGGGATGCGACGAACGCTCAGATGCGTGAGGCTGCCGCGACGGCGGAGCAGGCGCGCGTCGCGCTGACGGCCGAGCGGCGGTTCTTGCGGCAAATCATTGATATCAACCCGAACTTCGTGTTCGCGAAGGACCGTCAGGGCCGGTTCACGCTCGTCAACCAGGCCGTGGCCGATGTCTACGGCGCCTCGATCGATGGGTGTATCGGCAAGGCCGACTCGGATTTCAACACCAACGAGGCGGAGGTCGAGTTTTTCCGTCGCGTTGACCGGCAGGTCCTCGAGTCCGGCCGCCCCGTGTTCATCGCGGAAGAGCCGATTACGGACGCGTCGGGGGCGATGCGTTGGCTGCAGACCGTGAAGTGCCCGATCATCGGTGACAGCGGCCGTCCCGAGCAGGTGCTCGGCGTTTCTACCGATATCACCGAGCGGAAGCGCATCGAGGTCCAGCTGCGCGCGGAGGGCGTCCGGGTGCGCGCGATGCAGCGTGTGACCGCGGGTTTGGCCGCCGCGGTGTCACCCGCGGAGGTCGCGCACATTGTCGCGTCGGAGGGTGCCAGCGTCGTCGGCGCGCAGTCGGGTACGGTCGGCATCCTGACCGAGGATCGGCGGTCGTTCGAGATCCTGGCCATGACCGGCGTGAGCGAGGCCACGATCCGCCAGTGGCGCGTGTTCCCCAACGTGCCCGGGTTGCCGTATCCGGACGTCGTGGCGACCGGCGAGCCGATCTTCATCACGAATCGCGACGACTATGTCGCGCGGTTCCCGGCGCTGGCCGGCACGCTGGCCGCGCACCCGGCGATGTCGGCGTTCGCGGTGTTGCCGCTGACCATTGATGGGCGCGTGATGGGCGGGCTGAGCTTTGATTTCAGCGCACCCCGTGGGTTCGATGACAATGATCGGGCGTTGTTGACCACGCTCGCGAGGCAGTGCGCGCAGGCGATCGAGCGCGCTCGACTCTATGACGCCGCGGAAGCCGCGCGGCATCGAGCGGACGAGGCTAATCAGGCGAAGTCCGCGTTCCTGGCGACTATGAGTCATGAGCTCCGGACGCCGCTCAACGCAATCGCCGGCTACGTCGATTTGCTGGCGATGGGGATTCGCGGGCCGATCACGGAGACGCAGCGGGAGGATCTGGAGCGGATTCGGCGAGCGGGCGACTACTTGATCGGGCTCATCACCGATGTCCTCAAGTTCGTGCAGCTCGAGAGCGCGACGGTGACCTATGCGCCCTCGGATCTGTCGGTGGCCGTGGCGATGACGAACGCGGCCGCGCTCATCGAACCGCAGGCCCGCGCCAAGGGCGTGGTTTTTTCTTCGTCGTGCTCATCCGACTGTCAGGTGCACGCGGATCCCGACAAAGTCCAGCAGGTGATCGTCAACCTGCTCTCCAATGCCGTGAAATTCACGCCGAGCGGCGGCACGGTCTCATTGTCCTCGGCGCTTCGCGGGTCGCTCATCGACATCATTGTCAGCGACACCGGCTCCGGCATCCCACAGGACAAGCTCGAAAAGATCTTTGAGCCGTTCGTGCAGATCGACAGTACGTCTCAGACCCGGAACGCCGGCGTCGGTCTCGGGCTGGCCATCAGCCGCGATCTCGCCCGCGGTATGGGTGGCGACCTCACCGCGACGTGCCCGGCGTCCACCTCCGGGTCCACGTTCATATTCTCGCTGCCGGCCTCGCGTTTTGCGTGAACCTCTCGCATTTCGCCTGTAGGGACAGAACTACACAAACATCCGGCGGCATTGTGGTATAACGAGTTAGCGAACTCGACCATTCGGCGTACCGATTGCCCACCTAACCTCGCAATCTCGTTAAGGATCCTTAAATGGTGCGCACTCGCTCGTACGCCAAGGCTCTCGTTCTCGTCAGCGCCGCCCTCTGGGCGTGCGGCGGCGATTCTACGCAACCCCTTGCTCCGTCGTCAGATGCGTCGGTGGCTGTACGCCCGGCCACATCGGCGACCCAGAGCAAGAACGTCGTTGGCAATCTGCTGACCGGCCTGCTCGGCGGCCAGCCGAATCTCTTCGTCTGCCAGGGCAACGGCGGCCCGTACAAGGGCTCCGGCACTGTCGGCATCTGGGGTGGCCAGATCCAGATCGGCCCTCACACGCTGAACGTCCCGCCGTTGGCGGTCTTGAAGCCCGTGACGATCACGGCGACCTCGGTACCGGGTGATACGATCGGCGTCGTGTTCGGCCCCCAAGGCCAACAGTTCCTGCTGCCGCCGACGCTGTCGCTCGACTACTCGCACTGTCAGAACAAGCCGACCGGCCCGCTGTCGATCGACCTGGTCGACAACCTGCTGCAGACGGTGCTCGACCTGCTCCCGTCGCTCGATAAGGGTACCGGCAAAGTCACGGCGCCGATCTGGCACTTCTCGGTGTATGCCGCGGCGGAGGGTCGACGCTAGTCACTTCCCTTTTGGCCCAGGCCAAAGAACGGGAGCGCGCGGGGCGGCTGGACGCAGCCATCGACGACTATGCCGCCGTCGCCGCTGGCGCAGGGACCGATCGCGCGGACATCGAAGCGCGATGCGAGGCCCTGCGCCGGCACGCGGGGATCCGCCGGCGGCGCCAAGAATATGGCGCCGCTCTGGCGTTGTGTGAGCAGAGCTATCACACCGCGATGTCCGCCGATCTTGGCCTGGTCGCGGCGTACGCCCTCAATGGGATCGGCATCGTGCACATCGATCGCGGCGCGTGGGAAGCCGCGATGGATGCCTTCGAACGAGCCTTGACACTGGGCGGCCACCATCCGCCCCTCCGCGCGTTGGTCGAGGTCAATTGCGGTATCGTCGCCAACATCCAAGGCGACTTCACGACCGCGCTGAGCCGGTATCAGCGCGCGCTCGCGGCGTTTGAGGCCGCCGGCGATGACAATGGTTGCGCGGTCGCCAATCACAACCTCGGCATGATCAACGCCGATTTGCAGCGCTGGGAAGAAGCCGACGAGCACTTCGCGGCCGCCCTGGCCTTTGGAGAGAGAATCGGCGATCGACAGCTGCGCGCGAACGCGCTCCTGATGCGGACGGAGATCCACCTGCATCGCCAGCGGTACGAGGACGCGCGCCAGGGCGCCGAAGAGGCGCTGCGCATCTTCGACGAGCTGGGCGTCCGCCAAGGCCGTTCCGAGGCCTATCGATTCCTCGGCATGATGTACCGCGAGACGGGCGCGCCCGCGTTAGCCGAAGCGCGTCTGCGCTCCGCCATGAAGCTCGCGGTTGATGCCGGCACGAGTGTCGAAGAGGCCGAAGCGACGCGCGAGCTGGCGGTGCTGTATCAGCAGCTCAATCGCAATCAAGATGCGCTGAACTTGCTCAACACGTCGCACCGGCTCTTTCAACGCGCGGGCGCGCAGGCCGATCTCAAGGACGTCACGACCAAGGTCGCCGACCTCGAGCGCATCTACCTCGACCTCGTCGCGACCTGGGGCCGCTCGATCGAATCCGCGGACGGCTACACGCACGGTCACTGCGAACGCGTGGCGCAGTACGCGATGACCGTCGCGCAAAAACTCGGCCTCAACGAGTCCATGACCACGGCCGTGCGCGTCGGCGCGTACCTGCACGACGTCGGCAAGGTGCGCGTGCCGCACGAGATCTTGAACAAACCGGGCCGTCTCACGCCGGAAGAGCGCGAGATCATGGAGCAGCACACGATCTACGGGATCGAGCTGCTCGCGTCGATCGAATTCCCGTGGCCGGTGAAACCGATTATCCGCTCGCACCACGAGAAGGTCGACGGATCCGGTTACCCGGATCGCCTGCACGGCGATGAAGTGCCGCTCACGGCCCAGATCATCGGCATCGTCGATATGTACGACGCGCTGACGACGACGCGCAGCTATCGCGCGGCGATGACGCACGCGGACGCGCTCGCCGAGATCCAGAAGTGCGCGCGCTGGTGGCGGGCCGACGTGGTCTCGGCGTTTCTCGAGACGATTCGCTAGCTACTTCGCGGCGATCGCGGCGATTTCGACTAAGTATTGGGGTCCCGCCAGCGGGGCCCCAACGGTCGCGCGTGCCGGAGGGCTACCAGGCGTCACCCACGCATCCCAGACGCTATTCATCGCGTCGTAATACGCGACATTCGATAACCAAATATTGGCACTCAATAATTTGGATTTCTCGCTACCGGCCTCGCGAAGCAGCGACTCGATCTTGGTCAATATTTGGCGGGTCTGACCAACGATATCCGCCGTGGTATCGCTGGCGACTTGGCCGGCGAGGTAAATGGTGTCGCCGTGCACGACCGCCTGGCTCATGCGAGGGCCAGCATGAATGCGTTGTATGCTCATTTATTGAAATCCACGGCAACCGTATTGCCGCCGCTAATGATGATGCCGACGCGCTCGTCTGGCGCCGGCGTATAGGCCTTCGATAGTAATGCCGCCAACGTCGCCGCGCCCGCCGGCTCGGCGACAATTCGCGCCTGCGCCCACAGATGTTCTTGCGCCTGCCGGATCGCGTCGTCCGACACGAGCACGACCCGCTCGACCCATTTGCGGGCGAGCGGATAGACCAGGTCACCGACGCGCTTCGGCGACAGCGCGTCGGCCGCGATCCCGACGCCGGTTTGCGTGTCCACCGGGTGGCCGGCCTCGAATGCATTGTACAGCGTCGGCGACGCGTGCGGCTCGACGCCGATCATGCGAACCGATCCCTCGTACCAGGCGCCGATGCCGGCGATGAGGCCACCGCCGCCGACGGCCACGAGCACCGTGTCGAGGTCTGGCGCCTGCTCCTGCAACTCGAGGCCGACGGTGCCGGCGCCGAGCATGGTCTCGATGCGATCGAACGGGTGCACGAGAATCGCGCCGGTCTCGGCGGCGAACGACTCGGCACCCGCGAAGGCGTCGGCGATGTGTTCCGTCAGCACGAGGTCCGCGCCCTGCTCGCGGATGCGCGCCACCTTTGCCGGTGAGGCATAGCGGGGCACGAACACCTTTGCCCGGTGTCCGAGCGCGCGTGCCGCGAACGCCACCGCGGCGCCGTGATTCCCGCCCGAGGACGCGACGACACCGGCGGGCGGCACGTCGCGCATGAGGAGATTCGCGAACGCGCCGCGCGTTTTGAACGCGCCGGCGTGTTGGCAGAGCTCGAGCTTGGCCGTGATGCCATCGAGCGTGATCGTGGGGGTTCGTCGGATGTACGGATGGATGTATTCGTGGGCGGCGAGCACGCCATCCCGGTCGACCGTGAGCGTCAGCATGCTTGAACTCTAATTAGCCAAATAGCTAATTTGCAATATGGCGACGGAACGCACCCTGCGCGCGCTGGCGAGCGAAAAGCGCCTCCGCATCCTCACCTGGCTCAAAAATCCCGTGGCCCATTTTCCGCCGCAGGTCGACGGAGACCTCGTCAAGGACGGCGTCTGCGGCGTCTTCATCGCCCAGAAGCTCGGCGTGTCGCAACCCACGGCGCACGAGCATTTGCGCATTTTGAGCGCCGCGGGTCTCATCCGCGGGAAGCGGATCAAGCAGTGGACGTTTTACAAACGCGACGAGGCCCGAATTCGCGAGCTCAAACGGGGCATTTTGAGCCGGATTTGACC
>DASRDS010000271.1:0-4829 GCA_035652495.1 Gemmatimonadaceae bacterium
GACACGAATCTCCCCAGTCGTCGGCCGCTCTTCCATATAGATCAGCCGCAGCATGGTACTCTTACCGGAGCCGCTCGGGCCGGTGAGAAACGCGAACTCGCCTTTCGCGATGTGCAACGTGACATCGTTGAGCGCGAGTCCAGTGCGCGGGTACTCTTTCGAGACCTTGGTCAGCCTGATCATCGCAGCGCCTGCTCCAAATCCGCGATGAGATCATCGACCTCTTCGAGCCCGGCGATGAGCCGCACCGATCCGTTCGCCGGCGTCGCGATCGAATTGTTGCCGCCGCCGATGGGCGCCTGACCCCAGAGCGCCAACCGTCGGAGGAACCGATCGGCCACCCGCCCGTCGCCGGCCAGCTCGACGACGAGCATGGCGCCGAAGCCGTGCAGGTGGTGCCTCGCGATCGCGTGATCCTCGTGCGATGGCAACCCGGGATAGTGCACGCGCTTGATCTCCTTTCGTCCCTCGGCCCACTCCGCGATGCGCATGGCGCTCTCGTTCTGGCGCGCGGTCCGCACGGCGAGCGTCTCCAAGTCCCGCTCGAGCCGCCGCGTCGCGGCTGGATCCGGAATCTGGCCCCACAACGCCATCTTGTCCCGCGCCTCATCGATCACCGGAGCGGAGCCGAGGATGACGTTGGACTGGATCACGACGTCGGCGCCATGCTCGATGGGCCGGAAGTTGATCGGTCCCGCGAACGTCGAGTCCACGACGAGGGCCAACCCCAGCTCTTTCGTGAGCAGGTTGACCGGCCTCAGATCGATCACTCGACACGTCGGACTGGCCGGCGACTCGAGGAAAATGACGCGCGTCTCCTTGCGAAGCCGCTTCCGCCAACCCCGGCTCTCCAGGGGATCGACCAGCGTGACGGCGATCCCGACGCGATCGAACTCCTGGGTCAGCAGCTGGTGGACGGCGCCAGAGATCCATGCGCTCGTGAGCAGGTGATCGCCGGGTCTGAGCAGCGCCTGAAGGGCGAGCGCCGTGGCGCCCGTGGCACTGGCGGTCACGAGGGCCGACTCGGCGCCATGAATCGCGGCCAGCCGTCGCTCCACCTCGCCGCCATGAATCGCGAGCGACGAGAGTCCCAAGGGACGGCGAGAGCGGGAGGGCGGCATCATGGCGTCTGAGGGTCGACCTTCTGAAGACGAATCACTTCTGACGGGGCAGCACCCAGGACGTCCTGGAGGATCGCCGTCCCACGCCGCAGACTGTCGTCGACCCGCACGGTCGCGATCTCCTTGCGCCGCGGGCCGATGACCCAGGCCAGCCCACCGTCTTGGACTGCCCGGAGCCGCGCTTCGTTGCTATTGAGCCGGACTTCGGGACCGCGTTGGGGGTCACCACGCTTGGTGGCGACGAGCTCGACGACTTGGAGGGGTGGGTTGTACTCAGCCACGGTCTTCAGGCAACATTCTCAGGGCAACCGCAGGTAGTGCGGCCCGGCGCGCATCAAGACCCGTCGGTTGGCCAACGTTTCCAAAAACCCGCTCGCCAACTCCGGTTCGACCCGCAACGCATCCGCGACACCGTCCGCGTCGGCCCGCCCCAACTTGGTCACGCAGTCCCAGGCCATCCGCTCGTCCCTACCAAGCGGTCCCAGAAGGCACCGCGCACCGTCCGCCGCCTCGACGACCAGCGCCAATTCGTACCGCGCGAGCGCGGTCTCGATGGCGTCCACATGGGCCTCGTGCAGCCCGCGGCAGATAAAAAAGCCCTTGGTCGTCCGGAGCAGCAGCTTCGCGACGACTTCGTCCGCGCAGGAGTAGTCCAGCAATCCCACGTGCGTGAAATCGATCACCGTCAACGTGGCTCCCGAGCGCTCCGAGACCAGCAGCTCGATCTCCGTGCGGACCGCCACGCCCGTCGGGCGGGTGACGAGATTCGAGTACAGCTCGCACACCGACCGCCGAAGGACCGAGCTCAGATCAATGGTTTGTATCATTCGCCAATTCGCTCGGGGATCGTGATCAATACCTGTGCCCCGGGAAAATAGGGCAATGATTGCAGGAGCGCGCTATCGTCATCCCAGGACGGCACCACCGCAATGCGCGCCGTTCCGCTCCGGATCGACAGCTTCCCGGACCACTTGCCGAGAAAGTTGCGCGCGTTGGCCAGGCCCTGGCCGCGCCCGCGATCGCGGAATCGGCTCACGCCTCGGATCACCGCCTCCTCGAGCGCCATGCCGTCATCCCACCGATCGCCCGGCGCCGGTGCTTCCCGGCCGTCGAGCTTTTCCAGCGACCGGCGGAATCCCATGCCGCCGTCAGAAACGGCGATCTGGACCACGCGCCGGCCAAGACGCTTTTTCCACTGGTACGTTTGCACCGCGACCCAGCCGCTTTTCTCGGCGTGCTCTACGACGTTCTGGCAGACCTCCGAGAGCGTCGTGACGAATCGAATGCTCGCCGCGCCGTCGATATTGAGCTCTGACGACAGGATTTTTTGGGCGCGCTCCTGGATGCGGCCAACCACCGTGTGGATATCATCGACTTTTGAAATCTCGGTGATCTCTAGCAGCACGTGCGATTCGGGACCCGGACGGGACTTCGGCACCGGTTTGCGAATGTCAAAGAGCTTTTCCGCGTGACCAAAGAATCCAGTGCGAGCCCAATATGACGTCGTGTCGTCGGCCTCGGGTGGCACGAACTCGGGCTTCGCCTGCCTCGTCTGAGCGACCGTCAACAACACCGTGAGCCCATACGGCGTGGCCCAGCGGGTATGACGGGCATCCAAGAGAATCTTGTCATCTGGCGCGATAGGAGCGAGCGCCTGAAAGACCTGTTCGAACGAGGCGTCGTCGAGAGAGAGCGGCAACGAGATGATCTGCGTCACGTCGGGCTCAACTCTCCTCGTAGATAGTGGGCAAGACCAGCGGCACCGCGATGGCCGACATTCCGAGCGGCGGCGATATGGGCGGCGCGCATCGCGTCGCCAAACTTATCACCGGCGAGGAGCCGCGAGAAATATGTCGCGCCCCAGACATCGCCGCATCCGGTCGGATCGCCGTGCGGATCGGCGGGCATGGCGGGGACGAGCGCCGTCCGCGCCGGCCCGGCCGGCGTCTCGCGGCCGACCCAGTCGATCCCGCCATCGAACCCCGGCGCCGCGAAGTACACGGCGCCCCGGCTCCCGAGCGTGACGACGAGACAGCGGACGTTCTCGGCGAGCGCCGTCGCCGCGAGCGCCATGGGATCGCGTGCCATGAGCGCCATCTCATCTTCGTTCACCTGGAGCAGATCGCCGCAGCGGCACCAGGCCGCGACGTTCGTGAGCGCGCGAGGCACCCGCAGTCCGTTCGGCTCGACGCCTAAGAGCAACGAGTGGAGGTCGATATAGATCGGTCCGCGATAGTGCTGGCGGATGAGCTGCGCGGTCTCGAGATCGATCTCGTTGCCCGCGATGAGATTGATGTACAGCGCGTCGAGTCCGTGGAGCAGGGGCTTGAGGCCGAGCCAGGACCAGCCCGGAATTCCTCCGGTGAGCACTTCGCTTCGTCGCTCGGCGCTCGAGTAGCGAATCTCGACGCGATTATTGGGATAGGGTACCTCGATCGGCGCCGCATCAGGCGCCAGTCGCCTGAATCCGCGCAGGAAATCGCGGGCGCGTGGCGTGAGATCGGATCCGACCCGGACCAGCGGTACGAATTGCCAATCGGGCGAAAGGGCCGCATCGAATGCGCCGAGCGCGTAGGTGATGCCGCCCCACTCTTCGACCGGCACGCTCCGCGGGTCTCGTCCGTAGATCACGTCCCAGACGAATGTGCCAATGACACCTACCCGGCGCATCGTTAGATGCCGCCTAGCGCCTGCATCTTGAACGTCGCGACCGCGCCGACGACGCCCGCCGCGCCGCCCAGCACGCCGGGGACTATGCGACACGCCTCGACCGCCGGGCGGAATGCACGGCGTTTGACCTCAGCACGCAGGGGTTCAAATAGCGCATCCCCGGCCTCCGTCACGCCACCGGCCAACACAACGACGTCGGGATTTACAATATTCAATAAATTGGCCAGTCCGGTTCCTAAGAAACGCGCCGTATCCCTGACGACTTCGCGCGCGATCTCATCTCCTCTCAGCGCGGCATCATACACGGTTCTCGCCGTGATTTTCTGCACATCGCCATCGACCATACGCGGCAGCATCGACTCTTCATCGCCGGCCAACGCCTCTCTTGCGCGCTCGGCAATCGCGGGGCCCGATGCGTATGCCTCGAGGCACCCATAATTCCCGCACTTACACCGTCTTCCCGTGGAATCGATGGTGGTGTGGCCGATTTCGCCCGCGACTGATGATGATCCGTGATACAAATCGCCGTTGAGAATCAACCCACCGCCAATCCCGGTGCCGATAGTGACACCAACAACATTGCGCGCTCCACGTGCGGCCCCGCACCACCACTCGCCGACGGTCGCGCAGTTCGCATCGTTATCTAACGTCGCGGGAAGATTGACGGCTGAAGCGATGCGATCCCGCAATGGGAAGTCGCGCCAGCCTAGGTTCGGCGCGACGATGACAATGCCTTTTGCACGATCGAGCGGCCCCGGTGCGCCCATACCGACGCCGAGGAAATCCGAGCGCGCCGCGCCGGTTTCGCGCATCACTTCGGCGATGACATCCTCAATCGCTTCGACAATGCGATCGGCGACGGCGACATCGCCCAGATCCGCGCGCGTCAGTCGCGACCCGAACGCGAGGACGGCGCTGCCGTCGGTGGGCAGAGCGCCGGCGGCGATGTTCGTGCCGCCCAGGTCGATGCCGACGATGTATTTCATTGAATGACCGCCTCCACGTCATCCACCGTGATCAGGGTCAGGCACCGATAGC
>DASRDS010000272.1:0-1536 GCA_035652495.1 Gemmatimonadaceae bacterium
CCGCCGAGTGTCGAGGTGCCGAGCGGGCCGATCGCCGATATCAATGACGCGTGGAGTGGGCATTTCCAGTATGACCCGAGCACGATTCGCGTGCCGGTGCTCATCGTGCGGGGCGAGTGGGACAGTGTCACGCGGGACGCCGATGTCCGGTGGCTGTACGACGCGTTGAATCACGCGCCGATCAAGCGTGAGGTCACGATCGATCATGGAACGCATGTCATGCATCTGGAGTCGTCGCGATATCAGCTCTATCGCGAGACGGAGACGTTTCTCTCGGAGGACGATATGCCGGCCGCGCGCGCCGACTCGACTGTTCGATCGCTCAAGATCGCCGGGTTCGGTGCGCTGACGGGGCCAGTGCACGACTTCGGCATCAACAGTCGCGCGGCGTTAACGGCCGCGGCTGAGTGGATCAATTCGCACGGCGGCGTGAAGCTGTCCGACGGCACCATGGGCCGGTTTGAGGTGTCGTATGACGACGATCACTGCAAACCCGCCGACGCCATGGCGCTGGTCAAGCAATACGAAGCGAGTGATGCGCTGGTCGCCGTTGGGCCCAGTTGCTCGTCGGTCGCCGAGCCGCTGTATCCGACAATCAGCATGCCAGTATTTACCGACGGCGCGACCAAAGCCAATCTCGCACGCCTCTCACCGTGGGCGTTTCGAAACTCGCCAAACGAAAGCGACATTTATGCCGCGCTCTGGCAATGGATACATCAGCGTTATCCGACGTTGAAGACGGTGTATGGCGGACAAGAGGCTGATTTCGCGCACTCTCACGCGACGTATGAGAACATCATAGCGCCAAGCGCCAAAGCCGCCGGGTTCAACGTATTGGGCGACGCGACCTGGTCGATCAACGACACCGCATTCGTGGATCCCGTGGCAAAAATCAAGGCCGCGAATGCCGATATCGTTGTGCTGTCATCGCACTTCGCGACGACATGTGGCGCATTAGCCGAGTTGCATCGGCAAGGAGTCAAGCCACGTCTCATCGTCGGACTCGTCAGCAGCGCGACGCCAGCGATTCTGACGAAATGCGGCAAGGACGCCGAAGGTCTGCTGATTCCGACGACGTTCGCGCCGATCACGCCCGCCGCGCGCGAGGCTGCCGCGGCCGTGGAGCACGCCGGCGGCGTGCCGGACCTCCATTGCATGGCGGCATGGGATATTCTCACGCTGCTTCGCAGCGTAGTAGAGAAAGCGGGTGTCACCGGTTTGCCCGACCACCGCGATGCGGATCGTCAAGCGATTCGCGATGCGTTGGCGCGCCTCAAGACCATGCCGGGTCTCCTCGGCACGATTGAGCGCACGCCGGACCGCGAGTCCAAGAAACCGTATGTGTTCGAGCAGGTGCACGATGGCCAGTGGGTCATCCGGGCGCGCGGGTCGGCGGCGCCCTCAAAGTCGCTGGCCCAGTAACGCCGCCAACCGTTCTCGCCTGCTGCGCGTCAGCCGCAACCGCGTGCCGTCGCGCAGCACGAGCACGTGCTCGCGCCGCGAGAACGGCTGCAGCTCGCGGACGCGCTCGAGGTT
>DASRDS010000273.1:0-3778 GCA_035652495.1 Gemmatimonadaceae bacterium
AAACATGTGCACAAGATGCGAGGCGAGCTCGGCCGCGCAACCCTTTGTGACGTTGGTGTGTCAGAGTGTCGCCATGGCACGAGAGGATGCTTGGACGACGACGCGTTGATCGAGCGGGTGTTGACCGGAGATCCGGTGGCGCAACGCGCGCTCTACGACGCGCACGTCGACCGGGTCTACCGGCTGGCCTACCGGTTCGCCGGTGACGCCGACCTGGCTCGGGATTTCACGCAGGACACGTTCATCCGGGCGTTCGATCGGATCGGGACGTTCAAGCGCCGGTCGTCGTTCTCGACGTGGCTGCACTCGATCGGGGTGTCCGTGGCGTTGAACGGGCTCCGGTCGGTCAAGCGGCTCCGGCAACGAGAGACGAGCGCGGTCGACGCGACCACGCTGCCCGCGAAGGGCGCGCGGAGTGAGCCGGACCTGAAAGAGCGGATGGCGCGAGCGATCGACGCGCTGCCTGAAGGATATCGAGCGGTGTTCGTGATGCATGACGTCGAGGGGTACACGCACGAGGAGATCGGCGTCGTGCTGGGCATAGAATCGGGAACGTCGAAAGCGCAGCTGTCGCGGGCAAGGGCGAAGCTGCGCACCGCACTGGCGGATTTCGCCGGGGAGTGGATCGCATGAAAGAGCACGACGACATCACTGACGAGAAGTGGACCGAGGCCATGCGAGATTTGGCGCGCGACTACAATCAGCCGCCGATGATCGTGCCGCGCGACGCCATGTGGGCGGCCATCGAGGCCGGCCGGCGTCGTCGGCAGCCGCGGACGATCATGCTCTTGCGGCGCTTCGCCCCGCTCGCCGCGGCCGCAGTGGCCCTCCTCGGGGTCGGCATCACGATTGGGCGAGTGACGGGCCCGAGTGCGACGCATTCCCCGACACCGCCGGTGGTGGCCACTGTGCCACCGGCTCCAGTTCCGGCCATGCCCGATGCCTACACCGTGGCGGCGACCGAACAACTGGTGCAGGTGCAAGCCTTACTCACCGCGTTCGACGCCAACTCGCGCAACTCGGCGGACAACGCCAAGGCCGACGCGCACCTGGCGGCGTGGGCGCGGGATCTCCTGTCGAACACGCGGTTGTTGCTCGATTCGCCGGCGGGCGCCGATCCGCATCGGAAGGCCTTGCTGCAAGATCTCGAGCTGGTGCTGGTACAGATCGCCGCGCTCTCACCCGATGCGGCGACGACGGATCGGGCGGCGATCGCGCAGACCCTCAAAGACGCTCAAGTGCTGCCGCGGATTCAGGCAGCCATTCCAAACAATCTGGTGGGACTATGAAAATCGTGCTCGCATATATTGTCGCGCTCTTCGCCGCCGGGACACCGGCGCGGGCGCAGTTCGCCGCGCAGGAAGTGGTCGCGATGCCGCCCGTCGGGCAGTTCCCGGACGATCCCGCGGACTCGCTCTATACCGCCGCCCGGGCGGCCATGGCCAAGCAACAGTACTCGCGCGCGGCTGATCTTTTTCACGAGATCACGTCGCGCTATCCCCGCTCGTCATATGCGTCGAACGCGGCGTACTACGAGGCGTTCTCTCGCTCGCGCCTGGGCGACATCGATAACCTGCGCGAGGCGTATCGCATTCTGTCTTCCTCGAGCTCCAAGGATGCCGCGTCGCTTCAGGCGCAGGTCTGCGCGGCCATGGTCAAGAAAGGCGATTCGTCCTGCAAGCAGCGTCTCCGGTCCATGGCGGATGAAGGGAATAAAGAAGCCACGACGGATGGCCCAGATAAGTGTCCAACCGAAGACGACGATAACGACATTCGCATGTCGGCGCTCAATGCGCTGCTGCAGGTCGACGCGGAGAAGGCCCTGCCGATCTTGAAGCAGGTGCTCGCAAAGCGCGACGCGTGCTCGGTCGAGCTCCGGCGCAAAGCGGTGTTCCTGGTCTCGCAAAAAGCCGAATCCGATGGCGCCGACATCCTGCTCAGCACGGCGCGCACCGATCCGGACGAGGAGGTACGCGAGCAGGCCGTGTTCTGGCTATCGCAGGTCCACGACCCGCGCGCCGTTGGAATGCTCGATAGCCTGCTGCTGCACTCGGACAATGAGGCCATTCGCGAGAAAGCGATGTTCGCGCTGACGCAGCAGCACGATCACGGGTCGCCGATGCTGCGCGACTTCGCGACTCGGGAGGGTGAGTCCGAGGATCTGCGGGAGAAGGCCGTGTTCTGGCTGGGCCAGACGAATAATCCCGACGACGAGGCGTGGCTCAAGACGTTCTTCCGCCAGGCGAAGAACGAGGATCTCAAGGAGAAGATCATCTTCTCGATCGCCCAGCATCACGACTCCGGCGACTGGCTGCTCGGCGTCGTCACGGACTCGACGCAGTCCATGGACACCCGGAAGAAGGCGCTCTTCTGGCTCGGCCAGGAGCACTCCTCGGTCAACCAGCTCGTGAGCATGTACAGCAAGCTCAATGATCAAGAGCTCAAGGAGGCGGTGATCTTTGCCCTCTCGCAGCAGAAGGGGAGCGCCGCGATCGATGAGCTTATGACGATCGCCAAGACCGACAAAGATCCCGAGCTCCGCAAGAAAGCCGTGTTCTGGCTCGGCCAGTCGCACGATCCCCGCGTGGCGCAGTTCCTCTTGGAGCTGATCAACAAATGATCGCCCTGACGCTTCTCTGGGCTCTGACCCAGCAGCCATCCGACCTGGCGCGGCGTATTGCCGCCGCGCCGGACGGCGAAGTGCGGATGACGTTCGCGGCCCGACCGGGCCTGTGCGACCACCATCATCGCTACGTCTCGGGCGATGAGGATGGCGATATCGAGTACGACGAGGACGAGTGCGATGAGGGCCCGGTGCGCGTCGTCCTCTGGATGAGCGCGCACGAGCCGACGCGGCTGCACGTGCACGTCGGCGGCCACTGGCGCCCGCGCGCCAACATCACCATCACCGACCTCGGCGAGGTCCCGGCAAGCGCGGCCGCCGATTATTTCCTTGGACTCGCCGAGCAGAAGACGACGCACGTGGGACGGGAGGCGGTTTTTCCGGCAACGCTTGCCGATTCCGCCGATCAGGTCCGAATCTGGCCACGCATGATCGCGATCGCGCGCGACAACGCGAAGCCGACCGAGACGCGCAAGAACGTGGTCTTCTGGCTGGGCCAGGCCGCGGCGAACGCGACGGGTTCGCTCGACTCGCTGGTTACGGACAACACCGTTGATCGTGAGGTACGCGAGTCGGCAATCTTCGCGTTGTCGCAACGTCCGCGCGACGAGGGCGTTCCGATCTTGATCAATGTGGCCAAAAACAGTCACGATCCCGAGCTTCGACGTAAGGCCATGTTCTGGCTCGGCCAGACCGGCGATCCGCGGGCTATCGAATTGTTCGAAGCCATCTTGACCGGGAAGAATTAGTGGCCACTGTTGTAGAGCAACTCGTCCCTTCCTACGTGCTGCTTATCCCGACTAGATGGGCAGTGGATCGGTACGAGACTAGCGTATAACCGGGTCGTTACACATAGTAGTACTAGGTGTTGGGAGTAAGGCCGGTCGGGGGTGTGGAATGCTGCGCCACCTGGTGGCACCACATAGTTCGAGCCTCTATTCGATCCCGTCGCTGTCCTGCGGGATAGCGGCTTCGGCGGTCGTGTTCTTGATCGCGTCCGGGTCGGCGTACTGGCCATTGCCGGCCGACAAGCAGGCGGACGTCGACCGCCTCGTCGCCTACCTGGCGCCGACTCTGCCCACCGGCAAGTCGCTGGACACGGCCGGTGTGAAGTGGGGCCCTAGTAATGCCGATGGGCCCGGTGATCCGTCCAAG